>CAZSSQ010000142.1:0-6203 GCA_964609465.1 uncultured Dehalococcoidia bacterium
CGGCCTTGACGTCCGCCCTGGCGTCGGTACTGTCCGACACCTTGAGCACGTTGAGCCAACTGTTGTCGGGCTGGAGTCTCCACAGGTAGGTGCCGGAGCTGTTCGGCATGACTGCCCACCAGGTGTTGTTGTACAGCCAGACCTTCGACTGAGGCTTCTCACCGGTGTCTTGGGAGACCGCCAGCGGCGTGAGGGTCGTCGTGCTGGCGCCCCGGGTCAGCGTAGGCCATTGTGCAAGCGCGAGAACAAAACCCACGGCCAAAGCCAGCGTTAGAGCGGTTGTGAACACTAGCCTTGGGGCAGCCCTCCGGACCAGCAGGAGCGGGCTTCGGGTATTTCGCCTAGAGTACGCCTTCATAGCACGCCTCCCAATACACTTCTCCGCGCTGCTGCAAAATCAGGCGCGTATCCCTTGCAGCGAGCGGCTCACCTTCCTTCAAGACTGGCCGCTATCGCGCGGGGTCCGTTGGCGGCGCGGCGCCACCTGGCTGGTGGTCGAGGACGGCGGGCCGCGCCGACTCCAACAGAGCCCCCACGACCTCCAGGAAATGGATAGAGCAAGCTTGGCCAGCTTCGGGGGCGCAGGCGGGGTGCGCGCGACCCTCCCGGGGCAGCATCTATCCACGCCGGGGGAGCGTTGAACAGGGTGAACTTCGTGGCGGGGTCGTTAGTAGCCGTCTCGCCTTGCGCTACCTGGCGGGGCAGTCGCTCCGGCGGTCCAACTGGCCGGGAGGGGGACGCCGCACTATGTGGCATCCCGGCGTAGAGTATCACACCTCGTGCGAGGGATGGATACGTATTTGTACGTAATGGCGCGCTTCATATTCTGTCGGATGTGAGTTCCCATCGGATCTTGTCGCATGTCAAGCAGCGACCTACTGGTGCTTGACACGACAGCACGCCCGGCCACGCCCCCTGGGTTCCTGGCTGATTGCCGAGCGGCTTCTCCCGCCGAACTTCGCGGTCTCCACTAGATCCAAAGCCCCGCTTCTCGCTGCGTAGGAATCCGTATCGACGAGGCTTGCCGCGGTGGATACGCTTGGGACGCGGGGAAGGGATGCCTCGCACCTTGAGACCAGCCCGGGCCTGAGGAAAAAGGGCGGCCGGGGAAGGGATTCCTCGGCTTCCTCGAACCCGGGCTGGCCAGCTTCTCTCGATAGGCGGAGGTGGCCCGGGTTCTGCCACGGTGGGTTGCTATGGGCCTTAGTGGGGCTCAACCGTTGGATAGCCGCGCTAACGGGGGCGGGCTTTGCTGAGAACCGAAGGGGAAGGCACGGCTTCAGTGCACATCACCAACTAGGCCTTCTCGGAAAGCTTGCACGCTTGCCTGTGTGCGAGAGGCAACGCCCATTTTCTGGAGGATATTCTCAACGTGCTTGCTGGCCGTGCGAGAGCTGATACCCAACTGGAAGGCAATCTCCTTGTCCGCCCTTCCGGCTGCCATGAGATAGAGGACGGTTAGCTCGCGGAAGGTCAGGCCATAGGGATCGCCTCTCTCCATCTGGTGCTCTACCCTGGCTTCTAGCTCCTCCCTGGCCTTCTGAAGCGCCTCCTCCATCTGCTTGCGCTCGGTAAGGTCTCGTAATGCTGCCACCGTAACCATCTTTCCTTGGTACGGGATAGCTCTGCCGCATACCTCAACGGGGAAGGTAAGTCCGTCTTTTGTGAGGCCTGTGAATTCAAAAGGCTCTGGGTATTTCGAGGTGATATGGTGTAACACTAGCTCGCGGGAGGCGCCCGCCACAAAGTCCAGCACGTGCATTCCAATGGCTTCAGAGAGCTCATACCGAAATATGCTCGCGAAAGCTTGGTTCCCGTCCACAATCGTGCCTTTGTCGTGAATGGCTATCCCCTCGAAACCTGCTTCGGATAATGTGCGGAATCTGTTCTCGCTCTCCCGCAGCGCTTCCTCCGCCCGCTTGCGCTCAGAGATGTCCCGCATGACACCTACCCTGACCTGGCGGCCGTCGTAGAAGGCGGTTTTGCCGCAGACCTCCATCGGGAAGGTCGTTCCGTCCTTCCTGAGGCCCTGCACCTCGTAGGATTCCCCATATCCTGCGAGAACTTGCTGCCGCACCAGATCATGACAGTCGGGCGCAAGGAAGCGCCAGGCGTCCATCCCAATAAGCTCAGAAAGCTCATATCCAACCATTGCCGCTGCCTGCGGGTTGGCGTCCAGGATTCGCTCGCCGTCGTGGATGACGATTCCCTCGAGGGTGGCTTCCGAGAGTCTGCGGAAGCGGTCCTCGCTCTCCATCAGCGCCTGCTCGGCTCGCTTGCGCTCCGTGATGTCATAGGCCGTCCCAATCACGGCCAGGTGTCCTTCGAATTCGATGATGCCGGCGGTGAAGTCCACCCAGCGCTCCTCGCCGCTCTTCCTGACAATCTTGAACTCGTACCGGGAGGGAGCTTGTTCTCTCTGCTGGCGAGCGCGAGAGCGCTCTCTTACCAGGCTCTGAGAATCCGGGTGCACAAAGTGCCAGAATTCCGCGGCCAGGATCTCTTCTCGCGTATAGCCCGTCAGTGTTTCCATGGCGGCGTTGACATAGAGAGGCTTCGTTCCCCGATAGATGAATATTGACGCTGCTGCAGTTTCCGTCAGCGTGCGGAACTTGGTCTCACTCTCCCGCAGCGCCTCCTCCGCCCGCTTGCGCTCGGTGATGTCCCTGATCATCCCGAGCCGCACCTGTCTTCCCTGGTACGTTATGGTGCTCACGGAGATATCGGCATCGAACTCGCTGCCGTCCCTGCGCAATGGTCTGAACTCGTAGCGGTCAGGGACATCCAGCCCTTCATTTCTGGCCCGGCCTCTCTCCACCATCAACTCCCGGTAGCCCTCTGACACGAAGTCGGTGAAGGGGCGGCCCAAGATCTCCTCGTCGCTCTCATAGCCGAACATCCGGACCAGCGCCGCGTTCGCGAACCGGACCTCAGAGCTTTCGATGAGCAGAATCCCATCAATGGAGTCCTCCGCCAGCCTGCGGAAGCGTTCCTCGCTCTCCCTCAGCGCCTCCTCCGCCCGCTTCCGCTCGGTGACGTCGGTGCCGACGGCTATGGCACCGCAGACGCGCCCGCCCTGGTCGCGCAGAGGACCATAGTGAGCCTCGAACACTAGCCCCCCCGCCAGTTCCACTGTTGCCGTGGACGATTCACCTGCGAGGGCGCGCCGTGCGGCGTCGATGACCTCGGGGACGTCCCGGTACACGTCGAAGACGGAGCGGCCCACGTTCTGGCCTGGCCTCAGTCCCAGGCCACTCAGGCCCTTCCCCTCGTTAACCGTGAACACGCCCTCGCGGTCAATCGCAAACAGGACGACGGGTGCATTCGTGACGAGGGTACGTACGCGTTCCTCGCTCTCACGGATCGCCTGTTCCGCGCGCTTGCGCTCTGTTATGTCTCTCGCGATGCCCTCGATTCCGACCACCACACCATCGCGATCACGAAGCAGGTGGCTGCTTACCGAAGCATCCATCAGTCTCCCATCACCGGTCTTCAGGCGGACCTCGTAGTCAATGACCCGCCCCTCCTCCAGGAGTATGCTCAGGAAGGCTGACCGCCCCTGCGGATCCTGATAGACATCCGACACTTGGGCTCCAATCAGTTGCTCGGCGTCGTATCCCCACCACTCTACTGACGGGCTGATTTCTGTGAAGGCGCCGTTCGTGTCCGCCCGGTAAAAGACATCGTGCACGTGCTCGAAGACCTGGCGGTACTTAGCGTCACTCTCCCGCAGGGCGTCCCGAGTCCGTCGACTGCGGGTGATGTCACGCACAATGGCCACGACCTCATCCTTGGCGCTTGCCGCGATACGTGCCTCATAGTCGCGCGGATTCCCGTCCGGCAGCGGGACTGGAATCCTGTACTCGAAGACCTGCGCCTCGCCCGTCTGCAGTGCCCGGTCTATGTGGTGCATCATCTGGCGAGCAAGATCTGTCGGCATCACCTCGCGTACTGTCCTCCCCAGGAATTCAGCGGGACGTAGCGCCAGCTCCTGGCCCTTTGCCAGCACGAAGTCCAGGAAGCGGCCTTCTCCGTCCAGGTGGAAGATCAGGTCCGGGATGGCTTCTAAAAGGGCACGATATTGCCCTTCGATCGCTTGCGCGGCTCCTTCCGCTCGCGCATGCTGCGTCGGTCTCCTCGCCCGGCTACGATCGATCCCCATAGCCCCGTCTTCACTTCCCCGACGGTGTCCTGGGTTCACTGCGAGCAATGCTCAAGTCGGGGCGCGCCTTGATTCCCGATCTCAGCAGCCCGCGTGCTATGCCCAGAACCTCCGCAAAGACCCGATCACCGGTTGCAGGCGCCTCTTCCTACAAGGACCACGGGCTCCACCGTGCTGGGCCACCCGGTCCGGCTACCCTTGTTCCGCAGTCTTGGCAGGTGCAACGAGGGCCAACGAAACTAAGTCCACTTACGCTCTGCACGGCCCCACGTATATAGCTCCCGAGCAGCCCTGTCAACACGTATGGGATTGTGGGGCGTCTCAAACCCAAGGGTGCTGAGACGAAGCTGGAGGCGGGAATGATCCCTGGCCGTCTCGTCTTCTGCTACCTGGCGGGGCAGTGGCTCCGGCGGTCCTGGCCGAGAAGAGACACGCGTCCGGCTATGTCGAGACGAAGTCGGAAGTCACGCGCGGCGCCTTCGCGCGGTCTGCAGAAGGAGTATAGCACTTGTGTCAACGGCTGAACGGCCAGGCCTCGTGGCACGAGAAGCGTGGCCTTCGATGTAGATTGGCGCCTCGTCCCGGCAGCGCCTCTTGGCGCTTGGGGTCTCAGGCTTAACAGGCCCTCTCCTGCTCGTGTTCTCACTTTCTCTTCCCGCCCTCAGGGTCCAAACACGCTGGGGAACTTGAGATTCGTCGAGTCCTCGAAGCGCGGCTCGGGACCTTGTTTTGTCACGTGCTGGAGGCGGCTGGCATAGAAGAGCCGCTGACCAATCTGGCCAGCGGCAATCGGTTGGCTATTGGCGACCCCGAAGGGATTCGAACCCTCGATCTCCACCGTGACAGGGTGGCATGTTAGACCGCTACACCACGGGGCCGCCCACAGTCTGGAGCCCGCCGCTGCCGGAGGCAGGACCATCGGGCCACGTTGATTTTAGCCTTGCGGCTGGCCTCCTGTCAACGAGTGTGGAGCCCGTGCTCCTTCATGACCCGCTCGGCGGTGGACCCGATCTCGGCCGGGCTCTCGCAGATGACGGCGCCGGCCGCCGCCAGGGCCTCCTTCTTGGCCTGGGCCGTGCCCGTGTTGCCGGCGATGATGGCGCCGGCGTGGCCCATGCGCCGTCCCGGGGGCGCCGTGCTGCCGGCCACGAAGGAGATGACCGGCTTGCTCATGCCCTGGCGGATGTAGTCGGCGGCCTCCTGCTCGGCGCTGCCGCCGATCTCGCCGATGAGCACTACGGCCTTCGTTTCCGGGTCGGCGTCGAACAGTTCCAGCACCTGCCGCACCGTGGTGCCCGGTATGGGGTCGCCGCCGATGCCCACGCAGGTGGACTGGCCGATGCCGTGGCGCGTGAGCTGGTCCACGGCCTCGTAGACCAGGGTGCCGCTGCGGGAGACGACGCCCACCGGGCCGGGAGCGAAGACGTCGCCGGGCATGATGCCCACGCGGCACTGACCGGGGGTGATGACGCCGGGGCAGTTGGGGCCGATGAGGCGGATATCAGTGCCCTGGAGGCGTCGCCGGACCGTCACCATGTCCAGTGTGGGGATGCCCTCGGTGATGCAGACGATGACCGGCAGGCCGGCGTCGGTGGCCTCGAGGATGGCGTCGGCGGCGGCAGGAGCGGGCACGAAGATGAGGGAGCAGCCGGCGTCCGTCTCCCGCACCGCCTCGCGGACGGTGTTGAAGACGGGCACGCCCTCGGCGGTCTCGCCGCCGCGGCCGGGCGTGACGCCGGCCACCACGTTCGTCCCGTACTCGATGCAGCGGTGGGTCTGGAAGCCGCCCTCGCGGCCGGTGATGCCCTGGACGATCAGTCGTGTGCTACGGCCAACTAGGATGGACATGACACTCTGCTACACGGGTGTTAGGCCTTCAGCAGAGGCAGCTAGGCCCAAGTGCTGATCCCGTGATGAGAAAGAAACGTCTTCAAGGGCAAGGTTCTTGAGCGAGAGCGCGGAAGCTAGGTGCACTGCGTCATATCCCCTGAGGCCGTGCTTTTCGGCAAGATCTCCGGCGAGCCGGACAACGGCCTCCGAG
>CAZSSQ010000143.1:0-6194 GCA_964609465.1 uncultured Dehalococcoidia bacterium
TCGCCCTCACCGACCACGGCGTCCTCTACGCCGCCATCGACTTCTACCGCGAGGCACGCGCCCGCGGCATCAAGCCCATCATCGGCATCGAGGCCTACGTGGCCCCCAACTCCCGCCTCTCCCGCGAGCCCGGCGACAAGCAGACCTTCCATATCACCCTCCTTTCGCGCAACCTGACGGGCTATCGCAACCTGCTGGCCCTGGTGACCAAGGCCAACCTGGAGGGCTACTACTACAAGCCGCGTATGGACAAGGAGCTCTTCCAGCAGCACGGACAGGGCATCATCGCCCTCTCCGGCTGCAACTCCAGCGAACTACATCGCCTGCTGATGGACGGCCGCTATGAGGAGGCGAAGAAGGCGGCCCGGCGGTACCAGGAGGTCTTCGACGGCTTCTATCTGGAGCTTCAGGAGCACAGCATACCGGAGCTCACCGCCGTCAACCGTCAGCTAGTCCGCCTCTCGCGGGAGACCGGCATCCCCCTGGTGGCCACCAACGACTGCCACTACCTCTACCGAGAGGATGCACCCACCCACGAGATCCTCCTCTGCATCGGCACCAACTCCTCCATCCTGGACGAGAAGCGTATGAGGATGTCCGATGACTCCTACTACCTAAAGTCAGAGGAGGAGATGCGGGCCCTCTTCCCCGACCTGCCGGAGGCGATCGACAACACCTGGCAGGTCGCCCAGGCCTGCGACCTGGAGCTGGAGTTCGGCCGCCTGCACCTGCCGGAGCCGGACCTGCCGCCCGGCGTCTCCCCCGAAGAGCACCTGGCCCGCCTGGCCCAAGAGGGCCTCGACCAACGCTACCCGGCGGCCTCCGCCGAGCCCAGTCGGGGCGCCTCCGAGGACGTGGAGCGCCGCCTCCAGTACGAGCTGGACGTGGTGCGGAAGACGGGCTTCACCAACTACATCCTGGTGGTCAACGACATCGCCCAGTTCGCCCGCTCGCAGGGCATCGGCATGGGGGTACGGGGTAGCGCCGCCGCCAGCCTCATCCTCTACTGCCTGGGCGTCACCGAGATCGACCCCCTGGCGGCCCGTCTGGTCTTCGAACGCTTCCTGCACGACCAGCGCCGCGAGCCCCCGGACATCGACCTCGACTTCGCCGAGGACCGCCGCGACGAGGTCATCCGTTATGTCGCTGAGAAGTACGGCTTTGACCGCGTCGCCCAGATCATCACCTTCGGCACCATGGGCGCCAAGGCCGCCATCCGGGACGTGGGCCGCGCCCTGGGCCTCACCTACGCCGAGACAGACCGCGTCGCCCGCCTGGTGCCCAACGCCCTCAATATGACCATCGAGCGGGCGCTGAATGAGAGTCCGGAGCTGAAATCACTTTACGAGATGGACGAGCAGGTGCGGCGACTGGTGGACACGGCACAGAAGCTGGAGGGACTGGCCCGCCACGCCAGCACCCACGCCGCCGGCGTCGTCATCTCCCGCGAGCCCCTGGTGGAGCACGTGCCCCTCCAGAGGCCCGCCCGCGGCAACGGCGACGGCACGGCCATCCCCATGACCCAGTTCGCCATGGAGCAGGTGGCGGCCATCGGGCTGCTAAAGATGGACCTGCTGGGCCTCACCAACCTCACCATCCTCGACCGGGCGGTGGAGATCATCGGCCGCACCCACGGCGTCGAGGTGGACCTGACGAACCTGCCCGACGGCGACGCCGCCACCTACGAGATGCTGTCGAAGGGGGAGACCTTCGGCGTCTTCCAGCTAGAGAGCGCCGGCATGCGCCGCCACATCCAGGAGCTGAAGCCGACCGCCATCGCGGACCTGGCGGCCATGGTCGCACTCTTCCGCCCGGGGCCCATGCAGCACATCCCCACCTACTGCCGCGCCAAGCACGGCATGGAGCAGATCCGCTACCCTCACCCGGACCTGGCCGACATCCTGGACGAGACCTACGGCGTCATCGTCTACCAGGACCAGGTGCTCCTCATCGCCCAGAAGTTCGCCGGCTACAGCCTGGGCGACGCCGACACCATGCGCAAGGCGATGGGCAAGAAGATACCGGAGGTCATGCGCGCCGAACGCCAGCGCTTCGTCGAGGGGGCGCAGGACCGGGGCTACAGCGAGGAGCTAGCCAGCGAGATCTTCGAGCTTATCCTGCCGTTCGCCGGCTACGCTTTCAACAAGGCCCACGCCTACTGCTACGCCACCATCGCCTACCAGACGGCCTACCTGAAGGCCCGCTACCCGGCCGACTACATGACGGCCGTCCTCATGCTGGCGCCCCATCACCCGGCGGGCGCCCACGAGCGTATCGCCAGCGTCGTCGCCGAGTGCGCCAAGCTCGGCATCCCTATCCTGCCGCCCGACGTCAACCGCAGCCAGGTCAACTTCGCCCTGGAGGCCCTCCCCGATGGCCCCACGGCCATCCGCTTCGGGCTGGCCCTCATCAAGAACGTGGGCGTCGGCGCCGCCGAGAGCCTCGTCGCCGCCCGCGATGAGGGCGAGGGCGGCGGGCGGGAGTTCGCCTCCATCGAGGACTTCTGCCGCCGGGCCAACCTCCGTAGCCTCAACAAGCGGGCCCTGGAGAGCCTGGTGAAGGCGGGCGCCCTGGATAGCCTGGGGCAGTGCCCGGACGGGCGCCCGTATGAGCGGGGCACCCTTCTGGCGAATCTGGACCGCATCGTCTCCCTCGCTCAGCGGGAGCAGCGCCTGCGCGAGACGGGACAGGCCACCATGTTCGACATGTTCGGCCAGAGCGCCGCCACCCCCCTGCCTGCCCTGGACCTGCCCGCGGCGCAAGCAGGGACGCAGGAGGCAGAGGTGGCCCGGTCGGAGTTGCTGGCCTGGGAGAAGGAGCTGCTGGGGGTCTACGTCTCGGAGCACCCCTTCAGCGCCGCCGCCAGCGCCCTAGCCTCCCACGTGACCGCCGTTTGCAGCGAGGTGACGGCGGAGATGTCGGGACGAGAGCTGGTGCTGGCCGGTCTGGTCACCGGCTCCCGGCCTCTCTTCACCCGCGACGGCCGCCCCTTCCTGGCCGTGGAGCTGGAGGACCTCTCGGGCAGCCTGGAGGTCACCGTCTGGCCCGATCTCTACGAGCTGACTCGCGAACTCTGGATGGAGGGCAACATCGTGCTGGTGCTGGTGCGCGTCCGCGAGCGGGGCGAGAGGCTCCAGGTGGGGGTGCAGCGCGTCGCTCTCTACCAGGCGGGCGGCGGCGCCCCCTTCGCCATTCCCGACTGGCTGGCGGCCGCCGGCCCGCGACCCTCGAGGCCCGCACCCGCCGTCACAGGTCCAGCGGGAGGCCCATATGCGGGCCGAGAACAAAGCACAGAGGGCAGAGAACAGCCCCCTGCTACGGTGCTGCGCATCACACTGGAGGAGACGGAGGACGAGGCGGCCGACCGCACCCGCGTGGCGGCGCTGGTGGCCTGCCTGCGGGACTTCCCCGGCGACGACCCCGTGCGCCTGCGTGTCCGTCAGTCCGACGGGCAGGAGGTGGAGCTAGTTCTGCCCTCGGCCCGCGCCTGCGAGGAGCTGGTCGAGCGCCTGCGGGCGGTGGTGGGCGAGCAGGGACGGGTAGAGCTAGAACAAATTCCTGGCAAAAGCCTTGACATACACGCTAGCGTGTAGGAGGATTCTTCCAGAGTGGACGCGGTGATGGTATGACATCTATGGGCCAGTTGTCTCTTCCACTGGGATCAGCGAGCGACTGTACGAGGGAGGGCTCGATGCCGCCGACCGGCAGGAAGAGGAAATCTCCCGACGGGGTCGCCACCACGCGCTTGGTGCTTTCGGCCTACGTTGGATTGAACGCCGACGTTTTCCCGAAAGTACTGGCGTTGCACGTCCCGCCGGGATCAATCGTGGCGGATGTCACGTACGGAACAGGAATATTCTGGAGGAACGTCCCCCAAGGCCGATATACGCTGCTAGCAAGTGACATCAAGACCGGAGTGGATTGCCGGGAGCTTCCGTACGAGGACGGATCGGTGGACTGTGTGGTCCTTGATCCCCCCTACATGGAGGGCCTGTACAGAAGGGACGTTGCGCATCTGGCCGGCGCTGGAACACACCGGGCCTTTAGACAAACCTACTCAAACGGTGACAACACGGTAGGGGGGCCAAAGTATCACGACGCGGTCCTCGACCTCTACATGAGGGCGGCGAGGGAAGCCCATCGGGTCCTCCGCGAGACCGGCATCTTTGTCGTGAAGTGCCAAGACGAGGTGAGCGCCAACACGCAGAGGCTCACTCACGTTGAGATAATCAACGGGTATGACCCCATCGGGTTTCACCCCAAGGACCTGTTTGTCACCGTCCGACCAAACAAACCCGGGGTGAGCAGGATGAGGCAGCAAGTGCACGCTCGCAAGAACCACTCGTACTTTCTGGTGTTTGGGAAAAAGAGGAGTGGCCGCACCGATCACCGCGATCTACCTCGCACGATGTTCTCCAGAAGGCGAAATGGCTCAGCCCCGAACGGGGGCTGAAGAGGCCAGGTAACCGTCATCAGAGTTGCTAGCAGATACTGCCGTTGCTCCTCGATGTATCCACGGTAGGTCGCGTGCGGCAGATCTTCATTTCGGGCGAAGGCGAACCGCCATTTGTTTTCCAGGGCAAACAGATTCACGGCTAGCAGATCAAATTCGCTCACAACTAGGCATGTCGTCTCTAGAACGTCACCGTTGGGCAGTCGAATGCTGCGTCTGTCGCTCGCATCACACTGGAGGAGACGGAGGACGAGGCAGCGGCCCGCGCCCGCGTGGCGGCGCTGGTGGCCTGCCTGCGGGACTTCCCCGGCGACGACCCCGTGCGCCTGCGTGTCCGTCAGTCCGACGGGCAGGAGGTGGAGCTAGTTCTGCCCTCGGCCCGCGCCTGCGAGGAGCTGGTCGAGCGCCTGCGGGCGGTGGTGGGCGAGCAGGGACGGGTAGAGCTAGAACAAATTCCTGGCAAAAGCCTTGACATACACGCTAGCGTGTAGGAGGATTCTTCCAGAGTGGACGCGGTGATGGTATGACATCTATGGGCCAGTTGTCTCTTCCACTGGGATCAGCGAGCGACTGTACGAGGGAGGGCTCGATGCCGCCGACCGGCAGGAAGAGGAAATCTCCCGACGGGGTCGCCACCACGCGCTTGGTGCTTTCGGCCTACGTTGGATTGAACGCCGACGTTTTCCCGAAAGTACTGGCGTTGCACGTCCCGCCGGGATCAATCGTGGCGGATGTCACGTACGGAACAGGAATATTCTGGAGGAACGTCCCCCAAGGCCGATATACGCTGCTAGCAAGTGACATCAAGACCGGAGTGGATTGCCGGGAGCTTCCGTACGAGGACGGATCGGTGGACTGTGTGGTCCTTGATCCCCCCTACATGGAGGGCCTGTACAGAAGGGACGTTGCGCATCTGGCCGGCGCTGGAACACACCGGGCCTTTAGACAAACCTACTCAAACGGTGACAACACGGTAGGGGGGCCAAAGTATCACGACGCGGTCCTCGACCTCTACATGAGGGCGGCGAGGGAAGCCCATCGGGTCCTCCGCGAGACCGGCATCTTTGTCGTGAAGTGCCAAGACGAGGTGAGCGCCAACACGCAGAGGCTCACTCACGTTGAGATAATCAACGGGTATGACCCCATCGGGTTTCACCCCAAGGACCTGTTTGTCACCGTCCGACCAAACAAACCCGGGGTGAGCAGGATGAGGCAGCAAGTGCACGCTCGCAAGAACCACTCGTACTTTCTGGTGTTTGGGAAAAAGAGGAGTGGCCGCACCGATCACCGCGATCTACCTCGCACGATGTTCTCCAGAAGGCGAAATGGCTCAGCCCCGAACGGGGGCTGAAGAGGCCAGGTAACCGTCATCAGAGTTGCTAGCAGATACTGCCGTTGCTCCTCGATGTATCCACGGTAGGTCGCGTGCGGCAGATCTTCATTTCGGGCGAAGGCGAACCGCCATTTGTTTTCCAGGGCAAACAGATTCACGGCTAGCAGATCAAATTCGCTCACAACTAGGCATGTCGTCTCTAGAACGTCACCGTTGGGCAGTCGAATGCTGCGTCTGTCGCTCGCATCACACTGGAGGAGACGGAGGACGAGGCAGCGGCCCGCGCCCGCGTGGCGGCGCTGGTGGCCTGCCTGCGGGACTTCCCCGGCGACGACCCGGTGCGCCTGCGTGTCCGTCAGTCCGACGGCCAGGAGGTGGAGCTGGCCCTGCCGTCGGCCCGCGCCTGCG
>CAZSSQ010000144.1:0-6193 GCA_964609465.1 uncultured Dehalococcoidia bacterium
CGTCCACCATCAGGGGGAAGTAGATGGTCGGCGGGTGGAAGCCGTAGTCGATGAGACGCTTGGCGATGTCCAGGGTCTTCACCCCCTTCGCCTTCTGGCGTGAGCCGGAGAAGACCACCTCGTGCATGCAGCGGCGGTCGTAGGGAAGGCGATAGGCGTCGCGAAGGCGTGCCAGGACGTAGTTGGCGTTAAGGACGGCGTTGTTGCTCACCTCGCGCAGGCCGGCGGCGCCCAAGGTGCGAATGTAGGCGTAGGCCCGGACCATAACCCCGAAGTTGCCGTGGAAGAGGCCCACCCGCCCGATGCTCTGTTCGGGCGCCGCCAGCACGTAGCTGTCGTCGTCCTGCCGGCGGCGCACGATGGGCGTCGGTAGGAAGGGGGCCAGCGGCTCCCTCACCGCGATGGGCCCAGAGCCAGGCCCGCCACCGCCGTGGGGTGTGGAGAAGGTCTTGTGCAGGTTCAGGTGCACGATGTCGAAGCCCAGGTCGCCCATCTTCGCCCGTCCCAGCAGGGCGTTCAGGTTGGCGCCGTCGCCATACAGGAGGGCCCCGGCTTGGTGCACCATCTCGGCGATGCGCAGAATTTGGGGGTCGAAGAGGCCCAGGGTGTTGGGCAGGGTCAGCATCAGCGCCGCCACTGAATCATCGAGGGCGGTCGCCAGAGCTTCCAGGTCCATGTTGCCGTCGGCGCGGGAGGCGATGCTCACCACCTCGCAGCCGCACATGGCGGCCGTGGCCGGGTTGGTGCCGTGGGCGGTGTCGGGCAGAAGGACCCGCCGGCGGCCGGACGGGCGCTGCCCTTCGCCCCGCTGCTCATGGTAGGCCCGAGCCATCAGGATGCCGGTCAGCTCACCTTGGGCGCCGGCCGCCGGCGCCAGGCTGACGGCGTCCATGCCCGTGATCTCCGCCAGGAGCCGCTGGAGGTCGAACATCAGGGCCAGAGCCCCCTGGGCCGTCTCCCGCTGGTGTGGGTGGAGCCTGGCGAAGCCCGTCAGGCGGACGATGTCCTCGTGTACCCGCGGGTTGTACTTCATAGTGCAGCTACCCAGGGGATAGAAGGCAGTATCGACGCCGTAGTTCCGCTGGGAAAGGCGGGTGAAGTAGCGCACCAGGTCGGGCTGGGAAAGCTCGGGGAGCCGCAGGCCACGCCCGCCGGGGCCGCGGCGCAGGGCCGATTCCGGCGGCAGCGGCGCCGCGGGCACGTCGAGCTCCGGCAGGGCGCAGGCGATGCGCCCCGGCCGGCTCAGGTCAAAGCTGAGGGTGGCGCCGGGGTCGGATTCCGCCGGGCTTGTCACTCTGCTTCCCCCAGGCGGCCCGCGGGCATCTCGGTCACGAGGTCACCCTCTGTCTTGGTTCTGCCCATCTCCCTCACGTCTGGAGGCCGGGCTTCGGCCCGGCACGCCTGGCTGTCGCGGCCCGCCCAGGCTGATGGCCATTGAATCGAATAAGGCCGCATGATTGGCCAGCCGTAGGGACAGAGCTTCAGCTCTGTCCTGGGCCGAGCTTCCGCCTAAGGCGGATCCGCCTCCGGCGGAGAAGCTCGGCCCCTACGGGACGACCTTCAAGAGCGGTCCGCTCGCCCATCCGTTAATCCGTTCTCTATCCGTTGACAGATCTCAGCGCCTCCACCAGCCGGTCGATCTCCTCCCGCGTGTTCATCTCCGTCACGCAGAGCAGCATGGCGTGCTCAGGGGGCTCCCGCATTCCCCGAAGGCCGGGCTTTGGCCCGGCGCCCGTCCCCGGCGAGACGTCCAGCCCGCCCACGATGCCCTCCGCCAGCAGCGCCTGGTTCAACTCCGCCACCGGCCTCGGGCCGCCCACCACGAACTCGTTGAAGAACGCCCCTTCCAGCGGCAGCCGGTAGCCAGACAGCCCGGCGATACGCTCGGCGGCGTAGTGGGCCTTGTGGTAGCAGAGCTCCGCTACCCGGCGCAGCCCCTGCTTCCCCATCGCGCACAGGTACACCGTAGCCGCCAGCGCCACCAGTTGCTCGCTGGTGCAGATGTTGGAGGTGGCTCGCTCCCTCCGGATGTGCTGCTCCCGCGTCTGGAGAGTGAGGACGTACCCCGTCCGGCCCTCGGCGTCTCGCGTCCGCCCTACGATGCGCCCCGGCATCTGGCGCACGTACTCGCGCCGACAGGCGAAGAGCCCCAGGTATGGCCCTCCGAAGCTCAGAGGAATGCCCAGGGGCTGCCCCTCGCCCACGGCAATGTCCGCACCGTACTCGCCCGGCGGCCGCAGCAACCCCAGCGATACCGGCTCGACCACGGCCACGTGGAGGGCCCCGGCAGCGTGGGCCGCCTGTCCCAGGGCCTCCACCTCCTCCAGGTAGCCGAAGAAGTTGGGCTGCTGGACGACCAGGCAGGCGTACTCATCTGTCAACCGCGGGCTCTCCGCCGTCACCTGCTCCACGGCCAGCCCGCGCCCTGCGGCGTAGGTGCGCACTACTGCCTCGTAGTGGGGGTGGACGGTCTCGAGGACAGCGATGCGGCTGCGCCCGGTGATGGCGGCGGCCATCAGGCAGGCCTCGGCCAGGGCGCTGGCGCCGTCGTACATGCCGGCGTTCGCCACCTCCATGCCCAGCAGTTCGCAGACCAGCGACTGGAACTCGAAGGCGGTCTGGAGGGTGCCCTGGCTCACCTCCGGCTGATAGGGGGTGTAAGAGGTGGAGAACTCGCCGCGGGACAGGATCTGGCCCACGACGCTGGGGATGAAATGGTGGTAGGCGCCCCCGCCCAGGAAGCAGGCCATCCCATACGGGCCGTTGGGCTGGCCGGCGGCCCGGTTGCGAGCAGCCAGGGCCGATAGTTCCGCCACCAGCTCGGGCTCGGAGAGGGGCGGCGGCAGGCGCAGGGGCGGGTCGCGCTGGGCCTCGGGGATGCCGGCGAAGAGGTCGTCCAGGGAGCGGGCCCCGACGGCCTCCAGCATGGCCCGCCGGTCGGCCTCGGTGTTGGCGATGTAGGGGTTAGCCACGGGCTGTCCTGCGTGGACGTCTCCGCGGGTCGAAGCCCGCAGGCCGCTAGCGGCCCGTCATTCTGCCTGTTCCTGCGCGATGAGCTCTTCGTACTGCTCTGCCGTCAGCAACTCGCCCACTTCGCTGGCGTCCGAGAGGGTCAGCCTCACCAGCCAGCCGCGACCGTAGGGGTCCTGGTTCACCAGCTCCGGCGACTTCATGGCCTCCTCGTTGCGCTCCGCCACCTCGCCGCTGACCGGCGACAAGAGGTCCGACACCGCCTTCACAGACTCGATCTCGCCCAGCTTCTCGAACTGGTGGACGGCAGTCCCCACCTTCGGCAGTTCCAGGTAGACCAGATCGCCTAGCTGGTCCTGGGCGTGGTCTGTGATGCCGAGAGCGGCGGCGTCGCCCTCGACCCGCACCCACTCGTGTTCCTTCGAGTAGCGTAGCTCCGCGGGGACTGCCATGGTCCTCTGGCCTCCTTGTTGGGTTAGGATGAAGCCGGCTTCGGCGAGCCCGGTGGAGCCGCCGGCCGGCGGTAGAAGGGCCGCGGGACGACGCGAGCGGGCAGGCGCTTCCCCCTCACCTCCACCTCCACGTTGGTGCCCTCAGCGGTCAGCGAGGACGGCAGGTAGCCCATGGCGATGCTCGCCTCCAGCGTGGGGGAGTAGCCGCCGCTGGTAACTCTACCCACTTGCTCCCCGCCGTGCAAGATGACGCAGCCCGACCGCATGATCCCCGGTCCTGGCGCCATCAGACATATCAGGTGTCGCTCCACCCGTGTTCGGGCCGCCTCCAGGGCCGCCCGGCCCACGAAGTCGGCGCCGTCGTCCAGGGTGACGGCCCAGCCGAGGCCGGCCTCCCAGGGGTTGGTGGTCGTGTCGATATCGTTGCCGTAGAGTGCCAGAGCTGCCTCCAGACGCAGCGTGTCGCGGGCGCCGAGGCCGCAGGGCTGGACGCCTGCCGCCACTAGCCTCTCCCACAGCGACCTCCCCGGCTCCACCGGCGTCACCAGCTCAAAGCCGTCCTCCCCCGTGTAGCCCGTCCGCGACACGAAGAGCGTCTCTCCCTGCCACCACGTCTCCGTGCAGCGACGCCGCGGCAGCCCCTGTGCCGCCTCCGGGCCCACCACTTGCGCCAGCGTCTCGACGGCCTGCGGGCCCTGGAGGGCCAGCATCACGGTGCTCTCCTGCCGGTCCTCTACCGTTGCGTTCATCTGTGGCTTCAGCAGCCCCCGGATCTCCTCGCGGTCGCGGTCGGCGTTCACCGAGTTGCCCACCACCAGGAAGCGGTCCGCTGCCAGCCGGTAGGTGTAGAAGTCGTCCAGGATACCGCCGTCCTCCTGGCAGAGGAGGCTATAGTGACCCTGGCCCGGCTCCAGGCGGCGTGCATCGCAGGTCCCGGCGCGGCTCACGAGGTCGGCGGCGTCCGCCCCGCTGAGGTACAGCCTCCCCATGTGGGACACGTCGAAGAGGCCGACCCGGTTGCGCACCGCGCGGTGCTCCTCGAGGATGCCGGCGAACTGTAGGGGCATGGACCAGCCGGCGAAGGGCACCATGCGCGCCCGCAGCGCCTGGTGCTGCTCGTCCAGGGGGCTGCGTCGGAGGCTCTCGCTATCGGGCATCGGAGCCCCTTCGGCCCTCAGAGAGGCTGCCAGCGGCGCCGGCCCTCCGGCGTCGCTGTCATGCGACCCGCCCCCGGGAAGGGCAGGTGCACGGAGATGACCAGGGCGTTCTCCCGGATGGCGCGCTCTAGGAGCCCGCGCTTCGTTTCCAGTGAGACCAGGGGCAGCACGTCGAAGGCCGCCACCCAGGCCAGCCGCTCCAACTGCACCCGGTGTTGCGCGATGTCGCCCACGTAGAGGGCCACCTCGCCGCCCGAGGTGATGACCACGCTGGCGTGGTGCTCCGTGTGCCCTGGCGAGGGGATGACCACCACCTCCGAGGTCACCCGCGTCTCGCCCTCGATGAGCTGCAACTGGCCGCCTTCCTCGAGGGGCGTCAGGTTCTCGGCCAGGTAAGTGGCGCGGGTCCGCTCGTTGGGGTGTCGGGCCGCCTCCCACTCGCCGCGCTGGATGAAGTAGCGGGCGCGCGGGAAGGTGGACACCAGCTTCCTGTCTTGGCCCTCCTTTCCGGAGGGCAGGCCTGCCTGCCGGACAGGCAGGTAGCGGGTGTTCCAGCCGCAGTGGTCGGCGTGGAGGTGGGTGTTGATGACGATGTCCACGTCCTCCGGCCGGAAGCCGTGGGCGGCCAGGTCCGACAGCAGGTTGCCCTTCTCCAGGGGCGAGGCGTGCCAGCTCTCGCGCCCCTTGTCGCCCACCCCCGTCTCGATCAGTATGGTCTTCCCTTCCGACTGGAGGAGCAGGCAGTTGAGCCCCAGCCCCGTCCGGTGTGACTCGTCTAGGTCCTCCACCACCGGCTCCCACATCGGGCGCGGCACCACCCCGAAGACGGCGCCGGCGTCCAGGCGGAAGGTCCCGTCGCTGAGCACCACCAGCTCCAGCGACCCTACGCGGTACCTGCCTTTGCCCTCGGTCACGGGAGAAGTCCTTCCAGGCGGCAATCTGAACCTCGATGCGGCATTCGGAGGTTATCCCAAGATAGCGTGCGGCCCGTCGGGGCGTCAATTGGAGGGCGAGCCGCCCTCCTTTTTCGCCCCACTGCCCGCGACCTGCTATAATGGCCCCTGCCTTTGCGAAAGGAGCCTACTACCATGCCGACGCCTTACGCCTACTTCCAGAAGCAGTTCGTCCCCCTGGCCGAAGCCAAGATCGGCATCATGACCCACGCCTTCCTCTACGGGACGGCCACCTTCGAGGGCATCCGCGGCAACTGGAACGAGGACGTAGGGCAGATCTATGTCTTCCGGGTGCAGGACCACTTCCGCCGCCTCCACAGGAGCTGCCGCATCCTCAAGATCGACCTCCCCTACAGCGTGGAGGAGCTCAGCGACCTTACAGTGAAGCTGGTGGAGATGTGCGGCTACACCGAGGACATCTACATCCGGCCCATCGCCTACAAGAGCTCCGAGGTCATCGGCGTGCGCATGCACAACCTGGAGGACGACTTTCTCGTGTTCGTCTATCCCTTCGGGCCTTACCTGGACATCGAGAAGGGCATCCGCTGCATGACCTCGTCCTGGCGCCGCGTGGAGGACGTGGGTATTCCCGCCCGCGCCAAGGTCAACGGCCTCTACGTCAACTCCGCCCTGGCCAAGACCGAGGCCCAGGAGAACGGCT
>CAZSSQ010000145.1:0-6192 GCA_964609465.1 uncultured Dehalococcoidia bacterium
ACGAATTCGGCCAGCACGATGTTCAGGTCCTGGCGCACGTCCGCCGGCACCTCCTCCAGGTCCGACTCGTTGTCCTTGGGGATGACCACGGTCTTGATGGAGGCGCGGTGGGCAGCCAGAACCTTGTCCTTGATGGCGCCCACGGCTAGGACGCGGCCGCGAAGGGTGATCTCGCCGGTCATGGAGACCTGACGCCGCACCGGACGGCGCGTCATGGCCGAGACTAGGGCCGTGGCCATGGTGACGCCGGCCGAGGGGCCGTCCTTGGGTATGGCGCCGGCCGGCACATGAATGTGTATATCGTGCGTCTCCAGGAACTCATAGGGGATGTTGAGCTCCTCAGACCGGCTCCGGGCATAGGTAAGGGCGGCCTGGGCCGACTCCTGCATGACGTCGCCCAGCTTGCCGGTGAGGGTGAGGCGGCCCTTGCCCGGTATGCAGCGGGCCTCCACGTAGAGGATGTCGCCCCCGGCCATGGTGGCGGCCATGCCGGTGGCCACGCCCACCTCGTCCTCCTCTTCGGGGATCTCCCAGTGAAAGCGGATGGGCCCCAGGTAGGGATGCAGGTCGCCGGCGTCGACGGTTGTAGTCTCGGTGACGCCTCGGGCCAGCTCGCGGGCCACGCCGCGGCAGATGGCGCCGATCTCGCGCTCCAGGTTGCGCACGCCCGCCTCCCGGGTGTAGCTGCGAATGATCTCCAGGAGGGCGGCGTCGGTGATGATGAGGCGGCCTTCGGGGATGCCGTTGGCGTCCATCTGGCGGGGCACCAGGTAGCGGCGGGCGATGGCCAGCTTGTCGCGCTCCGTATAGCCCGGAAGCTCGATGATCTCCATGCGGTCGAGCAGGGGCGCCGGGATGGTGTCGAAGAGATTGGCGGTGGTGATGAACATGACCTTTGAGAGATCGAAGGGGACATCCAGGTAGTGGTCGGAGAAGGAGAAGTTCTGCTCCGGGTCCAGCACCTCCAGGAGGGCGGAGGCCGGGTCGCCGCGGAAGTCTATGCCCAGCTTGTCCACCTCGTCCAGCATGATGAGGGGGTTGTTGGAGCCGGCGCGTCGGATCTCCTGGATGATGCGCCCGGGCAGAGCGCCCACGTATGTACGGCGGTGCCCCCGGATCTCGGCCTCGTCGCGCATGCCGCCCAGGGACATGCGGACGAACTTGCGGCCCAGGGCGCGGGCGATGGACTGCCCAAGAGAGGTCTTGCCGACGCCGGGCGGCCCCACGAAGCAGAGGATGGGCCCCTTGCTTTCCCGCTTCAGCTTGCGGACGGCCAGGAAGTCCAGGATACGCCGTTTCACCTTCTCCAGGTCGTGGTGATCGGCGTTCAAGATCTCCTCGGCGCGGTCGATGTCCAGGTTATCGTCGGTGGACTTGTCCCAGGGGAGGTCGGCGAGCCATTCCAGGTAGGTGCGCACCACCTGATAGTCGGCGGCGGCCTGGGGCATAGTGCGCAGCCGGTCCAACTCGCGGTCGGCCTCGCGACGGGCCTCGGGCGGCAGGTGCGCCTCGTCCAGGCGCTTCCGCAGGTCCTCCACCTCCGGCGCCAGCTCCGACTCGCCCAGCTCTCTCTGGATGGCCTTGAGCTGCTCGCGGAGGATGAACTCCCGCTGATGCTTCTCCATCTCGCCGTGCACCTGCGACTTGATCTGGCTCTCCACCTCCAGCACCTCGACCTCGCGGTTGAGGAAGCCGACGATGATGCGCAGACGCTCCGCGACATCGCCGGCCTCGAGGACGGCCTGGCGTTCCTCCGTCTTGATATTGAGGTTGGCGGCGATGAGGTCAGCCAGGTGGCTGGGGTTCTGGATACCGGCGACCATGAGGGCTATCTCCTGAGGGACGTTCTCCGCCAGGCTGATGGCCCTCTGGAAGAGGGAGCTAGCGGCTCGGGTCAGGGCCTCCAGCTCCGTGCCTGCCTTGGACATCTCTTGTAGCCTCTCCACGCGGGCCCGGAGCCAGGGCTGCTGCTGCTGGAGCTCGAGGAGGGTGACGCGGGCCACCCCCTGGATGATGGCCTGGACAGCGCCGTTGGGGGCCTTGGCCATACGGGCGATGACGGCGGCAGTGCCCACGGAGTAGGTCTCGCCGGTGGGCTGGCCGTCTTCGTCTGGCTTCTGCGCGAACATGGCGAGCAGCTTGTTGGGGCTGCCAGCGGCCTCGTCGATGGCGCCGACGACGGACTGCTCCTGGGAGGCCAGGGGCACCATCAGGCCGGGGAAGAGCACCACGCCGCCGCTGGCCAGAGCCGGCAGGACCTCCGGCACGCGTATGTGCTCTTCTGGAGTCTCCACCTCGGGTGCCGAGGGGGCCGGCGTGGGCGGAGCGGCTTCGCTCTGGGAGTCGTTCATTGCCTTATGCCCTCTGCGGGCGGACCGTCACCCGCACCCGCTGTCTCTGCCGCTTGCGCTTGGGCAGGACGATCTTGAGGAATCCGTCGCGGTAGGAGACTTGGACCCCCTCTGGGTCCACCTCGGCTGGTAGATTCACGGTGCGCTGGAAGGTGCCGTAGCAGATCTCCATCTGGCTGTGGCGGTGGCCCGGGGCGGCGTGATAGTCGTTCTTCTGGCCGTGGAAGCGGAGGCGGTCGCCGTGCAGGTCGATCTGCACCTCTTCGTCGCCGATGCCGGGGATCTCGGCCAGGATGACCACCTCCTCGACGGTCTCGTAGACGTCCACGGGCGGCTCCAGGATGGGTGGGCAGAAGCGGGGGCGCCCGCCTTGACCACCGGTGAGCCGGTCCCACATCTCATCCATCTGCTGGTGCAGGTATTCGAAGTCGGCGAAGAGCTTCTGTGCCATGGGAGTCCCTCAGTACTGGCTGGCGGCGGCTGGCTAGAGCAAGACGCGGAATCCCTCGTGGGTGGCCGTGAAGCCCATCTTCTGGTGGAAGCGGTGGGCCTCCTTGCGGCGCTTGTTGCTCGTGAGGGAGACCTTGTAGCAGCCGGCGCGTCGCGCTTCTTCTATAGCATACCGCATGAGGGCTTCGCCATAGCCCTTCTTGCGCGCCGAACTGTCGACGACAAGGCCTTCCACGAAGGCCCACGGCCTGCCTCGATAGGACAGGTTGGGGACGATGCCCAGGGTGCCGGTGGCCACCACGCGCCCTTCGGCCTCCGCCACGAGAAGCTGCTGTCGAGGGTCAGCCTCAATCCGGCGGAAAGCAGCGCGATAGCTCTCGGGCAGGGGCTCCACCGGGGAATCGCGGTCGTCGTCCAGGGCGAGCTGGCTCAAGAGCTCCACGATGCGAGGCAGGTCGGCCTCGGTGGCGCGGCGGATGGTGAAACGTGGCGTCACCTGTTCGCTGGCGACTCGGGACCTGGCCACGAGCAAGTCCTCCTTGACGCTGAGGGGCGGGTCGGCCTGCCGGGCCTCAGCCTCGCGGGCGGCGGCGAGCCGTGGGCGCCGGCGGCTTCGTGCCAGGCGAGGCGCGGCCTGCTGAGGTGGCGGGCCGCGCTGGAGCGGGCCTCTTCCCCGGCGAGGCTGAAGGGGCTCGCGGCGTGCGTTTCGGCGGCGCAGGCGGGCGGGTCCGGCCGGTGGCGGGCCGCACGGGAGCAGGCTTCTTCCCCGGCGTGGCTGAAGGCGTTCGCGGCGCGCGTTTCGACGGCGCAGGTGCCGCGGCCCGGCCGGCAGCGGTCTTCTTGGGGCCGGCGGGCCCGGCAGCAGGAGTTGCCTGCCTGCCGGTGGGCGCCGCCATGTCGATGGTGGCGACAGAGGCCACGCCGTCGCCGGGGGATACCCGCATGATGCTGACGCCTTCGGCGGCGCGGCCATGGATGGGTATGCCGCTCGATCCGCCGGTGGCCACCCGGATGTACTTGACCTGTGTGCGAAGCACGATGCCGTCCTGCGACATGAGGATCAGTTCCTGGCTGTCGTTGACCATGCGAGCGATGGCCACGGGACCTGTCTTGTCGGTCACTTTCTGCGTCACCACGCCCTGCCCGCCTCGGGAGTGCCGCGGATACTCCTCCACCGGGGTGCGCTTGCCATAGCCATTGGCGGTCACGGTGAGGAGCTGCTCACGCGGCTTCACTACCTCCATCGACACCAGGTGGGCGCCACGGCTCAGGCGAATGCCTCGGACGCCGCCGCTCGCGCGGGAGGCCGAGCGCAGCTCGTCGACCGCGAAGCGGACGGCGCGACCGTCGGACGTGATCAGAATGATGTCGTCGCCTTCGGCGGCAAGGCGGGCCACCACCAGCTCGTCGTCGGCCTCCAGGTTCATGGCGATGAGCCCGGAGCGGCGAACGGACTCGAATGCGGAGAGGGCCGTCTTCTTCACCTCGCCCTGTTTGGTGGCCAGCACCATGAAGTCGCGGTCCATGGTGCGGGTCGCCACAACGGCCGTCACCAGTTCACCCTGTTCGATGTCGATGAGGTTGATAAGGGGGATGCCGCGCGCCTGACGTGACGTGTCCGGGATCTCGTGGGTGCGGAGCTGGAAGACGCGACCGCGGTCGGTGAAGAAGAGAAGGCTATCGTGGGTATCGGCGACGAGGAGGCGGCGGACAGCATCGGCTTCGCGGGTTAGCATGCCGGTGATACCCCTGCCGCCGCGGCGCTGAAGTCGGTAGGTCTCCAGGGGCATGCGCTTAATGTAGCCGCGGTTGCTGAGGGCCACCACCACCTCCTGGTGGGGGATGAGGTCCTCCTCGGAGAAGGACTCCACCTCCTGCTCCACCACCCGGGTGCGGCGCTCGTCACCGTACTTCTTCTTGAGCTCCTGGGTGTCCTCCGTGATCAGGAAGTCGATCTTGCGGGGGTTGGCCAGGAGGTCCTCCAGGTAATTGATGCGCTGGATGACCTCGGCGAACTCCTCCTCGATCTTCTGGCGTTCCAGGCGAGCCAGGCGGCGCAACTGCATGTCGAGCACGGCCTGGGCTTGACGGTCGCTGAGGCGGAAGGGGGCGCGCATCAGGTGTTCCTTGGCCTGCTCGGCGGACTGGGCGCGGCGGATGGTCTGGATGACCAGGTCCAGGTTCTGGAGGGCGATCATGTAGCCCTGGAGGATGTGCTCCCGCTCCCGCGCCTTCTCCAGGTCGAACTGGGAGCGGCGGCGGATGACCAGGCGCCGGAAGTTGATGTAGTGCTCCAGGGCCGCCTTCAGGCGGATGGTTCGAGGCTGTCCGTCCACCAGGGCCAGCATGTTGACGGCGAAGGTGGACTGCATTGCGGTGTGCTTGTAGAGGAAGTTGAGCAGCGGTTTAGCCTGACCGCTGCGCCCCAGCTCGATGACGATGCGCATGCCGTGGCGGTCGGACTCGTCGCGCAGGTCACTGACGCCTTCCAGGCGGTGCTCCTTGGCCAGGTCGGCGATCTTCTCGATGAGCGCGGCCTTGTTCACCTGGTAGGGCAGCTCGTTGACCACGATCTGCTGGCGGCCGCCGCGGGTCGTCTCTTCGATGCGGGTGCGGGCCCGGACTATGATGCGGCCGCGGCCCTCGGCCTGGGCCGACTTTATGCTCTGGCGTCCGAAGATGATGCCGCCGGTGGGGAAGTCGGGTCCCCGGATGATATCTGAGAGGTCGTCCGAGGAGGCGTCAGGGTTGTCAATGAGAAGACAGATGGCATCGCAGACCTCGCCCAGGTTGTGGGGCGGGATGTTGGTAGCCATGCCCACGGCGATGCCGGAGGCGCCGTTCACCAGCAGGTTGGGCAGGCGGGAGGGGAGGACCACGGGCTCGTTGAGGCTGCCGTCGAAGTTGGGCGTGAAGTCGACAGTGTCGCGGTCAATGTCGGCCAGGATCTCCTCGGCGATGTGGGCAAGGCGGGCCTCGGTGTAGCGCATGGCCGCCGGGGGATCATTGTCCACGCTGCCGAAGTTGCCCTGGCCGTCCACCAGCGGGTAGCGAAGGGAGAAGTCCTGCGCCATGCGGACCATCGCTTCGTAGACGGGGTCATCGCCGTGGGGGTGGAACTTGCCCAGGACCTCGCCCACGATGCGGGCGCTCTTCTTGTACTGGGCACCGGGCCGGAGGGCCAGCTCGCTCATGGCGTAGAGGATGCGCCGCTGCACGGGCTTGAGGCCGTCGCGCACGTCGGGCAGGGCGCGGGACACGATGACGCTCATGGCGTAATCGAGGTAGGAGGCCCGCATCTCCTCCTCGATGTGGACGGTCCGGACCTTGCCCAGGTTGGTGTCGGTGGTCATTTCCCCTCCTACGCGCGCATAGTACCATTGTTCGAAGC
>CAZSSQ010000146.1:0-1480 GCA_964609465.1 uncultured Dehalococcoidia bacterium
TGGCCGCCGCCGCCGACCTGCGCGGCGCCAGCATCCTCTTCCCTGACACCGGCGGGGCCCGCCAGCGCATAGAGAGCGAGCCCATGGTGAAGAGCGTCACCTTCGAGCGGGCCTGGCCCCGGGACATGCGCATCGTCGTCCAGGAGCGGCGTCCCTGGGGATTCTGGGAGGTCCAGACCCAACGCTACGTCATCGATGAGGACGGCGTCGTGCTTGAGCGCGTCCTGCCCGACGAGGGGGCGCCCGTCATCCGCCAGTTGGACGCCACCCACAACCTGGAGGCCGGCGACCGCGTGGACTCTGATGCGGTGGCCCTGGCGCGCCAGCTAGTGGAGGCAGCGCCTCAGCGCCTGGGCCTGACGGTGACGACCGTGGAGTACCGCGATCGGGACGGGCTGACAGCGGTCTTCGAAGGGGGCCTGCAGGTCACCTTCGGCGACGGCCGAGATTTCGACTACAAGATGGCAGCACTGAAGGCGCTGCTGGAACGGACTCAGCAGCAGGGAGTGGAGGTCCGCGCCGTGGACCTTCGCTTCGGCGAGCGGATCGTCTTCCAATAGGAGATCCGCTGCGAGGAAGGAGGGACCGAGGTGGCAGCTAAAGGCGGCACCTTTGCCTCCATAGACGTAGGCACCACCAAGATCTGCACCCTGGTAGCGGAGATCGCCGGCGAGGGCGAGATGCGCATCCTCGGGGTGGGGGTGGCCCCCGCCGCCGGCATCAGCCGGGGCATGGTCGATAACATCCGGGACGCCAGCGAATCCATTCGGGCCTCCGTGGAGAAGGCAGAACGCTCCAGCGCCACCCGCATCCTCTCCGCCCACGTCGGCATCGGCGGCAGCCACATCCAGTCGCTGAACAACCGGGGCATCGTGGCCATCCCCGAACGTCAACGCCCCATCACAGGCGATGACGTCTCCCGCGCCCTCGACGGCGCCCGCGTCGTCAGCCTGCCCGCCAACCGCGAGATCCTGCACGTCATCCCCCGCTACTACGTGGTGGACGGCCAGGACAACGTCAGCGACCCCTTGGGCATGTACGGCCAGCGCCTGGACGTGGAGACGCACATCATCACGGGCACGGTGAGCGCCATCCAGAACCTCACCCGCTGTGTCGAAGGCATTGGGGTGCAGGTGGACAGCCTCATCCTCCAGCCCCTGGCCAGCGCCGAGGCGGTCCTGGAGGAGGAGGAGAAGCGCCAGGGTGTGGTCGTAGCAGACATCGGTGGCGGCACCACCGATATCGCCCTCTTCCTGGACGGCGCGATCTACCACACCGCCGTCCTAGCGCTGGGCGGCCACCACCTGACGCGAGACGTGGTCATCGGCCTGCGCTGCCCCTACCACGCCGCCGAGGAAGCCAAGGCCAGCCTCGGCCATGCCATCCCCAGCGGCATCGACCCGGACGAGACGGTGGAGCTGGACGCCTTCGGCAGCGAGAGGCGCAGGACAGTCCACCGCCGCCAGCTCTGCGAGATCCT
>CAZSSQ010000146.1:1580-6191 GCA_964609465.1 uncultured Dehalococcoidia bacterium
ACGGCTACCGAACCATGAAACTGCGGCCGCCGGCGCCATTCGGCGGCTGGCTGAAGCGGTTCACCAACTGGGCTAAAGTCCTGCTGCCCGAGTAAGGGGCAGCCTGTCCGCCGACGGCGGACCAAGGGGAGGTGGTGAGGCAGCGGGCTTTGTCATAGGACAGCAACAATGAGGGGGAAAGGAGGACACATTGACGGCTAGGTCAGACCGGGAGGGACTCCCTCCGATCAAGGTAGTAGGCGTTGGTGGGGGCGGCTGTAACGCCGTTAGCCGCATGATGGGCGAGCGCATACCCGGCGTCCAGCTTGTGGCCGTGAACACCGACGGTCAGGCCCTGGCCGGAACGGAGGCGCACCTGCGCATCCGCATCGGTGAGAAGCTGACCAAGGGCCTCGGCGTGGGCGGCGACCCCGGCAAGGGGCAGCGGGCCGCCGAGGAGAGCCGCGACGAGATCCATGACGCTATCCGCGGCGCCGAGATGGTCTTCGTCACGGCAGGAATGGGCGGCGGCACCGGCACAGGCGCCTCGCCCATCGTGGCCGAGGTGGCCAGGGAGACCGGCGCCCTCACCATAGGCGTCGTCACCAAACCCTTTGGCTTCGAAGGTTCGAAGCGCCGCCAGCAGGCCGAAGAGGGCATCAGCCAGCTCCGCAGCAAGGTGGATACCCTCATCAGCATCCCCAACGACCGCCTCCTCGCCGTCTGCGACGTGAAGACGACCCTGGACGAGGCCTTCCGCATCGCGGACGACGTGCTCCGTCAGGGCATCCAGGGAATCTCCGAGATCATCATCCTGCCCGGCGAGATAAACCTGGACTTCGCCGACGTGCGCAAGATCATGAGCGAGGCGGGACAGGCCCTGCTGGCCATCGGCCGGGGCAGCGGCGAGAACCGAGCCGTGGAGGCCACCAAGGCGGCCATCGCCAGCCCCCTGCTGGATGTCAGCATCAACGGCGCCCGCGGCGTCCTCTTCAACGTCACCGGCGCCCGCAACCTGGGACTCCACGAGCTGAACATGGCCGCCCAGGTCATCGCCGAGATTGTGGACCCGGAGGCGGAGATCATCTTCGGCACCGCCACCGACCCCAACCTGGGCGACGAGGTGAAGGTGACCATCATCGCCACCGGCTTCGTCACGCCGGAGATGCAGGGGATGCAAGAGGAACGCTACCGCGTCCTCCGGCCCGAGGCCATGGCCGCCGTGGCGGACACGGAGTTACCCACCTTCCTGCGCCGCACGGTAGCGGCGCGCTGAGGGAGGTGGCCCATGAAGAGAAAGAGAGGAGGTGTCTGTCTAGCCGAGCAGCCATAGCGACCCCGGAAGGACCGGAATAGCACCCTTCCACAAGAAGGGACGCTCAGGCCCGCCCCCGGCGAGCGGTTGGGGAGATGACGTTCGCCGTGGGCGGGTCGCCTTTTCTGACAGACACCTCTGCAGCCCATTGTGCCACGCAGGATCGCATCTGTCGAAGGATGTCGCCGCCCATTACTGACCAGCCGTTACGTAAATTCACCACAAAATATAGTGGCATACCTATTGACAGGCACTAGATGTTGTGCTAATTTGTGGCCCCAACCCCCAGATATGGGGCTGGCTGAGCAGGGAAGGCTATGCACTGCCCCTACTGCGGATTTGAAGATACCAAGGTCATCGACTCGCGAGACAGCGAGGAGGGCATCCGGCGCCGCCGCGAGTGCCTCGCCTGCGGCGAGCGCTTCACCACCTTCGAGCGCGTCCAGACCGTCGGCCTCCAGGTCGTCAAGAAGGACGGCCGCCGCGAGGACTTCTCCCGTGAGAAGCTCCTCCTGGGCATCCGCCGCGCCTGCGAGAAGCGCCCCCTCCCCGTCGGCGCTATCGAGGCCGTGGTGGACGACATCGAGGCCACTCTCCAGGCCCAGGGCAAGGCCGAGGTCCCCAGCAGCCTCATCGGCGAGCTGGTCATGGACCACCTGCGGGACCTGGACCACATCGCCTACATCCGCTTCGCCAGCGTTTACCGCGCCTTCGCCGACGTCGAATCGCTGCGGGAGGAGCTGGAGAGCCTCTCCGGGGCCAGCCCCCGGGAGGCGACCCGTCTGGCCGGCCAGCTCACCCTGATCCCGGACGAGGTCCTCGCCCAGCTAGAGCCATCCCTACGCCCCGCCCCTAGGCGCGGCCGGCCAGGGCGAAAAGCCCTGGCCGGACCGCGCCCTGGCCTCGTCTCCCCAAGGGGAGTGCCGGCCGGCGAACAGAAGGACCGCCGGGCGTCGTCGTAGGGAGACGAAGGCCCGTAGGGACGGCTAGAAGGAGGTCGCGTTGCGCCAGCAGTGCAAGCTGTACAACAGGGAGGGCGAGATCGTCGCTGAGGGCCTCTGCGAGCTCAGCGAGGAAGGCTCACAGGTCAGCATGTGGCCTACCCTGGAGAAAGGCCTCTTCGAGCGGGAGAGCGGGGTCATGACCCTGGAGCTGGAGGGTGGCGCCGCCCTCCGCATCTCCGAGCGGCGTCTGAGGCTCAGGATCAACCCGACCCACGGCCCCCGCACTTTCATCTACCGCCTGCGCGTGGAGCAGCGGCCCGCCGATGAGGCAGCGCCGCCGGCCAGCGAAGAGCCCGAGGGCGTGCCCGCTCACCTCCGTCGCGCCGAACCGCCGGGAGGCTTATCGACAGCCCCCTAGCCATAGGGAAACGCTGGGACGCCGCCCGCCGGCGGGTGGGCGGTGTCCCTTCTTCTTGCAGATCCCGAGCGGGGAGGGATCGCGAGCGCAGTGCAGCACTAGGAAGGAACCGTGAGACCATGGCCACCACGAGCACTGACCTCGTTTCCCAAACCAGGCCGACGAGCCCCGTAGGTGCGCAGCATCCTGCGCCCCTGCATGACGCCTCCGTCCGGCTGCCCATCGAGCGCTTCTTCACGAAGGCCGACGTCCACCCCTACGACGAGGTGGAGTGGGACGTCCGCAGCGCCGCCATAGCCGGTGAGGACGGCAGCCTCATCTTCGAGCAGAAGGACGTGGAGGTGCCCGCCTTCTGGTCGCAGACCGCCACCAACGTCGTCGTCTCCAAGTACTTCCGCGGGCCCCTGGCCGGTCGCGTCATCCACCACGAGAAGGGCGAGATCCGCCGCGAGACCTCCGTTCGCCAGCTCATCGACCGCGTGGTGGGAACCCTGAGGGACTGGGGCCTGAACGACGGCTACTTCGCCGACGAGGAGGAGGCCAGCGCCTTCGCCGACGAGCTCACGCACCTTCTCCTCCACCAGAAGGCCTCCTTCAACAGCCCCGTTTGGTTCAACGTCGGGGTGGAGGAGAAGCCCCAGTGCTCTGCCTGCTTCATCCTCTCCGTCGAGGACACCATGGAGTCCATTCTGGACTGGTGCCGCACCGAGGGGATGATCTTCAAGGGGGGCTCCGGCTCCGGCGTCAACCTCTCCCGGCTGCGTTCGTCGCGCGAGCCCCTCTCCTCGGGCGGGCTGGCGTCAGGCCCCGTCTCCTTCATGCGCGGCGCCGACGCCATCGCCGGCTCCATCAAGTCGGGCGGCAAGACGCGCCGCGCCGCCAAGATGGTCATCCTCAACGCCGACCACCCCGACATCCACGAGTTCATCCAGTGCAAGGAGAAGGAAGAGCGCAAGGCCCACGCCCTGGGCGAGGCCGGCTGGGACATGTCCCTCAACGGCGAGGCCTGGACCTCCGTCCAGTTCCAGAACGCCAACAACTCGGTGCGGGCCACCGACGAGTTCATGCGCGCCGCCCTGGAGGACTGCGACTGGCCTCTGCGCGCCGTCACCGGCGGCCAGGTGCTGGAGACGGTGCGCGCCCGCGACCTCCTGCGTCGCATCGCCCAGGCCGCCTGGGAGTGCGGTGACCCCGGCATGCAGTTGGATACCACCATCAACCGCTGGCACACCTGCCCTAACAGCGGCCGCATCAACGCCTCCAACCCCTGCTCTGAGTACATGCACGTGGACGACTCGGCCTGCAACCTGGCCTCCCTCAACCTGATGAGGTTCACTGACGACGAGGGTAACTTCGATATCGAGGCCTTCCGGCGCGCCGTGGCCGTGGTCATCCTGGCCCAGGAGATCATCGTCGATAACTCCAGCTACCCAACGTTGCGCATCACAGAGAACGCCCGCAACTTCCGCCAGCTCGGCCTGGGCTACGCCAACCTGGGCGCCCTCCTCATGTCCCTGGGCATCCCCTACGACTCCGACGCCGGCCGCGCCTACGCCGCCGCCCTCACCGCCCTCATGACCGGCCATGCCTACGCCACCTCCGCCCGCATCGCCGCCCGCATGGGGCCCTTCGCTGCCTACGAGCAGAACCGGGAGCCCATGCTCCGGGTCATCAGGCAGCACCGCGACGCAGCGCGCCAGTTGGTACAGCAAGCAACAGGCCACAAGGAACAAGGAGAGGGGAGGAGCCTCTCGCCGCAGGCGGCCAGACGGCCGCCCGTCTGGGCGAATCCGCCTCTGGCGGAAGTTCCTGGTTCCTGGTGCCCGGTTCCTGGGAGCGATGATCTGCTGGAAGCAGCCCGGTCGGCCTGGGACGAAGCCCTCTCCCTGGGGGAGGCCTGCGGCTACCGCAACGCCCAGGCCACCGTCCTCGCCCCCACCGGCACCATCGCCTTC
>CAZSSQ010000147.1:0-6170 GCA_964609465.1 uncultured Dehalococcoidia bacterium
GGGCGGCGCCGAGCCTGAGGCCGTCCAGCGGGCCGCCGACCTCCTGGCCTCCGCTGCCGCCGATCCGCAGCCTCACCTGGCCTTCCTCTTCGCGCCGGGGCCTATCGGCAGGTTTGCCGCCGGCCAAACGGCGCGCGCGGCCGCCAACCTGGCCATTCTCTGCCGCGGCCGCGAAGCTCACCAGTCGTTCTACTCGCTGCCCGCCGAGGCCAACGTCCACGGTGCCCGCGACATGGGCGTGGTGCCGGACCTCCTTCCCGGCCTGAGGCCCCTGGACGACGCCGCCGCCCGCGACGCCTTTCGCCAGGCCTGGGGCGCCGAGGTGCCGCCGGAGGCCGGCCTCGACTTCTGGGGGATGGTCGAGGCCGCTCGCCAGGGCCGGCTGAAGGCCCTGGTGGTGGTCGGCGACAACCCCTTCCTCTGGGCGCCCGGTCGCCAGGTCGTGCGCGAGGCGCTGGAGGGCCTGGACCTCCTGCTCGTCATCGATAGCCTGATGACGGAGACGGCGGAGCGGGCCCATGTCCTCCTGGCCGACGTGCCCACCTACGGCAAGGACGGCACCTACACCAGCGCTGACCATCGGGGCCTGCGTCTCAAGGCTGCTCTGGCTCCCCTGGGCGAGGCCCGGCCCGCCTGGCTCTCCCTGCGCGAGCTCGGGCGCCGCCTGGCTGGGAAGGTTTCCGTCACGGCGAACCTGGAGGTCGAGGCTCCGGAGGCCCTCATGGAGGAGATAGCCTCGCTGGTGCCGGCCTACGCCGAGGCCCGCTACGACCGCCTGCAATCGGGGAGGACGCGGGCCCTGCCGCCCGAGGCTCCTGCTCGGGTAGCGCTCCAGGAAGTCGGCGCCGCCGGCGAAGCCGCCGGGGAAGGGCTCCTCACCCTGATCACCGGTCGCAGCCTCTACACCAGCCTGGAGGGGGCCGCCATCCGCTCACCCGAGGCCGACAAGCTGCACCGGGAGGAGTCAGTGGAGATCAACCCGACCGATGCCGCTGCCCTCAGCGTCCGCCAGGGCGACGAGGTGGTGCTGGTGAACGGCAGCGCCGAGCTGGCCATCGCCGCCTCAGTCACCGATGCGGTGCCGCCGGGCGTCCTCTACGTGCCCCTCTACTACGGCGGTGGCGCCGTCACCGCCCTCTTCCCGCCCGACGACGGCCGGCCTCTGCTGCCGCAGGTGCGGGTGGCGGTACGCCAGCCGGCCTGAGAAGGCCGGAGGGCGAAGCCCCCAAGACGCCCCCTTACCAATGCCTACGCGGGCCGGCCCTGGAACGTGGGATCGTTGTGGTCCAGCCACACGTCAGCCTTCGAAAAGGTGTCGCCGAACCAGGGGGCATACTGCTGGTTCTTGACGTAGGGCCACCTGGTGCCGACGTCTATCTCGGAAATCCAGTCCAGCCGTGCCGCAACGTTGTCTAGCAGGTAGTGCTGGATGTCGTACACCATCTGGCGCCGTTTCTCCGAGTCAAACTCATTCCGTTGGTTCTCCAGCATGCGGTCCAGGTCAGGGTCCGACAGGTTGAAGGAGTTCTTGGGCCCATCGGTATGGAAGTAGGGATAGAGGTAATCGTCCGCCTCCAGCCAGCCGTTGTCGTAGCCGAAGATGAAGACGAGCCGCTTCTCGAGAAGTCCCTGGGCGATCTCCGTGTAGCCGGTGGGATCCAGGCGCCCCTGAACCTCGAAGCCCAGAACCTCCTTCAACTGACTCTGGAACTGAGGCCAGTAGGTTTTCACGAAGTCCGGGACGCCGGTGTAGACCACTTCCACAGGCCCGATAGACGCCCCGCCGGCTGCCTCCCACATCTGCTTGGCTTCGGTGAGGTCTTGCGCCCGCTCGTCGCCCTTGAATCGGTAGCCCGGCTTCTTGGTCAGCTCCTCCAGCGGCAGCGCCCAGTTGCTGAGGGCCTGGGCGACCGGCGATGCCAGCAGGCAGGAGTTCTGGTATATCCCCTGGCCCATGACGCTGCGGTCGATGGCGATGTTGATGGCCTGACGCAGCCGCAGGTCCTTGAAGGGTGACTTGGCGGCCGGCGAGTCGTCGATCAGGAGGCGGCTGGTGATCCAGCTTGAAGATATCCATTCGTCCAGCAGCGCCCCCGTCTCGGCGGCTATGCGGGCAGGGCTTACGTTGTCCACAAAGTCCGTGTGGTCCACCTGCTTGCTGTCGAAGGCGATCTCGACGGCTGTGTTGTCGGCAGGGAACCAGGTGGTCTCAAAGCCGTCGAGAAAGGGGCGGCCGGACAGTCCCTGATCGGCTAGGTCGTCTTTGGCGAACCAGTCAGGGTTGCGCACGCCGCGTAACACCTGGAGAGCCACGAACTTGTCCAGGATGAAGGGGCCGGTGCCGATCATCTTGTCCAGCGAGTTCATGTCGTCGGTGGCTGGATCGACCAGCTCCTTGGCGATGATGAAGTTGTGGGTATCGGCCAGATAGTGCAGGAAAGGAGCGGTGGGCCTCTTGGTGGTGATCTTGATCGTCAGGGGGTCTATAAGCTCGATCTTGTCTATTGTCTCCCACTGGCTCCTTCGGTAGTAGAGAGAGCTGTTGGGGCTCTCCTTGTTCATTTGTCGTTCGATGCTGTACTTGACATCCTCGGCGGTGAGCCCGCGGCCGGCCACCTGTGGGAACTGCTGGCTAAACTTCTCCGTGTTGTGGAAGCGAACATCGGGATGGATCTTGATGACGTAGGTGAGCTTGTCCGGCGTCTCAGGCACAGCCAGCGCGAGGTCGGGTTCCAGCACGCCGTGATAGGCGTCATGATACTTTAGAATCTTGCTGAAGACGACGGAGTGCATGCTGGCCACCGGGCCAAATTGGGTCTGATGGGGATCAAGGGTGTCCAGAGCGATGGCTTCGAAGCCGAACCAGCGGACGACGCCGCCCGTGGTGGTGGCTGGCTCCAGTGCTGGCGGTGGGCCCACACCCCAGCGATGGTAGACGTTGCCCATCGCGGTGGCTGTTGCCGACCCTGCCGGCGACGGGCTTGGCCCCGCCTCCTCTCCGCCACAGCCCACCAGTGACACGGCTGCGAGCCCTGCCCCCATGCCGGCCGCCCCCGTTAGCAGTTGCCGGCGGGAAAGCCGCCGTTTGGCCCATCGCGTCCAGTAGTTAGGTTCATCCGTCATCGTCAGGCCTCTCTCCCTTACTAAGCCATCATGGCAGGCGCAAACGCAACGCAACGATACTCCTCACGTCGCAGGGAGGCAACACTGTCAGCGCGGCCCCGGCCTTTCCGGGCCAGCGCCACCACGATGGTCGAAATCTCAACCCTGCGAAGCGCCAGCCCTACCGGATTGGGCCAGTCAGGCAGCGGGCCTCGTTAGCCCCTTCGAACAAGAACAGGCCGCGATTAGAGGCCGGCCGCCTTGCGCGCCCTGGCGGCGGCCCTCTATAATCCGGCCAGGGTGGCGGGGGGCCGGAGGTGTCCCCCAAGTCCTCCGTACCGCGGTTCCGACGCATGTGGGCGACCGAATGTTCCCCGCCCGGTCTCTCTTTTTGTTCGGGTTCCCACGGTTCCGGTTTCCCCGTCTACGGCTCCGGGTGGGTGAAGCTGCGCCTGGCCTGAGTGCCCGCGCTTGGCCTTTGGCAAGACAATGACCACGGTGGCCGACCTCTATCTCCTCCAGGAGATGGACATCGAAATCCAGGCGAAGCAGGCTACCCTGGTTGACGTGGAGACGCGCCTGGGCGAGAGCGAGGAGCTGGAGGAGACGCGCCGAGAGGTGGAGGAGCAGCGCGACCGCCTCCGCGAAGCTCAGAAAAAGCAGCGCGAGGCCGAGTGGAGGGTGGAGGAGGTTCGCGTCAAGATCCAGCCCCTGGAGCAGAAGCTGTACGGCGGCACTGTCAAGATTCCCAAGGAGCTGGTGGGGCTCCAGCAGGACGTGGACAGCCTTAAGGCCCGCCAGCGCGAGCTGGAAGACCGGGACCTGGAGGCCATGTCGGTGGTGGAGGAGGTGGAAAGGGGGCTGGCGGAAACGGGGAGACTGCTGTCGGACATGGACGCTGAGTGGCAGGCGGAACAGGAGAGTCTCCGCCAGCAGAAGGACGATCTTCAGCGGGAGATCCAGGAGCTGGAGCAGCGCCGATCCAGCCAGGCGGCCACGGTCGACGCCGAGATGATACGCCAGTACGATGTCCTGCGGGCGCTGCACCAGGGGCGGGCCGTGGCCAAGGTGGAGCGCGGCATCTGCCAGGGGTGCCGCATAACGCTGCCCATGCACGTCCTTCAGAGGGCGCGGAGGGGCAATCACCTGGTACAGTGCACGAGCTGCGAACGCATCCTTTACTTGAGTTGAAGTGAGAGCGGTCGGCTACTTCCGAGAGGTCCCGGCGGGCAAGGGCCAGCCACTGGCGGCTCAGAGCGCCGCCTTCCTCGACTTCTGCCAGCAGCAGGGCTACGAGGCCGTCGCCACCTTCGTCGACTCCGTCTCTGCCGATGACCGGGGGCCCACGGGCTTCCGGCAACTGGCGGAGTTCCTCCGGGAGCCGGACAAGGGCTTCATCGTCGTGGTGGTGCCTTGCCTGGAGGGCCTGGGGGAGAGCCTGCGCGACGCCGCCCGCCGCTACTTCCAGATCGAGAGCCTGGGGGCCCAGATCGCCTTCACGGATGGTACGAAGGACGCCGCCGAGCAGCTCCTGGCTGCCTGGTCCAAGCTCGCTGACGGCAAGCGCCTCAGCGATCGCGTGCGGGCTGCCATGCGTCGCAAGGCCGTCAGGGGTGAGGTTCTGGGGCGTCCCCCGTACGGCTACAAGGTGGGCGTCCGTCGCCGCCTGGAGCTGGTGCCGGAGGAGGCCGTAGTCGTCCGCTACATCTTCCGCCTCTACCTTCAGGAAGGCCTGGGCATCCGCCTCATCGCCCGCCGTCTCAATGAGGAAGGGCTGAAGACGCGGCGAAACGGTAACTGGAGCATGGTGAGCATCCGGGACATCCTGCGCAACCGGGCCTACCTGGGCACCTACACCCGCTTCGGGGTGCGCGTACCGGGAAGCCACCCGGCCCTCGTCTCCGCCGAGGACTTCCGCCTGGTACAGGAGCGCCTGAGCGCCCGTCGCACGAGCTACTCGCCGCGACGCGTCTCACCCTTCCTCCTTTCGGGGCTCCTCCACTGTGGCTACTGCCAGAACAAGATGATCGGCGTCAGCCGCCGTCAGAGCTGGCGGCGCAAGGGCGCGGATGAGGACCGCCAGGCCTCCTATCGCTACTACCAGTGCGAGTCCCGCACGAACCAGAGCATGTGTGCCTACCATACGCGGCGCGCCGAGGAGCTGGAGGAGGCCCTGCGGGAGGCGCTAAGGGATGCCGAATCGGCGAGTCCCGCCCTGCCGGAGGCCGGCGACGAGGCGGGGGTGCTGGCCGAGTGGCAGCGCCAGACTCAGCGCCTGCGCCGGCGGCTGGCGCAGGTGGACAAGCGACTGGAGGGTTACCTGGACTCGGCGGCCCGGGGCCGCCTCAGCCGCGAGCGCCTGCGCAGCTTCAGCATGGCGGCCGCTACCGACCGCCTGGCCGTGGAGGAGGCCCTGGAGGAGACGGAGCGCCGCGCCCGCCAGCACGCCACAGCCGCAGAGCGCCGCCGGCAGCGGGAATGGGCGCGCCAGCGCCTCTGTGACGAGTGGGACAGTCTCCTCTTTGCCGAGCGCCAGGAGCTCCTGAGGCAAGTGGTGGAGCGAGTCGTGGTCACCGACGACGAGATCCGCACCTTCCTCCGTCCCTGAGAGCTCCTTGCCCACCACACCTCTTCACCATCTGGCCTATTCGGATGGCGCTTCCCGGGGCAACCCCGGACCGGCCGCCATCGGCGCCGTCATATTCGACCCGGAGGGTCGCGAGGTTTATCGTCTCGCCCGGCGCCTGGGCACAGCCACCAACAACGAGGCCGAGTACCGCGCCGCCATCGCCGCCCTGGAGGCGGCCCTGGCTTTGGGAGCGCGCCGGGTCGACCTGCGGATGGACTCAGAGCTGGTGGTGCGGCAGATGTCGGGGCGCTATCGGGTGCGAAACCCGCGTCTGGCTCGTCTCCACGCTCGAATGCTGGCCCTCCGCCAGCGCTTCGAGGAGGTGGTGGTGCGGCATGTGCCCCGCACCGAGAATCGACTGGCGGATGCCCTCGCTAACCAGGCTCTCCTGCAGGGGCCATGACGTAGGGGCGACCACCATGGCGGGCTGCGCCCCTAC
>CAZSSQ010000148.1:0-6100 GCA_964609465.1 uncultured Dehalococcoidia bacterium
TGGTGCGGATCAAGGTTGCGTGACACCGTGAATGGAGGAGGTGGGCTGTGAACGTGAAGCTAGGCCGCATATCGGTAAGGACGACGGCTGGCCGGCAGTTTGTAGACATAACAGACGACCTGGCGCAGGAGGTGCGCGCCTCGGGCGTCCAGGAGGGAGTGGCCATGTTGCGTAGCCGCCACACGACGGCGGCCATCACCTGCATGGAGGGCGACCCCAGCATCCATCAGGACTGCCTGGAGCTCCTGGGAGAGATGATGCCGTCGGGGCGGCGCTACCGCCACTCCTACGAGGGGGCCGAGAACGCCGTCGCCCACCTGGCGACGATGATGCTCTTCGGCGAGAGCACCTGGGTGCCCATCCGGGACGGCCGGCCGGACCTGGGCACCTGGCAACGTCTCTTCGTGGTGGAGCTGTTCGAGCCGCGCTCCCGCACCGTGGACGTGGCCGTGGTGGGAGAGTAACCTTCGTTTCACCCCTGGTGGTCTAGGCTGTCTTGCGCCGTCTCCGCCCTCCGGTCTAGTCTGTAGGTGTTGCAGCCGTAGGCGGACAGCCTACCGCGCAGTTCCGTAGGCCAGGCTTTCCAGCCTGGCACCATGGTGCGCGCCGAGGCTAGAAAGCCTCGGCTACGGGTTCCCGAGGCGCGCATCGAACCTGGTGGATAAGAGGCCGTTATGAGCCACTTACAGATGGAGGAGTCGCCCAGCCTGCGGTCGCCTGTCCTCGTCGCCGCCTTCGCCGGCTGGAACGACGCCGCCCAGGCAGCCTCCAGCAGTGTCCTCTATCTCATCAATGGCTGGTCGGCCCGCCGCTTGGCCCACATCGACCCCGAGGAGTTCTACGACTTCACGGAGGTCCGCCCCATGATCCGGCTGGACCCCGGCAGCCAGAGAGAGCTGGAGTGGCCCAGCAACAGCTTCTACTACCACATCGACCATTCCCTGAGCCGCGACGTGGCGCTCCTTCTGGGGATTGAGCCACACCTGAAGTGGCGCACCTTCACGGAGTCGGTGCTGGAGGTGGTCCAACAGTACAGTGTGAGCACCCTGGTCACCCTGGGTGCGCTGCTGGCCGACGCCGTGCACACGCGGCCGGTGCCTCTCACCGGCTACTCGATGGACCCCGAGCTGGCGGCGCGCCTCGCCTCCATGCGCATAGCCGGCACGCGCTACCAGGGTCCTACGGGCATCGTCGGTACCCTGCACGACGCCTGCCGGCGGAGTGGCCTGCCGGCGGCCAGCCTCTGGGCGAGCGTGCCCTACTACCTGGGGACGACGCCCAACCCCAAGGCTTCCCACGCCCTTGTCTCCAGCCTCAGCGAGCTCTTGGACCTGCACGTGGACCTGACGCCCCTGGAGGAGCAGGTGCGCGCCTTCGAGCAGCAGGTGACCCAGGCGGTGATCGCCAACCCCGACGTGGCAGCTCACATACTCGAGCTGGAGCAGCGCATCGACGCCGCCCTGGTCGAAGGGGCAGGGGAGGCCGAGGCCGGCGAGCTGCCGGCCAGCGACCTCATCATCAAGGACCTGGAGGACTTCCTACGGGGCCAGCGCCAGGACGGGGAGGGCGAATAACAGAGACGGGCGTCCCTTTGTTGGAGGGACGCCCGCTTTGTGGCAGCCTGGCGGGGCTGCTACTGGCCGGCGGTCAGGATGATGGTTACCTCTGTGTAACCTTCGTATGTGTCTGACGGGTAGATAGTGAGGAGAAGCTGGCTGCCCTCATCCGGGTTCTCGTAGGTGAGGAAGACTTCCCCGTCGGAAGACAGACGGCTCGTCTCGGACCAGCCGTCGCCCGGGACCTCCGCACCGTAGAAGTCCCCGATGGACTCCGGGTCTTCTTTCGTCAGATAGCTGACCGCGACGCTAGTCTGGCCGCCGGCCGTGTAGGAACTGGCGTCGACAACGCGCGCTCCGTCGGGAATGGGAGCCACATCGGACGGGTAGTCGTCCGGTAGTGCCACCTCGTCGGGCAACTCGGCCTGGGCCGGTGGTGCCTCTTCCTCCGGCGTCGCCGCTTTCTCCGGTGTCGGCTGTCCCTCTGTCGTGGCCTCAGCGCTGGGGGCTAGGCCGGCGCCTTCGCCCATGAAGACGACAAACTGCGTCTTGCCATCGCTGCTGGCGACGGTGACGCCGCCGCCGAAGTTCTCGTTATCGGTACGGGTGAAGCTGATGAGGACCCCTTCGCTGCTGGTGAAGACGCCGGCGGTCTTCCAGGGGTCCTTGTCCAGCGCCCCCTTGTAGAAGTCCGTCACTTCTTGCGTGGAGGCGTCGGTCTCCCAGGTGGCGAAATAGCCACTCTGGCCCTCTTGTTCCCCCTTTACGGTTCCAGTAAGATTCGCGTCCTTGAAGATGGGGAAGTCATTGGGGAAGTCGCTGGGCAGCTCGCCGCCGGTGGTGACCTTCACGTTACCGTCACCGCCCGGTAGGGTGACTTCCTTCCCCCCGCCCCCGCCGCAGGCTGAGGCCACAGCCAGCAGGCTCAGCAGGCCGACCATGAGCAACAAGCGCTTCATCAGGCTCTCCTTCCGCGCGAGGTCTATCTCGCGCTGACTACGGACCGCATTATACAGGCTCGGGGCCATCTTGGATATGGATGTCCTCCTACGACCTCATATCCAAGCGCCCGGAGGACTCCCTCCGGCGCCAGCGCCACGATGGAGAAGGGGTCTAAGCCCGCCGCTTCGGCCTCCGCCAAGAAAGACCTGTCGCTCAGCCCTGTAGCCGAGGCTTTCGAGCCTCGGCGCACCCTGCTTGGCCAGGCTCGAAAGCCTGGCCTGCGTAGTTGCGCCACAACCACTAGAAGGAGGCGCGCAGCGAGCAGCGCCCCAGGGCGCGCAGGCGGGCCACGGCGCCTCCAGGGGTGTTCTCCCAGGTCGCGTCCTCCACCTTCCCTTCGAAGGCGACGCGGCGGGCCGGCGACGGCTCGATTAGCCGTATCTCCAGCCTGCGGGGGGCTTCCACGCGAAGCGAGACCTCAACGTCATTGCCGCGGCGCTGCGCCTTCGCCTCTATCGGGTGCTGTGGGTCGAAGAAGCGGAGGTGGGCCTCCTTCTCCACCCGCACCTGGATCTCGATGGGGTCCCACTCCCCCTGGCCGACGTAGTCCATGGCCGGCGCCAGGGGCAGCAGCGAGTCGCCCCGCACGAAGAGCGGCAGCCGCTCGATGGGGACCGGTCCGCCTGAGGCGGACAGGTAGCGGGGTCCCTCCACGACCGTGCCCTCCCACCAGTCATGCCAGCGGCCGGGCGGCAGGTAGACGTCGCAGCGGCCCTGCTCGTTGAAGACGGGCGCCACCAGCAGGTACGGCCCCAGGAGATACTGGCGGTCTACGTAGGGGGTGTGCGGGTCGTCCGGGTACTCCAGCCAGAGGGGCCGGGCAACGGGCAGGCCGGTCTCGTGGGCCTCGTGGGCGAGGGCATAGAGATAGGGCAGCAGGCGGTATCGCAGGCGGGCGAACTCGCGCACCACCTCGATGGCCTTCTCGCCGAAGTGCCAGGGCTCCCGCGGGCCCACCCCGTGGAACCGGGTGTGCGATGAGAGGAGGCCCCACTGCGCCCAGCGGATGTAGAGGGTGGGGTCCGGCAACCGGAAGTTGTCGGGGTTTACGAAGCCGCCGATATCGTGGCTCCAGAAGGCGACGCCGGAGAGGCCGAGGCTGAGGCCGCCGCGCAGGGCCCCGGCCATGCCGTTCCAGGTGCACTGGCTGTCGCCCATCCAGTTGATCGGGTAGCGCTGGGAGCCGGCGTAGCCGGAGCGCCCGAAGACGACGGCCTCCCCCCGCTCGCGCTGCGTGACTTCGAAGACGGCCCGGTTATAGAGGAGAGGGTAGAGATTGTGCATCTGGAGGCCGGTGCGGCCGTCGCTAAAGACCGCGCCCTCGGGCACGCCCTCGCCGTAGTCGGTCTTGAACGTGGCGACCCCCATGCGCAGGTGGGGCACGTGCTTGCTTTGCCACCAGCGATAGGCGCGAGGGTTCGTGAAGTCGACTATGACGGCTTCGCCGTTCTCGAGGCAGGGTGCCGGCGTCCCATCGGGCAGGCGCACGAAGTAGCCTCGTCGCAGCCCCTCGCGGTACATGGGGCCGTCGCGGTAAACGTAGGGGTTCTCCCAGAGCGATAGCTTCACGCCACGCTCGGCCAGCCACTGGATGAAGCCCTTCTGGTCGGGGAAGGCCTCGTCGTCCCAGATGAAGTGGCACCCGTCGAGGATGCGGTCCTTTCGCCCCTTCATCCAGAGGGGGTCCAGGTGAGCGACATCAAGGGGGATGTTGAGCTCCCGGAACTGCTTCACCACGTCCTCCACCTGGGAGCGGTTCTCGTACCGGCAGCGCGACGTCCAGACGCCGAAGGACCACAGCGGGGGCACCGGCGCCCGGCCTGTCAGGTCCGTGTAGCGGGCCAGGATGTCCTTTGGGCCGGGGCCGTAGATAAGGAAATAGTCCAGGTAGGGGTCCTCCACCCGGAACGCCCCCGTTTCGGCGGAGGGCAGGCCCAGCTCATAGACCGACCGGGAGGTCTGGTTCACAAAGATGCCGTAGCCGCGGCTGCTCATGAAGAAGGGCGTGTTGTGGTAGGTGATGTCTGTGGTGTTGGTGCCGTAGGGGTCACGGCTCCAGGCGACGTGCCGCTGCCCGCGCTTGTCCAGGGGCCCGTAGTGCTGGCCCAGGCCGAAAAGGTGCTCCTCGGGGGCCAGCGAGAAGCACTCGTGGAAGGCGACGCGGCCCTGAGCGTCGCGCGAGAAGCCAGGGGGAAGGGACATGTGGAAGACGATGGCGCGGTCCTGCACCTGCTGCCGGTAGACCATCCTGCCGGAGGCGTCCTCGACGCTGATCCGCCAGGGCCGGCGCCGGACGGTCACCCGCAGGGCGCTGCTGCTGAGGGTGATGGTCTCGGCGTCGGTGGTGACCTCAAAGGGCACCGGAGGCCGCTTTTTCTCCAGCAGCATGGGCGTGCGCTGCGGCGGCGGCTCATAGAGGAAGGCCTGCACGCGCAGGACCTCCGGCGTCACGAAGCCCAGGGTCACGGTCACCGCCTCGCCCTCGTTAGTGAGGGTGTTCAGGTGCAGGCCGGTGCGGGTGCGACGGTAGGAGCGGCATTCGGTCAGGTACTGGTAGTCGCTGTCGGGGTCAGCGAAGATGGGCACCCACTGCCGCCCGAACTGCGTGAGGGGGCTGTTGGATTTAGTCACGGCTTCCTCCTTGCAACGGGCTGCTGTCGGGCTTCCAGTACGTAGCAGCCGGCCGGCGCTTCCAGGCGCACGGAGCGCCCGGCGCCAGCGGCGGCGATGCCGAGCCGGTTCGGGCGGGAGGTGCCGTCGGCCCAGACGGGCTTCCCGTTCGCCTCCACGCTGGCCCAGCGGCCGCGCGCGGGCGGCGGTATCGAAACGCGCGCCCGGCAGCCGGATGGCACCTCCACCTCCAGCCGGAACGAGCCCTCGCTCTGCTCCCAGGCCACCGTGATGTCCCCTGCCGGCGTGGGTAAGATGCCTCGCGCCCAGCGGAGGCCCGCCGGGTGGGGCTCGACGGCGAAGCGGGCGAAGCCGGGCGCCAGGGGCCTCACCCCCAGCACCTCCGTCGAAAGGTCAAAGGTGGGGGTAGCGGACCAGGCGTGGCACTGGCTCTCCTCGCCGTGCCAGTGCTCCCAGAAGGTGGAGGAGCCGGCCTCCAGCATGGCTCCCCAGCGACGCCGAACGCTGTCCAGCAGGTCGCGGTGGCGTCCCGCGGCGGCCAGGGCGCGGTGCAGGAAGTGCATGAAGAAGGGCTGGGCCAGCACCACGTCGCGCTCTTCGTCGAAGGATGCGGTGTCAGGGCCGCCGAGCTCGGTCGAGGTGGCCCTCAGGCGCGACTCGTCGAGGACGTATGCCAGCATGCGCGGCCAGCGGGCCCGGGGCGCCAGCCCCAGGGCGATGCAGGCCGCGTTCGCCTGCTGGCTGACCCGTCGGCCCTGCACCCCTTCCACGCAGGCATCGACGTAGACGCCGCGGGCCTCGTCCCAGAGGCGGGCGTTGAGGGCGTCACGCACGGCGCGGGCGATGGCACGGTAGCGATGGGCCAGGGACGCCGCGCCGGCAAGCCGGGCCAGGTCGGCGGCGTGCTGGAG
>CAZSSQ010000149.1:0-2306 GCA_964609465.1 uncultured Dehalococcoidia bacterium
ATCCACGATGTAGCCTACTTTGTGGCCCCGCTCCAGCCCTTGACGCAAGAAGGGCACAACGACAGCCTGGCGCTCTTCTTCCGTCTCGTAGAAACAACAGGCGTGATCACCTGGAGCAAGGTCGTCTACGGAGCGCAGGGGACGGGTCTCATCCACCATTTTCTCAGCCTTCTCCGACGCGACTAGACTCCGAGTCCGTCCCCCGACTGACTCGCTGCTTTTCGCATCCGTTCACTCGCAGGCTTAGGCATCTCACAACCTTGGTGTGTCCCGGGCCGCCTGGTCTCGGAGAGCAATATTCAGACGCTGAATCGAGACCATCATATACCTAGGCGTCAGATTTCACAACGAAGGGGAGAGCGCCATGCCGCCCGGTCCAGCAATGAGGAGGAGAACACAAAGAACGACAGCCCGCGACCCGCCAGTCTTTCGACGCCTCGAACCATGACACCGCGCTCGACGCGCTACAGGCCGCTTCGGACGCCGCACACGGGAATTGGAGGCCAATCAATCGAGCGTAATCAGGCTACCGCTCGTACTCCGTTTCCGAGTCGTCAGGGTGAAGTCGTGGCCAGAATGGCCACAAAGCGGGCTGGGGTCACAATCTGGACGCCCTCGTGGGTCTTCAGGTCAAGCAGGTGGCGGTCCCCCCACAACAGGCAATTGACGTGTGCGTACATGGGCTGTATAGTGCGCGCAGGTTCACTTCGAAAGGCGCACCGTATGCTGGCCCTTGTGTTGAACGCCATCCCCTGCAACCTTGCTTTGCTCGCAGGGCAGGCCCGCTGAAGCGGGTCACGCCAACAATACAGACGCCGCGGGCGGAGCGCTCGCGGCGTTTTGCATGCAGGAGGATTTGCCTTGAAGCCAGCATGGTACGAAGCCTTCGGCGATGCCCTCGGCGAGGGCTATCTGAAGTATCCTTGGGTGCAGAGCACGGTCCCGGACTGCGACTACCTGGAGCACGTCCTCGATGTGAGGCCGGGAGCCAGGCTGCTGGACGTCGGCTGCGGTGTCGGGCGGCACGTGGTCGAGCTGGCCAGGCGCGGCTACCGGATGACCGGCATCGACGTCTCCCGTGGCCTGCTGCGGGTCGGAGAGCGACTGGCGCGTGAGGCGGCCGTCGAAGTCGAGCTGCGGCACCTGGACGCCAGGCTCCTGGACTACGATTCGGAGTTCGATGCCGCCTACAGCGTCTGCGAGGGCGCTTTCGGCCTGGTCCCCACCGACGACGAGAACCTGGCTATCCTGGAGGGCATGCGCAGGGCCGTCAAGCCAGGCGGACGGGTGAGCGTGTGTGCCAGCCACGTCTATCGCGCGGGCGAGAGCTTCTGGCAGCTTGACCCCATCGACAACCGAGGAAGCGTCGACTTGGAGACCAAGCTCTTCGAGGGGGAGCCGGACTACCCGCAAGACGTGCTTGACCTCAGCTTCACCGCCCGCGAGCTGCGGCTCCTGTGCCGCCTCGCCGGTCTGGAGTGCCTGGGCGTCTACGGCGGCATCGCCGGGGACTACACGCAGCGACCGCCGCAGCGCGGGGATTGGGAGCTCATCCTGCTGGGACGCCGGCCCGCAGGCTCTGGCTAGACGCCCCGCGGACACGAGCCCGTCGCGAACACGCCGAAGGCCGCCGCCAGGGCGGCCTTCGGCTACGGTACGGAATGAACCCTGGAGGTTGGCGGCAGCGGCAGGATTAGAACCCGCGAACCGAATGGGCTCCCATGGACCCGTCAGCCTGTGACAGGCCGGATACGCCCATGCTATAATCGCGCAGAGCCAGGCGGGGGCTTGAGCCCGCCTTAGGCGGGCGAGGAGGAGGCTCCATGCTGGCAGCTTGGCCCGGGGGAAGCTGGCAGGACACCGTATGGCTGGCGGTGGCCCTGGTAGTGGCCTACGGTGTGGTTCTTTGGCTAAGCGCCTTGGCCTGGGTCTACCGCGACGTCAAGAGCCGCACCAACGACTCTGTCTCCCAACTCGTGTCCGTCTTCCTGGTGCTCATCTTCAACCTGCCGGGCCTCTTCCTGTACTTAGTCCTACGACCGCAGGAGACTCTGACCGAAGCCTATGAGCGAACCCTGGAGACAGAGGCCATGCTCCAAGAGGTGGAACGCCTGGGGACCTGCCCCTCCTGCCGGCGGCGCATCGAGGAAGACTACCTGCTCTGCCCCTACTGTCGCACCAGCCTGCGAAAGCCCTGTGCCCAGTGCGGCCGCGCCCTGAGCTTCGGGTGGGTGGCCTGCCCCTACTGCGGCACCGACCGCGTGCCCTCGACAGCAGCCGAAGCCGCCCGGTCCCAGACCGCGGCG
>CAZSSQ010000149.1:2406-3796 GCA_964609465.1 uncultured Dehalococcoidia bacterium
ACCGCCACGCCGTCGCCGGCTGCCTCCTTCACGGCCTTGCCCGCCTCCGACAGGGGGAGGGCCCGGCCTGGCGTGCGGACACCCGGCACAGCGGCCAGCAGCGCGGCGTCCCGCTCAGCGGAGGCGGCGTCACTTCCCTGCACCCTCAGGACGTGCACACGGTGTCCGCCGGCCAGCAGGTGCAGGGCGAGGCCGGCAGCGATGGTCGACTTGCCGTCGCCGGGTTGGGCTGAGGTCACGATGAGAGCGTTCATGGCACCACCGTAGCGACACGTCGCGGTCTGACCGACGGCTGGGATTATAGCAGGAGCCTTGCTTACGCGCAGCGGCAGTTGGCCAGCAATTGCCGCCGCAAGCAGGTATTATATGAGGGGCAGGTTGCCAAGCGGGAAGCGGTGGCGCGGCTGCATATCCCATCCAAGAAGGTTTGAGGCGAGGGAAGTGCAAGTGACAGGCGCGAGCGACAACAGTCTTGCGGAACTCAAGGCGTTCAGGAAGAAGCTCGAAGCATGGGCCAGACGCCAACTTGAGCAAACCAATCCCGCGTACCTACAAGCATTCTCAGCCAGACTAGTCGAGACGGGCAGTCCAAGCAGAGCGATAGAGCAGACTCGAGCCCTACTTGGATCCCCACCCCGGTGGTATCGACTACTAACGGCCATGGCTGATATCGAAATCGCCCTGGATAAGGTACGGCGGGCACTCTCGTATCTCGGAGCGGCACCCGCAAACGGGATGGGTCAGCTATCGAACGAAGGCGCCTGGGCAGTGTATCACTTTGACCAGTGGACGTTTCAAATGCACGCATTGCTGGAAAGGCTCGAGAGGCTGATCAAACTCACGGGGCGCCACATAGCCAGCAAGAAGAACCCCAAGTGGCCCGATGCCGAGAGAACACTTCTCGATAGAGTAAAGGGCATGAGTGACGTCGTCGGCAATGTTCGCCATCCCCTAGCCCACGGAGGGGGAGGCGGAGTAAAGGGGCTGGAAGACGACCGGTTATGGGAGCCCTACTTGGTGGGAGCCATGGGACTGGACATCGATTTTCCGCAAGCTCTCTACCAGGCTGTTGGGGAATCGGGACGGAGAGAGAAGTGGGGGCACTACCTGCAAAGGTCAACCGTCTTGGCCATTAGGTCTATGGAGGAGATCTTCGAACGTTTGTCCAGTCAGGCTTTCGGGGACTCATGACCTCTGCCCCAGCCAGCTAGCGTAGCACCACACTTGCAGCCCGGAGGCGAGATCGAGAACGCGCCTGCGGGGGTTGTCCGGAAGCGGGGTGCTGAATACAATGAGCCTGCGCCGAGGTAGCTCAGTCGGTAGAGCACGCGGCTGAAAACCGCGGTGTCGGCAGTTCGATTCTGCCCCTCGGCACCAGACACGTGCAGGC
>CAZSSQ010000149.1:3896-6098 GCA_964609465.1 uncultured Dehalococcoidia bacterium
CGGACGCTCTGGAAGGCCATCTCCAGAACCGCGCGGGCGCCCACGGCTTCGATGACCACCGGGGCGCCGAAGAGGCCCGTCTCCTGGCGCACCCTCGTCGGTGGGTCCTCGGACGAGGCGTCGATGGGGATGCTGCCCACCTTCTTCGCCATCTCCAGACGATAGGGAAGGCGGTCCACGGCAAAGACGCGGCCCGCCCCGAAGAGCCGCGCCGCCACCTGCGCGCACAGCCCAACGACGCCGCAGCCGTAGACCACCACCGTATCGCCGGGCTGGATATTGCCCCACTCCGCTGCGCAGTACCCCGTCGGCATGTTATCGGTGAGAAGGATGACATCCTCGTCCGCCAGGTGGTCGGCGATGGGGTGCATGATGCGCTGGGCGAAGGGGACGCGCACGAACTCGGCCTGTCCGCCCTGAAGGGTCCCCCACGGGGTTGCCGTCCCGAAGATGCCGCCGTTAGGGCAGAGCGGAAGCTGCCTCTTGCAGGCCTCGCAAACGAGGCAGCGCAGGCCCGCCTCCACGAAGACCCGCTGCCCGATGGTGAGCCCTTCGACGGCGGAGCCCATCTCGTCCACCACGCCGACAAACTCGTGGCCCAGGGTCAAGCCCTCGGCGGCGGCCAGGGCTCCGTGATAGATATGCAGATCAGACCCACAGATGGCGGCCGTGGTCACCCGCAGGATGGCGTCAGTCGGCTTCTCGATGCGTGGCTTGGGCACCTCTGCCACCTCTATTCGCTCCGGAGCTCGATAGACCAGTGCCTTCATGTTCTCGCCTCCTGACGTGCCGCCGCCCGACGGCGAACCCTCCTTGCAACACATCGTCGATACGGTGACAGCATAGGGCCTGATCTGGCGGCGCGCCACCACCTGCGGCCGACAAGACGCCAGCTCCGACAGCGGGCCAGCCTGCCCTGCACGGATTCCAGACGTAACTCGCAGAGGAGAGAGGCTAGTGAACCGGGATTGCGGATGGCCGGGCGGCCGTCAGGCGGCTGCGTCTTTTGCTTGGGCGCGGGCCTGCGCTACGCGAAGGAGTTCGTCAGGGGAGGAGCCGTCAACGGGGTACTGCGCCGCCCCGATGGCCGTGCTCATCGTCTCTACGGCCTCGGCCAGGCGCCGGGCGGCGATCATGGCCCCGGGCGCGTCCGTCTCCGGCAGGTACCAGACGAACCGGCCGGGGCCCCAGCGGGCGGCCACGTCGCTGGACCGGAGGTCATTCTGAAGCAGGTAGCCCACCCGTTCGATGAGCTCGGCCTGGGTCGGCAGGCTCAGCGTCTTCCAGTCGGGGAAGCACAGGTACGCCACCGAAGCCACGCGATCGTAGCGGGCGCAGCGCGCTAGCTCCTCGCCCAGGCGCTCGTAGAAGAACCAGCGGCTGTAGAGGCCGGACAGGTGGTCGTGGAGAACCTGCTGCCTGGCCCGGTTCGTGGACTGGTGCAGCTCGATGAGATAGGCGCGCTCGGCGAGCATGCGGAAGTGGCCAGCCCGCATGGCGAGCAGCACTGCCAGGCTGAGGGCGATGGCAGAGAGGGCAATGCCAGTCGCGTATCGGAGCAGGGCCGGCGAAATGGTCTCGCCACGAACGGCCCATAGGACCATCACGACCATGACGGCCACCGCCGCCGCCCGGGTTAGCCAGGTCTCGCGGCGGGCGCGTCGGAAAGCCTGGTCGACGCCCGCTGTCCCGGGGGCCTGCTCTCTCGTGTAGGGCTTGTCTCTGATGTCGAGGCCCTCTTCAGTGCTCAATACACGCTCGTCGTCCACGGATCCCTTCCCACAGGCCCCTTCTACCAAGACTATTCTCGGACAGAAGACTCCGGACATTTACCGCCGCTAAGCCTATCGAGGTACGGGCCAAGAAAAATGCTTCCTCAAGGGGTAGACGGGGTTAAGACAACCCCATCGGCGGCCGATTCTAAGTGGAGAAACAGCAAGTAGGGAAGGAGAGACGGTTTGTCAGAGCCACGAAGGGATGCGTTCCTGGAGAGCTGGCTACGGCATCTGCTGAGCCCCGCCCGCCGACGGGCTCACGCCGGGCCCACCTTTACACAACTGAGCAGATTGCGGCGCCGGGTCCTGGCCAGCGTCGGTACGGAAGTCGCAAGTCGCGCGGCAGCGTGAGCAGAGAAGTACCAGCGAGTTGAGGTACTGGCTCCCCGACCAGTCCGCCTCAGGCGGAGAACCTGGAACCTAGCGG
>CAZSSQ010000150.1:0-6073 GCA_964609465.1 uncultured Dehalococcoidia bacterium
GCAGCCAAGCAGCCTCGTAGGTCGGGGTCTTGAGACCCCGACGGCCTCGCAAGGGTCTGAAGACCCTCGCCTACGGTCTCTGCCAGCCCCATCCGGCCGGAGCCCTGCGTGCGCTATAATACGCAGGGAGGGGTGTCCGAGAGGTTGATGGTGCCGCTCTCGAAAAGCGGTGTGCGCGCAAGCGTACCGTGGGTTCGAATCCCACCCCCTCCGCCACCAAACCGAATGAATCGTTAGCCACAGATGGGCACAGACAGACACAGATTGCCCGCAACACGTTCCGCAAGTCTGGATAATCTGTGTTTCATCTGTGTGAATCCGTGGCTGCCTGGTCTGAGGGCGGAGAGGTGCTGGAGTGGCCGATCAGGCGCGCCTGGAGAGCGCGTGACCGCGCAAGTGGTCCGTGGGTTCGAATCCCACCCTCTCCGCCACCGTGGAAGCGAGAAGAGAGGTGAGAGGCGAGAGCCGCCTCCCACCTCTCGCTATTGCGGCGGGCCGCCGCGGGCCTGGCCCTGGTTGAGGACCCGGATCTCCGCGGCGACGGGCTCCAGCTCCCAGTCCTCGTCCAGCTCCAGGGGCTCGGCTTCGCTGACCGACACCTCCTGGCCGACGCGCAGGTCGCCGGGGCCGCCGAAATCCCGCGGCAGAACCTGAGTCTCGCCGGTCAGGCGGTAGCCGGTGAACCGCTGTTCGCCGTCGGCGTCACAGGTGACGATGAGGGCGTCGTCCTTCACCTCGTCGACGGCGCCGTGGCGGCAGTAGAGGTCCAGGGAGCTCTCCAGGACGTCCACCTGGCCGTACTCCTCGTCCCAGCCGATGACCTCCGTCAGGGTGCCGCTGGGGTTTGAGCGGCCCCGCCACAGAGGGCTGGACTTCGAGGGGTAGGTGCCCTGCTCCAGCGCGATGCGGCCGTCGGCCAGCAGACGGGCGTCGCCGCCGCGGGTGGTGACCTCATCGTAGATGGCCTCGGCGGCCCCCGACCGGAAGGAGAGCACCTTCAGGAACAGGGGCCCGGGCTCCTCCTTGCCGGTGGCGAGGGCCACGGCCAGATCCTGGGTCTCGCCGCCGCCTTCCATGTCCACCAGCTCCACCAGCTCCAGCACTTCATAGCGCTTGCACGGGTCGGAGAAGTCCTCGCGGTCGGCGATGAAGGGCCCGGCCGGAGAGGGCCACCTGTCGGCCTCGAAGAGCGGCTTCCACTCGCCGAAGGCCTGGTCGAAGGCGAAGACCTGGAGGTAGTCCTGCCGGTCGTCGCAGCTTCCGCCTGAGGCGGATCCGCCCAGACGGGCGGCCGTCTGGCCGTCTTGGGCGGAGATGTCGCGGCTGCTGTGGACGATGATCTGCTCGCCCTCTCCCGGCAGCAGGCGGCCGTAGAGGACCTTCTCGATGGTCGCCCCTTCCGGGATAAGAGGCTCCACCGGCACGGAGCGGGCATCGGGGGTTGCCGCCGCGCGGGGGGTGGCCGGGACGGTAGGCTGGGGCCCGCCTAGGTGTGCCGTCCCTTCGGCGCCGCAGGACAGGAGAAGGGCGGACAGCGCCAGCAAGGCCACCGCCGTGACTAGACGAGAAGCCACGGGAGGGATCAGGGGAAAGGCGGACCCGACCGGCGGCCTGTCATCTGCTCGTATCGGCGGCGGGCCTCCTGCTGCGCCTCCTGGGTCGCCTCTCTGGCGGCCTCCAGGGCCTCCCCCAGACGGGACCGCGCGCCGCCGGCGACCTCCCGGGCCTTCTCGCGGCCCTCCCGCGCCAGCTCCTCTCGACGGCGCCACAGCTCAGGGGCTCTCTCCGCGGTGCGAACCCGCGCCTGTTCACCGCTGACGGGCGCGAAGACGGTCGCCAGGCCGGCCCCCACCAGGGCTCCCATCAGGACACCAAACAGGAACCCGGGGCCGTGGCCGCGGGCCTCACCAGTTGCCGGGACATCGGGCAACGCCTCCGGGGGCGGAGCCGCCTCGGCTTCCGACTCATTGTGGTTGTCGTTCTCCTCCATGGAGCGCATCCTTTCGCGGTGGGCGTGCGACAGCGAAAGCTATCGGCTTCGCCGTTTCCCGAACCCCATGAGCACGCTCAGGAAACGCCGGACACCGGAAAAAATACCGTAGACGCGGATGACAGGGGCGACGGCGGTATCGGCTACGAAGGAGGTGGTGCCGCGGATGCTGTCCACGGTCTGTCGGGCCGAGCGCAGGGTCGGCTGCACGTCGTCCCGGATCAGGCTCTGGACCGTGGCGATGAGGCCACGGGCACTGACGCCCACCACGATCCCCAGCACCAGGGCTACGGCCAGGAAAACGATCCCCAGGATACCCCAGATAACGATGATGAGGTCGCGAAGCTCTTCGAGGGACATGGCATCACCTCCTTGATAGCGACGGGGCGCATTATAGCACGGGGGAACGGCAGGAAACAGGCGATACACCCATCATGAGCCCAACATTTGATGGAGCCTATGGGCAATGGTACAATCGTGCTACCCACGCGAGGACATCGCTCTTGCCGCCACAGCGAGCAACGGTTCGGGTGCCTGCGACCTCGGCCAACCTTGGGCCGGGGTTCGACTGTCTGGGCATGGCTCTGGACCTCTGGGCCGAGGTCAGCGTCGCGGCGCGGCCCGAGCCTCTGCCGTCGCCCACCGACCCGCTGCTGGCGATGATCAAGAAGGCCGCCCTCGCCCTCTATGAAGCCGCCGGAGCCGAGGCGCCGGCTGGCCTGGCGACCACCTGGGCCGGCGGGAAGGTGCCGGTGGCGCGGGGCCTGGGGGCCAGCGCCGCCGCCCGCGTGGGCGGGCTCATGGCCGCCAACGCTCTGCTGGGCTCCCCCCTTTCGGCCGAGGATCTGCTCCCCCTGGCGGCGCACCTGGAGAGCCACGCAGATAACGCCGCCCCCGCCCTGTTCGGCGGCCTGCAGGTGGTGGTGGAGGACCAGGGACGCCTGGTACACCTGGGAGCGACCCTGCCCACCGGACTGAAGGCCGTTCTCCTCGTCCCGGAGATGGCCCTACCCACCGACGAGAGCAGGCGCCTGCTGCCCAGGGAGCTCTCTCGCGAGGACGCCATCTACAACATCGGGCGGGCCGCCCTGCTCATGGCCGCCCTCAGCGACGGCCGCCTCGACCTGCTGGACGTGGCCACCCAGGACCGGCTCCACCAGCCAGCACGAGGACAGCTCTTCCCGGCCATGGAGGACGTGTTCAGGGCAGCGCGCGAAGCGGGCGCCTTCTGCGCCTACCTGTCGGGAGGCGGCAGCGCCGTCCTGGCCCTCGCCAGGGAAGACGAAGAGAAGATAGCGCGGGCCATGATGGGGGCGGCGCAGGCCCGCGGCTTCGAGGCCACGAGCCTCATCACGGCCCCCAGCGAGCGGGGGGCGCAGGTTGTCGCCCAGTCAGCCACGGGAGATTAGGTATGGCACTCATCGTCCAGAAGTACGGCGGCAGCTCCGTCGCCAACGCCGAACTGATCAAGAACGTCGCCCGCCGCGTCGCCCGCCGCAAGGACCAGGGGAACGATCTGGTGGTGGTGGTCTCCGCTATGGGCAAGACCACCGACCAGCTCATCGGGCTGGCCCAGGAGATCATGGAGCACCCCCCGGAGCGGGAGATGGATGTCCTCCTCTCGACAGGGGAGACGGTCTCCACCACCCTCATGGCTATGGCCCTCGAGTCGATGGGCTACGACGCCGTCAGCCTCTCGGGGGCCCAGGCCGGCATCAAGACCGATGCCGTCCACAGCAAGGCCCGCATCCTGGGCATCGACCCGGAGCGGGTGCGACGGGAGCTGGAGCAGGGCCGCATCATCGTTGTCGCTGGCTTTCAGGGCATCACCGAGGAGATGGACATCACCACTCTCGGCCGCGGCGGCTCCGACACCACAGCGGTGGCCCTGGCCGCCGCCCTGGGCGCCGAGGTCTGCGAGATCTACACCGACGTCGAAGGCATCTACACCACCGACCCCCGCGTGGAGCCCAAGGCCCGCAAGCTGAAGGACATCGGCTACGAGGAGATGCTGGAGCTGGCCGCCGTCGGGGCCAAGGTCATGCATGCCAGGGCTGTCGAGCTCGGAGCAGTCTACAACATGCCCATCCTGGTCGCCTCCAGCTTCAAGGAGGTGCCGGGCACCCTGATACACGGAGGCATATCCATGGAGCAGTTCAAGAAAGTACGGGGCATTGCGCAGGACCTGGACGTGGCCAAGGTCACCATCCGGGGCGTCCCTGACCGGCCGGGCATCGCCGCCAGCATATTCGACCCTCTGGCCGAGGCCCACATATCGGTGGATACGATAGTCCAGAACGCCAGCGCAGAGCAGCTCACCGACCTCACCTTCACGGTGTCGCGGAAGGACCTGCACAAGGTGTTGCCCATCGTGCAGGAGGTGTGCCGCGACATCGGCGCCACCGACGTGGTCGCCGACGACAAGCTGGGCAAGGTGAGCGTCGTGGGCACGGGGATGACCACCGCCCCAGGCTACGCCTCGCGCATGTTCCGCACCCTCTTCGAGGAGGGGATCAACATCGAGATGATCTCCACCAGCGAGATCCGCATCACCTGCATCATCAGCAAATCGAAGGTGCCCGAGGCAGTGCGCGCCCTCCATCGCGCCTTCGAGCTGGACAAGGAAGAGTAACCCCAGAAGGCCAGGCTCACATGCCCGCCGTTAGGCGGGAGCCTGGCCTTCGAAGTTGTGCTGGGCCTCGACTCTACTCGTGCTCAGCCCACTCGAAGTCGTCCGCCGTGACAGCCTCGACTCCGGCCAGCTCCGGCACGCGGTCAGCCAGGAGGCGCTCGATGCCGAACTTGAGGGTCATGGCGCTCATGGGGCAGCCGCCGCAGGCCCCCACGAGCTGCAACCTCACCACTTTCTCCGGCGTCACTTCCAGTAGGGTGACGTCGCCGCCGTGCGACATGAGGTAAGGCCGGATCTCGTCCAGCGTCTGCTCCACGCGCGTCTCCAAGTCCTGGCTTCCTAGCTTCGCCATCTGGCTCCTCGCCTTCCCCCCGTTGCATGGACGGTCCAGCCGCCCTAAATCGATGCTAGCACCCGCTCCCAGGAGTGTCAAACAAGCGAATGAAGCGCTCGACCTCGGGCCGACTCCGCGCGCTGCCCTTCCGCCGACGGGGCGAACGCCATGGCTGCTGAGGCCGAGGACCTCTCCAAATCAGGGTATTCTCCGGCGGGAATTAGGGGTAACCCCTACTCCCAGGGAAGGAGCAGCGTCCTAATATGAGTGCCGCACGCCCTGAAGTGCAGGAGGGCAGCCATGTTGATGCGAAAGTGGTTCTGGCCGTTTCTCTGGGTGCTCCTTATCCCTGCGGTCAGCGTGCCGCTCTCCGTGTTTTTCCAGTCGCGCATGACCCTTAACGAGGGCACGGAGCTGGGCCTCGGTAACGGGGGTCCCTGGGCGGCCCGCGACTCGGCCCTGGCCACGTTCTTCCCGGCCCTTCTGAACCTCGTGGCCTTCGCCTGGTGCTTCTTTGGGGACGGCCGTGCGCGTTGGGCCGCCATCTGGGCGGGCATCATCGGTGCCGCCGGCGCTATCCTCCCCTTCGTCGTCATGCTCAACACCGACAGCGTGGGCCAGGATGGCCTCCACTACGTGTACTGGATCCCTACAGTGACCCTGGTCTGGCTGGGAGCCTTTAACACCTGGCTGGCCGCCGTCGTCGCCGCCGTCGTCTTCCGCTTCCTGGTCCAGGTCCGGGAGCGCGCTCGGGCAGCGGCCCCGGCCCGCGAGCGAGAGCAGCAGTACCTCAGCCCCGTCCACAGCCACTAGGCCGACCGACGGTCGGATAGGGGGCGGACCCGTCGCCCGGCGGGCCCGCCCTCACTTTTCGCGCCCTTCAGACCGGACGCAAATTCACATAAGCTCCCGCCTCTCGATAGCCGCCTCCTGCTAGAATAGGCCGGATAGCGGCACGAATGTTCACCCACCTTCACCTGCACACCGAGTACAGCCTGCTGGACGGCCTCTCGCGCATCCCCCAGCTCATGGACCGCGCCCGCGAGCTGGGTCAGGAGGCCGTCGCCCTCACCGACCACGGCGTCCTCTACGCCGCCATCGACTTCTACCGCGAGGC
>CAZSSQ010000151.1:0-1968 GCA_964609465.1 uncultured Dehalococcoidia bacterium
CTCCTCCGCTTCGTCAAGTGGGACTTCTATCTCCACCAGATCGGCGTGCGCGACCTGCCCAAGCGCGACAGCTTCCTCATGTTCTTCTCCGGCCTGGCCATGGTCATCACGCCGGGCAAGGTCGGCGAGTGGCTGAAGAGCTACCTGCTGCGGGAGGTGCACGGCACCCCCTTCGCCCGCTCGGCGCCCATCTTGATCGCCGAGCGGCTCACCGACACCCTCGCCCTGCTCATCCTGGCGGCGACGGGCCTCGTCATCTTCGGTCAGGCCTGGCAGTTCTTCCTGGTGGTGGGCGTCGCGGCTGCCGTCTTCCTCTTCCTGGCCCGTCACCGGCCCGCCATGCGGGCCATCCTGCGCCTGGTGGAGCGGCTGCCGGTCGTCTCCCGCTTCGCCCACCTGGTGGAGGAGTTCTACGAGAGCACCCACGTGCTCGTCTCGCCGCGCAACTTGCTGCTGATGACGGCCCTCAGCGTCCTCTCCTGGAGCGGCGAGGTGCTGGCCTTCTACGTCACCCTGCTGGCGCTGGGGCTCGACGCCACCGGCCTGCTGCTGCTCCAGGCGGCCTTCATCCTGCCCGTGGCGACCGTCGCGGGGGCCGTCCTGCTGACGCCGGGCGGTCTGGGGGTGGCTGAGGGCGGCCTTACCGGCCTGCTCCAGGTCATCGTCGACATGCCGAAGAGCCTGGCGGCTGTCGCTACCCTTGTCATCCGCTTCGCTACGCTGTGGTTCGGCGTCCTGGTGGGGATGGGGACTCTGACCATCATGGCCCGGCGTCTCGCCCTCCAGCCGTCGCAAGAGGTCGCCCCGGTGCCCGGCGCTGCGGCCGACGAGGCCTGGGTCCAGGGACCGGGACACCCATAGCCGGTCCTGCCCGTTCGACGGCTTGGTGCCTGAGGATGGCTTGTCTATACTGCTGACAGGGCGTGTTCGATGGACCTAGCCTCCCGCGCCGCCGGCCTCTCCTTCTCCTCCAACTTCATCCTCATGCTCTTGAAGCTGGCCGTGGGCCTCTACACCGGCAGCATCGCCGTCCTCTCCGATGCCCTGGACAGCGCCGAGGACACCGTGGCCTCCAGCTTCGCCTTCATCACCGTGCGCCTCTCGGCCCGGCCGGCGGATGTCGAGCACCCCTACGGCCACGGCAAAGCGGAGAGCCTGGCCGCAGGCGCGCAGGCCCTCCTCATTGGGGGCGGCGGGGTCTTCATCATCTACCAGGCGGCGCGCCGTCTGGTGGTGGGCCAGGCGGACATCGTGCTGGGGCCCGGTCTGGCGACTATGTTTGCCACTGCCCTCGCCAACCTGGGGGTTGTCCTCTTCGTGAGCCGGGCGGCCCGCGCCACCGGCTCCCTGGCCCTGACCTCGGAGACCCGCCATCTCTGGACGAACATCGCCCAGGCGGTGGCCGTCATGGTGGGCCTGGCCCTTGTTGGCCTCACCGGTCGCAACCTCTTCGACCCCCTGGTGGCGCTGATGGTGGCCGCCTACCTCCTGTGGACGGCTTTCCGCATCTTCCAGTCTGCCCTGGTCGAGATCATGGACGTCAGCCTGCCCGCCCGCGAGCTGGATACCATCGAGGACTCCATCCTGCGCTTCCGGCCCCAGATCGCCGGCTACCACCACCTGCGCACCCGTCGCTCCGGGCGCGAGCGCTACATAGAGCTGCACCTGGTGGTGGACCCCCGAAAGAGCGTGGAGGAGGTACACGACATCTGCGACCGCATCGAGGAGGAGGTGAGCGGCCGCCTGCCGGGAGCGGTGGTCACCATCCACGTGGAGCCTGCCGACGGTCGCTACCTGGGGCCCCGAGGCGGCGATGGGGAAGCCGGCGGCGGCAGCGGCAGCGAGAGCAGCCCGTTCGGTCCCCAGTAGGTCAAGTCGACCGGGCCGTAGGGGCGGAGCTTCAGCTCCGCCCAGGGCCGACCTTCAGGTCGGCCCCTACGAGGTTTGTTTCGCAGCCTAACGCGGAGG
>CAZSSQ010000151.1:1978-6048 GCA_964609465.1 uncultured Dehalococcoidia bacterium
CCTGGGGCCTGGGAAGCCCTGACGTGGGGACGAGGCGGGCGGTCCGCGGTGGAAGGCTGGAAGGCTGAAGCCTTCCGCCACATGCTCCCGACTACCCTGAGCTAACGTGTAGCGGAGGGCTTCAGCCCTCCACCAGGCCTCAGCCCTTTACGAGTCTCTTCTGCGCCTCTACTCCCGGTGGCCGTTGCCGCCTTCCAGCTCCTCCTCCTCCTCCTCTTCTTCCTCCTCCTCTTCCTCCAGCTCCTCCTCGGAGTAGACGCCGGCCTGGTGCCCCACCCAGACGGTAACCACGAAGTCCTCCCGGTAGGGGTCGTTGCTCATCACCAGCCGCTCATCGATCTCGCTGATGAGCTCCTGGATCTCGTCCTCGCTCAAGCTCTCCGGGATGCAGAGGGTGCCGTAGGTGACGCTGGGCGTGTAGTGGAGGTCAACCCGGCCCACGTCGTCGCCATCGGCCTCGATGACGAAGGACTCAGAGTAAGCCGTCCGGCTCTCGCGCTCGAAGTTGTACTCGGCCATGGCGTCCTCCTTCCGTCTGCCTGAAGGCAGGCCTGCCCTGCTAGGGGCGGGTCTGGCCGGAGCCCAGGACCACCCACTTGTAGGTGGTGATCTCCTGAAGGCCCACCGGCCCCCGCGCGTGGAACTTCTGCGTAGAGTCTATGATCTCGGCTCCCAGGCCGAACTGGGCGCCGTCGGTGAACTGGGTGCTGGCGTTGACATAGACCACGGCCGTGTCCACCTCGGCCACGAAGCGGCGGGCGGCGCTGTAGTCCTCCGTGACGATGGCGTCGGAGTGGCCCGTGCTATAGGTGTAGATGTGGTCGATGGCCTCCTCTGGCGAGTCTACCACCCGCACGGCGGCGATGGGGGCCAGGAACTCGTGGCCGAAGTCGCCCTCCTGGGCCGGCACCACCTTCAGCCCGGCGATGCCCGCGCCCTCGAGGGCCGCCCGCGCCCGCTCATCGCAGCGCATCTCGATGCCGGCCTCGGCCCAGCGCCCGCCGATGGCGGGCAGGAAGGCGGCAGCCACGTCCCGGTGCACCAGGAGGGTGTCCAGGGCGTTGCAGATGGTGTAGCGGCGGCATTTGGCGTTGTAGACGATGTCGGCCGCCTTGGCCAGGTCTGCCTCGCGGTCCACGTAGGTGTGACAGACGCCGATGCCGCCGATGAGCACCGGCATGGTGGCGTTCTCCACCACGAAGTCGATGAGGCCGCCGCCGCGGGGCACCACCAGGTCGATGATGTCCCGCATCTTCAGCATTTCGCCCACCAGGGCGCGATCCGTGCTCTCGATGAACTGGATGGCGCCCTCGGGGATGCCGGCGGCGGTGGCGGCGCCGGCTACGACGCGGGCCAGGGCGCTGTTGGAGTGGATGGCCTCCTTGCCCCCACGCAGGATGCAGGCGTTGCCCGACTTCAGGCAGAGGGTGGAGACGTCCACGGTCACGTTGGGGCGGCTCTCGTAGATGCAGGCCAGCACGCCGAGAGGCACCCGCATCTTGCCCACAACCAGGCCGTTGGGCAGGGTGCGCACGTCGAACATCTGGCCCACCGGGTCGGGCAGGGCGGCCATGGTGTGGATGTCGGAGGCCATGGTGGAGAGGCGGTCGTGGTTGAGGAGCAGGCGGTCCAGCATGTAGTCGCTGGCGCCGCCGCTGCGAGCAGCCTCCATGTCGCGGGCGTTGGCGGCCAACACCTCCTCCTCGTGGGAGAGGAGGGCCTCGGCGATGGCGAGGAGGGCGCCGTTTTTCACCCCGGTGGAGAGGGTGGCCAGGCGGCGGGCAGCAGCACGGGCAGCGCGACCCTTGGTCGCGAGCTCACCGCTGGGGGCGGAGCCACCCCTGGCGGAAGACGTGGTGGTCATGGCAGGCCGGTCCTTTCCAGCCCGTCTGGGCGCAGCAATGTCTCGGTGATGCTTAGTCTAATCGTACGGGCGGCGTCTGGCTAGTCTGGGCGGCGGGCAAGGCGACGCGACGCGACATCGCTGGGCCTTACATCCAGCGGCCTCGTCAGGATGGAGCGGGCGGTGCCTTCTCCAGTCGGCAGGCGATGCCCTTGAACACAGGCATGCCAGTTAGGGGCTCGCGCTGCAGGTCGTCCGTCAGGCGGTTGACGTTCACTCCTAACTCTGGGCCCGCATCCGCGCCCGCTCCCTGGAAGCGGCGACCCCACGCATGCGGGATCGAGACCACACCCGGCATGACATCATCGCCGACCCGCGCCTTGATGCGGATGGACCCGGTCGGCGTGGAGATCACCACGTCATCGCCGTCCACAATGCCTGCCCGCTCCGCGTCGGATGAACTAAGCCTCGCGGAGGGCTCGGCACGCACCCTCGCCAGGAGGGGCGCGTGCCAGAAGCGAGTGTTCGCCTTGAAACGCTCTCGTCCTCCCGTGATGAGCAGCAGCGGGTGCTCATCACTCCTGGGATCCTTGTCGCCATCGATCCCGCCCAGGGCTGCCGCAAACTCGGCGGGAACCAGTGCGATGCGCCGTCCCTTGGGGTGGCGGCCTGGCTCAGCCTTCTCCGATAGGAGAAGCCCGTGAGGACTGTTCAGCACGGAGCTAAGTCGGGTGCGGGCCAGGAAGAGAAACAGGAGACCGGCATAGAGCCGAGGGCTGAACCGCCAGCGACCACCACGGCGGAGGAGGCGGTCCAGCAGGTTCAGGGCTTTGGCCATCAGGCCCAGACCGGGGGTGTTCAGTAGTCGCACGCCAGCTTGCCGGGAAAGGTCCATGAAGATTTGCCACTCCGGCCTCGCTTCGCCTGGCGGCGCCACCAGTGCCGGCGCCCACTGAACGAACCGACGCGGCTGGTGCTCCGGAAAGGTCACATAGCAGTCTTCCTTCTCAAAGTGGGCGGCCGCGGGCAACACATAATGCGCCAGTTGAGCCGTCTCATTGACGAAGACATCCACGGACACCAAGAGCTCGAGTGACTCGAGTGCCTGTCGGACACGCGCCTCGTTTGGCAGAGCGAGAAGCGGGTTGCCGCAGTCCACCAGAAGCGAGCGGATCTGCCCTGGCCCGGGGGTGAGGATCTCGTCTGGGATGCAAGCTGCAGGCAGTGAACCAATAATCTCCGGATAGAGCCCATCGCGGGTTTGTCGCTTGCGGCCGCGGTTGGCGATGTCCGCCATGAGCCAGAGCGGGAGGGGACCCCTGCGGAACAGCAGGCCGCCGGGACGCTCAAGGTTGCCGGTCACCGCGTTGAGCGCCTCGATGAGCCAGTAGGCAAGCGTGCCCTGCCTGGTCTGGAACACCCCTAGCTTTGCCACCGCACAGGCGCGAGTCGCCGTCGCGAAGGCTCTAGCGAGGCTCTCGATCTCGGTTGCGTCGATGCCGGTGAGTCCAGACACTCGTTCTGGGGCCCACGGCTCCACCAGACGGGCAAGGTGTTCGAACCCACGGCAGCGGCGGGCCACGTACTCCCGGTCGTAGAGTCCGTCCCGGATAATCACGTGGTGGAGCGCCAACGCGAGGTAGATGTCGCTGCCGGGCGTGATCGGCAGCCATCGGTCGGCCTTCCGCGCCGTCTCCGTTCGCCTGGGGTCTACGACTACCAAGGTTCCACCGCGCGCGCGCATCTCCGCTATGTGCGTCATCCTGCGCGGGTCTTCCTCTGAGATAGCAGGGTTGTGCCCGAACATGAGGACGAAGTCCGTGCGCTCGAAGTCGCCTGCCGTGGCGAAGAAGGCATGGCCGTACATCTTCTCCTGCACAAGGTAGCGCCCGGTGAACTCGACGCTGAGCACGTTGAAAAAGCTGCGGGAGCCCAATGCGCTCATGAACCCCTGTGCAAAGAGGAAGTTGAAGAAGGAGGTAGGGTTGCCTGCGCCGTAGTACATGCCGATGGCCTGCGGCCCGTGACGCTGCCGAATCTGGCGCAACTTCGCCGCCACCTCTCGGTAGGCCTGGTCCCAGGAGATCTGCTGCCAGCCGGCCTCCGTCCGCTTCAGGGGATGAAGCAGCCGCTCGGGCCCTCGGCGGCTGGCGGGGCCGTGCTTCCCCTTCACACACAGGTAGCCTGCGGAAAGGGGATGAGCGCGGTCCCCGCGCACGGCGACGAT
>CAZSSQ010000152.1:0-6011 GCA_964609465.1 uncultured Dehalococcoidia bacterium
GCTCGAACCAGCGGATATTCCAGGCTCGCTGGCCTCGACCCAGAGGGTGCAGCTCGAGGGCCAGCCGGGCCGCCGCGCTGCCCACGATTGTGCCCACCCGCTCCACCTCGGAGAAGTCCTGCTCCATCCAGACGGGGTTCACGTCGGCGCAGGCGCCCTGGAGGAAGAGGCAGGTCGTGTTCGGGAGGAGCTTCTGGAAGGTGCGCACGGCGTAGCCGGGGTAGTCGGCCGAGATGAGGAGGTTTGTCTGGAAGAGAACGGTGGCGTGGCAGGCGAAGTTGATGACGACCGCCAGCGGCGGCTCGCCGCGCTCCGGGCTGTCTATCAGGAGAAGCCTCAGGGTCGTGTCTACGGGCCAGGATGGGTCACGGCGGTTCTGGCTGACAGAATCGACGGTGCAGCGGCCGACTTTCGGCACGCCCGGCTGCTTCTTCCGATCGGCGGCGGCGATGGCGCTGGCGATGTGGCGAGCCGTGGTCTCGACCAGGGCCTCGTCCATGCCTTGTCGGAGGCCAGCGGGCCCGGCGTGGGTGTGGACAGCGGCGACCATGATGTGCTCGGCGGGGATGCCGGTGGCCTCAGCGGCCTGCTGGCGGACGGCGCCCATCAGGTAACCGTCCACGTGGATGAGGTCGCAAGAGACCAGGGCAGCGCGGGTTCGGCCGTCGTCGAAGACGAGGGCGCGGGCGTAGAGGTCGTCGTGCACGCCCTGGGAGCCCCCCTGGCGGTCGAAATAGCCGTCCATGGGTGTTCCCACGGGCGGGGTGATGGCGACGGAGGCGGAACCAACAGAGAGGATGCTCATCTGCCCGGCATCAGCTCCTCGGCAAGATCGACCGCAGCGATGTGGCGGCGGGTCTTCATGTCTTGCGGTAGGCCGCCGCTACCTTCTCGACAGCAGCGACCACGTCATCAAGGTCACGCTGCTGGACGGTTGGTTGCACTGGAAGGGCGAAGAACTGGCCGACCAGGGTCTCAGCATTGGGGCAGGGGACCTGGCCGTAGCCGGCGTCAAGGAATACGGGCTGCTTGTTCAGCGGCGTAGGGTAGGGACGGAAGCAGGGCACGCCCTCGACGGCCACAGCGGTCTGGAACCGGTCGATGGGGACGGTCACCAGATCAGTGCGGAGCTTGCAGACGTACCGGTAGTAGCTGTGTACGCAGCCCTTGGCGACTAGCGGCGGCTGCACCTCGGGGAGGGCTCGCAGGCGCTCGGTGAGGTAGGCGGCGTTGCGGCGGCGGGCTTCCAGGTACTCATCCAGGTGGCTGAGCTGGGTCCGGCCCACCGCCGCCTGGACGGCGGAGAGGCGGTAGTTGTAGCCCAGCTCCAGGTGGTAGTATTTGCGCTCCCCCTCAGAGGGCCCCTCGCCGTGGTGGCGCAGACGGGCCACGCGCTCAGCAAGGGCGTCATCATCGGTGATGACAGCACCGCCCTCGCCGGCGCTGGTGATGACCTTGTCCTGCCAGAAGCTGAAGCAGCCCATGCGGCCGATGGTGCCCACCTTGCGCCCCTTGTAGAGAGCGCCGTGAGCCTGGGCCGCGTCCTCGATGAGGACGAGGCCGTGGCGTTCGGCCAGGGCGCTCAGTTCGTCCATGGGCGCAGGGTGGCCGTTGAGGTGAACGGCGATGACCGCCTTTGTACGCGGTGTGATCGCTGCCTTCACTGCCGAGGGCAACAGGTTGAAGGTGTCCGTGTCCACGTCGACGATGACGGGCGTAGCCCTCTGGTGCATCACGGGAGTCGCCGAGGCGATGAAGGTGTGCGCAGGGACGATGACCTCGTCGCCTGGGCCAAGGTCGATCGCGGCCAGCGCCAGGTGGATGGCGGTGGTGCCCGAGCTGGCGGCGAGCGCGTGGCGGACGCCGTGGTAGCGGGCGAAATCCGCCTCGAACTCGGCCACGACGCGGCTGGTCAAGGAGGTCAGGCCACCGGAGCGCAGGACCTCGGCGGCGGCCGCGACATCCTCCTCGCCCAGGACGGGCCACGTAGGAAAAGGAGCACGACGGATCGCCTCCCCGCCATCCACAGCAAGCTGTACGGTCATCCTTTTTCTCCTCCACCGCGGGCCGTCATGGGCGCCGGGCAAACGCATCGTACAACCGGACGGCAGTCTGCTCAAGCGCCGTGGTAGGACCGCGCAAGAGAATGGGGCGTCTGCGCAACAGCCGCCAGTGCCATCGAGGCCAGCGGCACCCAGGTGGGAACCGCGACGCAGCGGCGGCCGCCTGGTACGATGGCCTCATGGGCGAGGCAGGCCTCTGGATATGCGCTGCGCTGGCGCTCTCCTTCCTCATCAGCCTGGTGCCGGCCTTCATGCCGTCCACCTGGATGGTGCTGGCCTTCTTCTACATCAAGTTCGACCTGCCGCTCCTGCTCCTCACCATCCCCGCTGCCATCGCTTCCGGACTGGGGCGCCTCCTGCTGGCCAAGGGAAGCACTATCTTCAAGCGCCGCCTGCTCAAGGGCCAGGAGGCCGACCTTCGGGAGCTGGGCCGCTTTCTGGAGGAGCGCCGCAACTACGTGGGGCTGGCGGTGTTCCTCTACGCGCTCTCTCCGTTTCCGACGAACAACCTGTTCATCGCCGCCGGCATGACCGAAGTGGGTATGACGCGGGTGCTGGTGGGGTTCTGTTGCGCGCGGATCCTGGCCAACACCTTCTGGGTCTGGACGACGCATCGCGTCTTCGAAACCTTGGGCGGTCTGTTCCAGGCGACCTTCGGTAGCTGGTTGGCCCTAGTCCTACAGATTGCCAGCCTCTCGAGCATCGTTCTGCTCTACAAGGTGCCCTGGGCGCGGTGGCTCCGCCGCTTTGCCAACCGCGCGAGCGATGAGCGCCCGGAGGCAGGGCTACGATGAGGCTGCGACGAGTCCTCGCGAGCCCTGGGCTTCACTGTGCCATGCTGTCGGTCATCCTTGCCGTCTCGGTCGCCTGCGGCATGTCTTCCGACCAGAAACCGGCTTCTCCTGCTACCCCGACCGCCGTGCCGACCTTGGCGGCATCGCCATCGCCGCCTACCCCCACACCGCTCCCCACCATCAGCCTCGTGGCCATAGGCGATCTCATGCTGGCGCGGGACCTCGTAACTCTCATGGACCGCTACGGCGCCATGTACCCTTTCGAACGTGTGGCACCCATACTGGCCGATGCCGATATCACCGTCGCCAACCTGGAGGGAACCTTCACCGAAGGCGGGACACCGGCCGACAAGAAGTACGTGTTTCGTACGCCGCCGCGGGATGCAGCGGGGCTTGCCCTGGCCGGGATCGACGTGGTCTCACTGGCCAACAACCACGCGCTCGATTTCGGACCAGAGGGGCTTCGCGATACCATCGCGGCCCTGGACGCAGTGGGCATCGCCCACTCCGGGGCTGGTGAGAATGACATGGCAGCAAGGAGACCGGCCATTCTACCAGTACGGGGCCTGCGCGTCGCCTTTCTCTCCTATGCGGCAACCGCCGACGCCTCCGCGGCGGCAGCGGACGCCGACGGTGTCGCCTGGGGAACAGTGGACACGATAAGCGAGGACGTGAAGCGGGCGAGGGGACAGGCCGACGTAGTGGTGGTCTCGCTTCACGCCGGCAACGAGTACGCAGATGAGCCGTCGGACACGCAGCGGCTCCTGGCGCAAGCCGCCATCGAGGCGGGAGCCACGCTGGTCCTTGGCCACCATCCTCACGTGCTTCAGCGCTGGGAGTTCAGAGGCCCCTCGTTTGTCGCCTACAGCCTCGGCAACTTCGTCTTCGATCTGGACGGCGATGACCTGGCACAGCTCGGCCCAGCGCCATTTCAGACGGTCGCTCTCAAGATATCTGTTTCCGCGAGCGGCGTGGAGAAGGTGGAGCCCATTCCTGTCTACATAGACCCTGAGGAGGATCGGCCGAGACTGGCAGGCCCTGCGGAGGCCGAGGCCATCCTTGATCGTATTCAGCAGCTCGCTGGGGACCTGGAGACACCTTAGGAGCGAGCGAGAGATTCCCAGCTCTCCCCCCGCTCAGGCCGTGATGTCCCGCCGTCGGTACACGAGGAACGCCAGAGCGACGAAGGCAACCGAGTAAATGGCCAGGATGAACATCGCCTCAGGCGTCCCGTTGAGCTGGCGGTTAGTGGGATCCTGGGCGCTGGAGCCGAAGCGAATCACGTCCGGGACCTTGTTCTGGAGGAGGACCACGCTGCTGTTGGCATGAATCAGGTAGTTTGGGATCTCTTTCCAGGGATTGCCGGCCAGCCGCATCAGCCCGCCGATCAGCGGCTCAACAAAGGCGATGCCGATGCCCGCGCCGACGCCGGCCAGCGTCGAGCGGCCGATGGCCGCCATGGCGAAGGCCAGCGTGACGTAGGGCGCCATGACAAACAGCGTCCGCCCGAACGATTCTGCCTGGTCCCGGATGAATCCGGGAGTGACGAAGTTGAAATCCGAGCCGCCGTTGGTGACCGTGATGATCGAGCTGTAGGTGAGGCCGACGGCAACCGCCAGCAGAGCGCCGGCAGCGACGAGCCCGCACACCACCAGCAGCTTGGCGGCGATCAGCCGGACACGCCCGCTGGCCGCCGTCGCCATCAGGCGGACCGTCCCCCAACTGTACTCGCTGCCGACGGCGCCGGCGGCCAGGATCATGGCGAAGATCGTGCCGAACGAGGCCACCACCTGGAGCGAGAACGGCACCGACGTCTGGAGGAACAGTGCCCTCCGCAGGTCCTCGCCAGTGTATTCGGCATTCTCGCCGAAAGTCGTGACGTGGCCGCTGACGCTCCAGAAGACAGAGTAGAGCAGGATCACCAGCCCCACCATCAACATGGCCAGGATCCAGGTCATCATCCGCTTTCGGAGTTTGAAGAACTCCACCGCCATCAGCCGGGTCACGGTGCTTCCTCCTCGCCCGTCAGGTCCAGGAACACCTTCTCCAGCTCCGTCTCCCACGGTGCCAGCTCCGACACGTACACCCCCTGTGACGCGAGTGCCTGGTTTAGCTCCGCCGCTTTCGTGACAGGCACCGTCACGCGGACACAACCATCGCGCTGCTCCAATCCGCTCACCCAGGAGACGTTGCCCAGGGCCCGCACGAGGGCAACGTCGTCCTCCGCGCGCAGGCGGAGGTAGCGGCCGCGGCCCAGCAGCTCGTCGACCGGCCCCTGCGCCACCAGCCACCCCTTCTTGAGGATGGCAACACGGTCGCTCACCGCCTCCACCTCGTGCAGGAGGTGGCTGCAGAGGAAGACGGCGCGGCCCTCCTCCGCCAGCCGGGGAATGAGCTCGCGCACCTCCCGTGTGCCAGCGGGGTCGAGGCCATTCGTCGGCTCGTCCAAAACGATCAGGTCGGGGTCGCGCAGCAGGGTGGAAGCGATGCCCAGCCGCTGCTTCATGCCGAGAGAGTAGGTCTTGTACGGGTCGCGGGCGCGCTCGCGGAGCCCAACTGTTTCGAGAGCAGCGTCGATACGCGCGCTGGGGATATCGCCTAGCGCAATGGCCAGTGCCCGCAGGTTGTCGCGGCCCGACAGGTAGGGGTAGAAGGCCGGCGTTTCGATGACAGCGCCGATGCGCCTGAGGGTCGGCCAGGGATGGATGGCCATGTCGGCGCCGAAGACGACGGCGCGGCCCCGCGTCGGCCGCACCAGGCCGAGGATCATGCCCACCGTCGTGCTCTTCCCCGAGCCGTTGGGGCCAAGGAAGCTGAAGACCTCACCATCGAATACCTGTAGACTGATGTCGGCAACGGCGGTGATCCGGCCGTACCGCTTCCAGAGACCTTCCGTGCGCAGGACCTCGCGCCCTTCCGACATCCGCCTTGGACCCCCTCTGACCAGTCTTTCCGAAGCGCCAGCCCTCGATTGCGCCGACGCCGATCGTTAACGGCGAAACAGCCGCCGTTCGAACCCAGCGAGGCTAGGCTCAGAGGCCTCCATAGATCATTGTCGCACGAAATAGCCCAACCTGCCCACCATGCCGCGTTCTATCCATCCAGACTCCCAGCCACACCCCTCAGGGGTGGCTACTCGCAGCCTGGCTTGCAC
>CAZSSQ010000153.1:0-6005 GCA_964609465.1 uncultured Dehalococcoidia bacterium
GACTCAATACCGTACAGTAAAGGGCCATCCTACCCCCCTCGGGCACCCCCCCCCTGCCCTGCCCCAGGCCCCCCCCCCCCCAGCCGAAAGCCCTAGACCGCCCCCTCCCATGTGGACCACGACGCCATCGCGGTGGCCCGCGCCCTGCTGTGAGACGCCCACTGCTTGGTAGCGGACGAATTCCGGCATCACCGCTTCGACGGGCAGTTCGAGTTAGTGTTGGGCAACCCGCCCTACAGCCTGCGGCTGCGCGACCGCCGCCGCCTTTGGCAGCACGTGGGCTGGGACGGGTGGGGCCGCGCCGAAGCCCTCTGGCTGCAGCAGGCCGACTCAGTCGATTGACCTCTGCGGTCGCAAGCCGCCTAACCACGCCCAGACCACGCCACAGAGGCCGGAGCGGGTCAAAGCCACTCACCCCAACCGCAGCGTCTCCGGGCTGACCACTTTGGCGGTGATGAGGGAAGGGGTAGCGCGCGGGAGCTGGCAGCGGGCGATCTCCCCTAGACCTGCCTGGTGGGAAACTCAGACGGGGGTCATCCGGCCGGGACCTCGTCCAGAGACCAGGCCGGTATGATGGGGCGTAGGGGGGCCTGGAGCGCGCCGGCTAGGCCGCGCTCTCCTCCCTGAACATCAGGAAGCCACCCGCAGCGAGCGCCGCCGCCGCTATGATGCCCAGGTAGAAGCCAAACGCCGTGTAGTCGTTATCACTTATGAACTTGATCAGCAGGAACACCAGGGCAACCACGCCAGCGCCCAGGTGAATCTTGGGCCAGGTGACGCCTCCCACGTTGTCCGGAATGGTCGCCGTCCCGAAAGCCTTCAAGCCGACTACACCCGCCATTGCCAGACCGATGAGAATCGCCAGGATCGACCAGATCGCCCCAGGCGACTGCCAGCCATTGTGGGAGTAGTTGCCGAAAGCCCCGAGGTCGACGCTGTACCAGGGCAGGAAGCCCACTATCAACAAAACCACGCCCGCTGGAAGGATGATCTTCTCCCCCATGCTCAGGGCATTGAACTTCTCAATCCACTTCTCCATGCAGACCTCCTCATGAGAGCCAGCAAGACCACCCCGAATCCGACATCCCCAGATTGGCGACGGCGGGGTTGTTCATGACCGTCGCTTGGTCGCCACAAGACTAGTGATTGCTGGCTACGATGTCAATTGGGATTCCCCATGTTTGGGGCCGAAGTGAGAAAGCTTTGGTTACGTCGCAGCTACAATGCTTTCTCGTGGCGCGGTGCCCAGACGGCAGAGGAGGTGCCCGTGCAGACAGGAGGGCTGCCGGCCTACCGCCGCACCGGCACCGTCTCCGCGCTCACGGTGTCCGGCAGGCGATAGCCCCGGAAGCTGAGCAGGGCCACGAAGATAGCCAGGCCGGCCACCGGCCCCACCAGGCGTATCCCCAGAGGGTCATCCGCGGTGCCGCCCAGGAGCAGAAGTCCCGCCAGGACGGCCGGGAACAAAGCCGACGCCATCTTCTCCAGGGTGGCCTGGGTGCCGTAGTACATCGCCTCCCGACGCATGCCCGTGCGCAGCTCATCGTAGTCGATGATGTCGGCCATGAGGGCGTTGGGGAAGGTGAACACCGCCGCCATCGGCACGCCGAGGAACGGGACGAAAAGGAAGGCCTGCGCCACCTTGGGGATGGCGGGAATGAAGCCCATGAAGAACATCGTCGGCAGGTAGAGGGCGCCCAGGAGCATAGCTGTCCCGTACACCCACGCCTTCCCCCTCGCCACTGACAGCCGGTAGACGAAGGGCAGCGATGCCAGCACCACAACGATGGCCGAGGCGGTGAGGGCTGAGACGTAGAACCCCTCATTCTCCCGGCCCAGCACCTCCGTCACGTAGAAGGGGAGCGCCGCCAGAAGCAGCGAGACCCCCATGTTGAAGAAGATGAAGGTAGGGAGGAAGTAGAGGAACTGGTCGTTGGTGAAGGTGGTGCGGAAGGCCTGTCGCAGGTCCAGGCGCGCGGGCGGTTGCTCCACGCGCACCCGTCGCCAGGCGCCGGCCAGGGCCAGGTAGCGCGACGCCAGGGCTAGAACCGCCATGACTGCAGCCATCGCCTGGAAGCCCCACACCTCCTTGATGACGCCGCTGCCTACAAGGGCAAGGGCTGCCCCCACGGTGCCGAAGAAGACCTGCCAGGTCACCACGCCCACCCGGTCCTTCGAGGTGACCGCGATCTCAGGCAGGAGCGACTCGAAAGGGCCGCCCGAGAGAGTACTGAAGAGGTGAAAGCCCTCCAGTATTGCGAACAGGTAGAGGGCATTGGCGATGGTCTCGTGATTGTCGGGAGGCATCCAGAGGAGGACGAAGAACAGCGCCCAGAAAGGCGTGGCGAACAGAACAAAGGGGATGCGCCGGCCCCAGCGGCTGGTGGTACGGTCGCTCCAGTAGCCGATGAGAGGGTCATCGAGGGACTCTATGATGCGGGCCACCGTGAGGATGGCGCCGACGGCGAGGATGGACGTGCGGCGGGCGACATCGGTTTCGTCCTGAGGCGGGGCGAAGAAGAAGATGAGCCAGAGGTCCTTGGTCCGGGAGATGACGTTGCCCGCGAAGGAGCCCGAGGCGTACAGGAGCATGTTGCGACGGGGCAGTTCCCCAGCGACGGCCATGGCCCGCTCCGCCGCCAGAGTAGCAAATCGGCAGGCCGCCGACGAGAGGCGCCCAGAGCGGGAGCTGAGCCCGCCAGCGGTGCAGTCAGAGCAGGCTGCCCCGCCGGCAGCAGGGGCTATCCCCCAACAGGTGCCCGGTTCATAATCGTCAGCGGCGTTCAGGGCCGGTCGGCCAGTTGTTGTGTGGGAGGAGAAGGCTATGCCTTGGGAAGACCTAAAGCCGATCTTCCGTCCGGAGACCGTCCACATGGGAGTGATGAGGGCGGACCCAGAGAAGTGCACGCGGCCTAGCGGCTCAAAGTGCCAGTTCTGCTGGGACAACTGCCCGTTTCGAGCCTGGGAGCTGCCAGAGGGTGAGGCCCCGCGCATGAAGGAGGGGCACGACTGCTTTAGCTGCTACAACTGCATGGCGGCTTGCCCGAGGAACGCCATCTCCGTTGTTGAGCCGTACCACGTCGATGAGGGCTTCTACAAGACCGAGCCTCATCCGCTGCCAGCCAGGCTGCCTCTTGAGCCTCGGGACGCCGAGGGGAATCCCGACCAGTGGAATGCCGTCGAGCGGGCCGTGTTCAACCGCCGCAGCGTTCGAAACCTCAAGGACAAGCCGGTACCCGAAACCCTCATCCGAAGGGTGCTGGAGGCGGGCCGCTTCGCGCCCAGCGCCGGCAACTGTCAGCCCTGGAAGTTCATCGTCGTCACCGACAAGGCCCTCATCCACGAGATGAACGAGGCCATGTACGGTGCCCTGTCCATGTTCTACAACATGTACAAGGACGACGAGATGGTGAAGCTCCTTGCCGCCGGCTACGAGGCTAACCCAACGCCGGGGACGTATGATCCTCGCATCATTCTGGGCGGGATAGGCAGCGTCACCAGGAGGAACGGGCCCGTGTTCCTAAACGCTCCGGCGGTGATCCTGGTGGCCTGCGACGAGCGCTGCATCGGCGGCCCCGAGCTCAACGCTGGCATCTGTGGACAGAACATGAATCTCGTGGCCAACTCACTGGGCATAAAGTCATGTTGGGTGGGCTTCAGCCAGGTGATCAACAACCTGCCCCCTGTCAAGGAGAAGCTGGGCATCGACTATCCCTGGAAGATCGTGACCGCCCTCGTTCTGGGATACCCCCGGTTCAAGCAAGAGGGCGTGGTCCCCAGGGAGTTCCGGCCCGTCACCTGGTTCCGCGAGGGAGCCAGCGGTCCCGAGACGGAGGAGTAAGTCGGGGACAAGCGGTGACCGGCCCGAGCCGGTCGCGCGGTCGCAGAGCAGCCACCTAAGGGGCCAGTAGGCTCGCCGCCTCTATTCCTCCTCCATCCGGCCGTCCAGCATCTTGATAATGCGGTCGGCGCTGGCCGCGATGCCCGGATCGTGAGTGACCATGACAATGGTGAGGCCGTGCTGGTGGTGGATGGTTTGCAGGGCCTCCATCACGTTACGGCCGGCCTTGGAGTCGAGGTTGCCGGTCGGTTCGTCGGCGAGCAGGATGGGCGGGTCGTTGCTCAGGGAGCGGGCCACGGCCACCCGCTGGCGCTCGCCCCCCGATAGCTCGGGAGGCCGCCGCCGGGCCTTGTCGGCCAGCCCCACCAGCTCCAGGAGCTGGTGCGCCCTCCGGCGCCGCTCCCGCATGCCCAGGCCCGTCTCGTACATTGGCACCTCCACGTTTTCGACCGCCGTCAGGGTGGGAAGCAGATTGTGGAGCTGAAAGACCAGCCCCACCGTGCGGGCGCGGTACCGGCTCAGGTCGTGCCGCCTGGTGATATCCTCGCCCAGGACCGCGATGCGGCCGGAGTCGGGTCGCTCCAGGGCGGCGATGAGGTGGAGCAGGGTGGACTTGCCGCATCCCGAGGGGCCTGTGATGGCTACGAACTCCCCCTGGGCGACGCTGAAGGTGGCGCCGTCCACAGCCCGAGTCCGTCCTTGATCGAAGGTCTTCACCAGGTCGACGGTTTCGACCGCAGGCGGCTTCTCACTCATAGCGGATGGCCTCGGCCGGCGAGAAGCGCGCCGCCCGGTAGGCGGGGTAGATCGCCCCCAGCACGGCCACGCCCACGCCCACCAGGATGCCGCGTATGAAGACGTCCGGCGTGTACTCCGGCGAAAGGAAGGCACGGATGGCGGGCAGCAGGACAATGAAGCGGGTCAGCAGCACCGCCAGCGCTGAACCGAACACGGCGGCGATAACGCAGAGCAGGAGCGCCTCTCCCAGTATCATCTGCAAGATGCGACGCGTGCGCCACCCGACAGCCCGCAGGATGCCGATCTCCCGCGTCCTCTCGAAGACCGCCATGACCATGGTATTCATGACGGCGATGCCGCCGATGAAGACGGCCAGGATGGACACGCCCAGGTTGGTCGCATCGAGGATCTGAAGGCCTTGATCCACATCTCCGTAGTCCGCCACCCCACGTAGTGTGGCCAAGTCCGGATGATCGTCCTCGATCCGAGCTGTAAGAGCAGCCAGGTCAGTACCAGGCCTCACCCTGACGTACAGGAGCGTGAAAAGGCCCTCCTTTCGCTCGTACTCCCACACGGCGGAGATGGGCAACACGCCGCCGCCGTCCAGATAGACCGCGCCTGTCCGGTAGATGCCGACCACCGTCAGGGTTTCGTCTCGAACCTCCACCTGATCTCCCACCCCGGCGTGTAGTTGCTTGGCTGCCTCGGGGCCCAGCATGATCTCGTCCCGGGCGCCCGGGGCCAGACGCCGCCCCTCGACGATGGGCAGGTCGAAGAAGGCGAGGTCATTGGGATCGATGCCCACCTGGGTGAAGTAGGGATTGGACCCCACCTTGGAGAAGGCCAGCAGAACCCCGCTGACATGCGCAACCTCGGGGTAGTCCTCAACCTTCTGCAGGTCGCTGGCCGTAAGGGTGCTGAAGGTCAGGTCGGCGCTGCCATTGCGCCCTATGGCGAAATCGCTGCCGCCGGCTGTCAGCAGCTCCCCGGCGGAAGCCTTGAGACTGCTGGTGATGATGCCCAGGGCAACCACGGCCGTGATCCCGATGCTGATGCCCACGACCGTAAGGCCGGTGCGGATCTTTTGACGGATCAGGTTTCGGAAGACCAGTAGGACGAAAGGCATGGCGGCACCCCCAAATGTGAGAAGGTATCGGTCGGCGCCCCCATTCTAGCTCCTAGGGTGCCATCCTCGTCCAGTGATGATCCTCGCCTAAGCCCGGTACCGCTCGTCTTCGGCATAGCGGTTATCCAGCCCGACCAGGGCGTTGAACTCCTCGAAAGGCATGAGGGCGTCCGCCAGCCCCCCCGTCGTCCCCTGGGCCCGGATCTCGGCGTAGGTGCGCTCCAGGGCGCGCGCGGCGGCATAGAGGCCGGACAGCACGAAGCCTATGCTGTAGAACCCCATCTCCGCCAGCTCCTCCAG
>CAZSSQ010000154.1:0-5927 GCA_964609465.1 uncultured Dehalococcoidia bacterium
AGGTGATGTCCCCGCCCGGGTCGGGGTCTGACGCGTTGGGGATGCCGTCGTTGTCGATGTCATCGTGGCAGGCGTTGCCGGAGGGGTCGCCGTTGGGTACGGTCGCGTCGTCTCCGGGGATGCCCGCGCCATTGCCGATGCGGTCGTCGGAGTTGTCCTGGCCGGGGTTAGCGACGAACCGGCAGTTGTCCACGACGTCGGGCACGCCATCGTTGTCGGTGTCCAGAGCGACGGCCACCGGGGCGGTGCTGTAGCCCCCCTTCCATGTGCCGCCCCCCAGCCGGCCGCAGTTGTTGTCGCCCCAGCACTGGACGGCGCCGTCGCTGAGCAGGGCGCAGGTGTGGTGGTACCCGGCGGCGATGGTGAGGGTGCGCGCTCCAGAGGCAGGCGGCGTGTGGCCCGGCCCAAGTGCTGTCACCAGCGCCACCCCCACCGCCAGGGCGACAAGAAGCCGCCTCGCCAGGTGCCCTTTGATGCTCCTGCTTCTTTCGCCCGCAGGCTTCACCGCGTCCCGACGGAGCGCACGAAGGGGTATTGTGCCCGGCATCACAAGCGTACCACGTGTGTCAAGACCGTCGGAACTGGGAATTTGGAACTCGGAACTAGACCCCCATCCCCTGGGCGGGGCGGGGCCCTGGTTCCTGGTTCCCAGTTCCCAGTTCCTAGTTCCTCTACAGCGGGATGTTGCCGTGCTTCTTCGGGGGGTTGGTGTCCGTCTTGTTGCGGAGGATCTCCATGGCGCGGATGATCTTGAAGCGCGTCTCCCGGGGGTCTATGACATCGTCGATGTAGCCGTGGGAGGCGGCCACGTAGGGGTTGGCGAACTTCTCCTTATAGTCGTCGACGAGGTGCTGGCGGGTGGCTTCCCGGTCCTCGGCCCGCTCGAGGTCGTTGCGGAAGACGATGTTGACGGCGCCGTCCGGCCCCATGACGGCGATCTCACCCGTAGGCCAGGCGAAGTTCAGGTCGGCGCGCAGGTGCTTGCTGCCCATGGCGTCGTAGGCGCCGCCGTAGGCCTTGCGGGTGATAATGGTCAGCTTGGGCACCGTGGCCTCCGAGTAGGCGTACACCATCTTCGAGCCGTGGCTGATGATGCCGCCGTGCTCCTGGGCGGTACCCGGCAGGAAGCCCGGCACGTCGACGAAGGTGATGATGGGGATATTGAAGGCGTCGCAGAAGCGGACGAAGCGGGCCGCCTTGCGGGAGGAATCGATGTCCAGCACGCCGGCCAGGTAGAGGGGCTGGTTGCCCACGATGCCCACCGTCCGCCCTCCCATGCGCGCGAAGCCGACGATCATGTTCTGGGCGAAGTGGGCGTGCACCTCCATGAAGTCGCCGCTGTCCACGATGCAGTAGATGATCTCCCGCATGTCGTAGGGCTTGTTGGGGTCGTCAGGGATGATGGTGAGTAGGTCCTCGGACCGCCGCTGGGGGTCATCGCCGGTCTCCACCAGGGGAGGGTCCTCCATGTTGTTCAGGGGCAGGAAGGAGACGAGACGCCGGACCTCCTGGAGGCACTCATACTCACCGGCGACGGCGAAGTGGGCGACGCCGCTGTGGGTGGCGTGGGCCATGGCCCCGCCCAGCTCCTCGTGGGTCACCGACTCCTGGGTCACCGCCTTTATGACGTCGGGGCCGGTGATGTACATCTGGGAGGTGCCCTGCACCATGAAGATGAAATCGGTGATGGCGGGCGAGTAGACGGCGCCGCCGGCGCAGGGGCCCATGACAGCCGAGATCTGGGGGATCACGCCGGAGGCGAGGGTGTTGCGCAGGAAGACGTCGCCGTAGCCGGCCAGGCTGGTCACGCCCTCCTGGATGCGGGCGCCCCCAGAATCGTTGAGGCCGATGACGGGGCAGCCGGTCTTCATGGCCAGGTCCATCAGCTTGCTCATCTTCTGTCCCATGGCCTCAGAGAGGGAGCCGCCGAAGACAGTGAAGTCCTGGGAGAAGACGCAGACCATGCGCCCATCGATCTTGCCGAAGCCGGTGACCACGGCGTCGCCGAGGTAGCGCTGGCGGTCGATGCCGAAGTCGGTCCCACGGTGAAGAACCAGAGTGTCCATCTCCTCGAAGCTGCCGGGGTCGAGGAGGACATCCAGGCGTTCGCGGGCCGTGAGCTTGCCGCGGGCGCGCTGCGCCTCGATGCGCTTGGGGCCGCCGCCAAGCTTGCCCTCTTCCTTGAGTTTGACCAGGTGCTCTAGCTTCTCTTCTATCGACATAACAGTGTCCCTGCCCGCTGGCAAGCTGGCGCTATGCTAGCACAGGGAAGCTGGAGGTACAAGGAAAGCTGGAGGGCGCCTAACCGAGCAACGTAGCCGAGGCTTTCTAGCCTCGGCCGGCAGCTCTCGCGGGGCTAGATAGCCCCGCCTACCGTCTTGCTTAGCTTCCGCTGGTGCCCTTAGCCGCCCTCTCCCTCAGGGGTAGCCGTTTCCACGGCGCCGCCGGTCTCCTCGACCGGGGTGGCTGTGGGCTCTACCGTCTGCGGCGTCTCTTCGGGTGGAGCCTCGGTGGGCGCCTCCGTGGGTTCCGCTTCGGGCTCGGGGATGCTGGTCGGCACGGGCGTGCGGTCTGGAAACTGGGGGATGGTAAGGACCTGGCCCACGAAGAGAGTGCGCAGCTCATCGATGGTGGTGTCGTTGGCGTCGGCCAGCTCCTGAATGGTGATGCCGAAGCGAGCGGCGATGTCGGAGGCGTTGTCCCCCGCCTGGACCTCGTACGTCTCCCCGCCGGCGGGGGCGGCACGCGTCGCCTGGCTGGTGGGCTGGCCGGGAACGGGGGTCGGCACTGTGCCGCTGCGCCGGGGGACCTTGAGAACCTGGTCCACCTCCAGATGGCTGGGGTCCGTCAGGTTGTTCAGGCTTATTAGCTCCTCGACGGGCACCCCTAGCTTGTCAGCGATGGCCATGAGCGTGTCGCCGGACTGTACGACATAGGTGTCGCTGGCCCCGCCTGCGGTGACAGGCACGCCGCCGGAGAGGATGGTGGGCTCCGGCAGAACGGCAAAGGCGGTGGCGGTGGGGATCTTGGCGGGATTGGGACGGCCGCCCTCGCCGCCTCCGCCGCCGCAGGCAGTGACGAGGAGCGCGCCGACTAGGGCCAGCGTCGTCAGGGTCAGGAAGGTCTTGGCTGACACAGCGTTCTCACTGGAGGCAAGGCGTTTCGGGCCTGCCCGGCTGCCATTGGGCAGGCCTGCCTGCCGTCGGGCAGGCGCGGCGATAGTACAACGGCGGGACTGTCGCAGGCAAGGGCGTGTACCGCGAAGGCTCGGAGGGCGGGCGTTCCAGACAAGCGACTCAGGTCTGAAGAGTGGAAGCAGACCGCCTGCTATCCATGGTGCGCCGCACGAAGAGGATGCCGCGCACCGACTCCAGCTTGTTCAGGACGCGGCTCAGTTGCTCAATACCCGTCGTCTCCAAGGTGAGGAAGACGCTGACCGTGCTATCGTCGTGCTCCTGAGTGCGCACGGCCCCCATGTTGACGTGCTCCTCCGCCACCAGCGTGCTGATGTCGCGCATGAGCCCTACCCGGTCCCAGGCTTCGATGCGCACAGCTACCGGGTATAGCTGCCCACCCCGGCCCCACTCCACCTCCACCAGGCGCTCGCGCTCCTCCTCCTGGAGGACGTTGAAGCAATCGCGCCGGTGGACGGTGACGCCGCGGCTGCGGGTGACGTAGCCGATGATGGCGTCGCCGGGCACGGGGTTGCAGCAGCGGGCCAGTTGGGTCAGGAGATCGCCGGTCCCCAGCACGCGGACAGCGGAGGTATAGACGGGGGCGGCCGGTGCTTCGGGTGGTGCCTCCTCCTTGACCGGGGCCTCCTCTTGGGTGAGGAGATGGGCCAGCTTCAGACCCACCTGGTGGAGGCTGATGCCTCCGTATCCCAGGGCGGCCAGGAAGTCCTCCCAGCTATCCTGGTGGAACTGGCGCAGGAGCTCGTCCTGGCACTCGGAGAGGGCGAGCCCCAGGCGATGCAGCTCCCGGTCAAGCATCTCGCTGCCCTTCTCGATGTTCTCTTGTCGCTCCTGCCTCTTGAACCACTGGCGTATCTTCTCCCGGGCCTGGCTGGTCTTGACATGGCCCAGGTTAGGGTTCAGCCAGTCGCGGGAGGGGCCGCGAGAGCTCTTGCCGGTCATGATCTCGACCACGTCGCCGTTCTGGAGCTGGTGGTTCAGCGGCACCAGGCGGCCATTGACGCGGGAGCCGATGCAGTGATAGCCCACGTCGGTGTGGATGCGGAAGGCGAAGTCGATGGGGGTGGAACCCATGGGCAGATCCTTGACCTCGCCTTTGGGCGTGTAGACGAAGACCTGGTCCTGGAAGAACTCTGTCTTGACCGACTCCACGAAGTCGTCATCGGCCGACATCTCGCGCTGCCACTCCAGGAGCTGTCGGAGCCAGGAGAGGCGCTGTTCGTACTGCTTCTCGCGGCGTCCCCCCTCTTTATAGCGCCAGTGAGCGGCCACGCCGTACTCGGCCAGCCGGTGCATCTCGTGGGTGCGGATCTGCACCTCGAGAGGCCGGCCGCCGAGGCAGAGAACAGTGGTATGCAGCGACTGGTAGAGGCTTTCCTTTGGGCTGCCGATGTAGTCGTCGAACTGGCCGGGTATCGAGTGCCAGAGGCCGTGGACGATACCCAGGGCGCTGTAGCAATCGGCAACGGTGTTCACCGTTACCCGCAGAGCCATGAGGTCGTAGATCTCGTTGAAGCTCTTGCCCTGGGCCTCGTACTTCTCGATCTTCTGGTAGATGCTGTAGATGTGCTTGGCCCGGCCCTGAACCTCGGCCTCGATCCCTTGCTTCGCCAGCTCATCGCGCACGATCCTCTCCACCTGGGCGATGTACCGCTCCCTCGACACGCGCTTGGCAGCCAGGAGCTGGGCGATCTCGTTGTAGCGGTCGGAGTGGAGGTGCTTGAACGAGAGGTCTTCCAGCTCCCGTGCTATCTGCCAGATGCCCAGGCGACTGGCCAGGGGAGCGTAGATCTCCATGGTCTCCCGGGCGATGCGCTGGCGCTTGTCCTCGGCCAGGGCCTCGAGGGTGCGCATGTTGTGGAGACGGTCCGCGAGCTTGATAATGACGACTCGCACGTCCTCAGCCATGGCCAGGAACATCTTGCGGAGGTTTTCGGCCTGGATGGTAGGATCTGGGCCCCCGTCGGTGGGGGTGTGCCAGGCGATGCGTTCCAGCTTGGTGGCGCCGTCCACCAGGCGGGCTGTCTCCGGCCCGAAGCGTTTGGCGAGCTCGGCGTTGGGGATGGCGCAGTCCTCCTGCACGTCGTGCAGCAGGGCAGCGGCCACGGCTGCGGCGTCGAGCTGGAGCGCAGCCACGGTCATCGCCGTGTCCAGGGGATGGCTGATGAAGGGGTCGCCGGACTTGCGCACCTGACCCTGGTGCGCCGTCTCGGCGAAGGAGTAGGCCTCCTTCACCAGGGCGACTTTGTCCTCGGGCAGGTATTCGCGCGTACGGGCCAGGAGATCGTTAACGTTCACGTGGGTTTTTGTCAGAACTCTTGCCTGGATTCTACTCTAATCTAGCACATTGACCCCGATTCTGCAGGTTGCTGTGGACGCGTGGCACGCCGCTCTAGGCCCGATTCTTGACTCGCGGGTGTAGAATGCGGGTGTCCCGGCTAGTCTTCCACAGGAGGAATGAAATGCGTTCTCAACCGGTGCTCTCTCGTGTCATCGTCAATATTGTTGCCTGGCTCGTTGGAGTGCTCTTTCTCTCCCTAGTCGCCGGGCTAGACTTGCTCCTTTTCTTGCCAGGCGTAGCCATGCTCAGCATTCTTGCGGGGTTCGTCTGTGGCGGCATCTTCTTTCTGGCAGTGGGGTGGACGTTGACCTTTGTTTTCTACCTGCCAGTCGAGATCGAATTCACCTAGTCCCTTTTCGATAGAGCGCCGCGCCTGGCCTTGGTGCGCGTGG
>CAZSSQ010000155.1:0-5917 GCA_964609465.1 uncultured Dehalococcoidia bacterium
CAGGGGCAAGAAACCCTCCCAGAAGATGCTGGAACCCGTGCAGAACTGCCGTAGATCGCCCTCAACGATCGGATCTCTGGGCGTGGTTTGGGTCCATATGCCGGACCCCATGTCGTACCAGGCGTCGGGCGGAATGACTACCAGCTTGTTCCAGGGAAACGTCATACCCCCCGCAGAGATCGTAGTGTCGCAAGAAACACGGTCCGGCGCCTTGAACGCTCCCTTAGAGCTAATGGTGATCGCCGTGTCGGTCCCTGCCCCCGTCGTCCACTGCATAGTGTACCGAAAGCTTGTGAGCGCGGCTGTCGGTGCAACAGCCGTGCTCCCCGTACCCGGCGTGGGAGTCGCGGTCTGGCCGGCGGGGGTGGTCGGCGTAGCGACGACTGAAGTAGGGGTCGTGGTGTGCCCGGCCGGGGTGGTCGGCGTAGCGGAGGTTGAGGTAGGGGTCGCGGTGTGGCCGGCCGGGGTGGTCGGCGTGGCGGTTGAGGCAGGGGTCGCGGCCTGGCCGGCCGGGGTGGTGGCGGTTGGGGTGGGGGTCGGGGACCCCCCGACGAGGCACAGCCAGATCGCGTCCAGGAAGTTCACCGTCAGGAGGTCGCTGGCCGCAGGCGCCGCCGGAGAGAAGCCCTCCCACCGTTGCTGCGCGGCGTCGTGCCGCCACATCGTCTCCACGCTGCCCGCTGGGCTCACGGCATCGAGGACGGCGCCGCTCGCTGTCCCGTCGCTGAACGTTAGACCGACGTTGTTGCAGCCCGGGTACAGTTGCAGCACGGCTCCGGGCGGCGGCAGGGTGATGCTGGCGACAGGCTCCGCCTGGCCCGATGACCAGTGGCCGACCACGAGAACCGTCAGGGCGGCCAGCATTGCCGTCAGCCCTACGAGCGCCTTGGCCTTCACCAGCTTGCTCCTCCTTGTCCCGCTTCAACCCTCCATCGGCCGGCTGCTGAGCGTCCACGATGGCGGACAGCGGACGCATTATAGCACGCGGCATACGCTGACTCCCCCGGCGCCTGGGCTTCGGGCCGCGGGCGCCCGCCCGGCCGCAGAAACGGCCTTCTGACGGAGCCGGAGTCGACTGCTTCCAGCCGCTGAGGTATAGTATCTGCGAGGACAGACTGGGCTTATTCGCGAGGTGAAGCATGAGTCGGGCATGGTGGCTGGCATTCATCGTAACTATCGCGGCACTGGCCGGGCTGGGCGCGGTCGCCTGCGGCGGCGGAGGCGGTCAGGCTCCCACGCCTAAGGCAACCCCCGCCTCCGGCACCGTCGTCCCCGGCACCGCTGCCGTCAGCACCGTCGTCTCCAACACCCCCTTCCCCGAGCCCACCATCACAGGCAACCACCTGGAGTCCACCAGCAAGGGCTACAGCGTAGAGTTCCCCCAGGGATGGACGGCGGACTCAAACGTGCTGACATACGGGGGCGTCACCGCTGATGCTTTCTTCGCCCCCGAAGAGGTCGCCGGGGTCCAGCCGAGCATCTCTGTCAGCCGCGAGGATCTCAGCGAGGCCCTCTCTCCCGAGACCTATGTGCAGGAGAAGGTCAAGACCGCGCAAGCCATAGGCGTCGAAGGCCTTGACGTGAAGGGCGGGAGCACCGTGGCCGGACGAGAAGCCTCGATCCTGAACTATGGCCTCACCCGAGACAGCATTCGACTGGAAAAGAGAGACGTGGTATTCGTCGGCGGCGGCCACGGCTGGGTGATTACGCTCACTATCCCTGCCGGCCAGGGTGAGACCTTCTACCCTCTCTTCGACGCGTTTCTTGGCTCCTTCGAGCTGCTTGCGTCGGCGCAGCCCACGCCATCCTCCTCTTCTGGGTAAGAGCCACGTAGTACGCTAGAGGATCTTGCTCAGGAAGGTGCGCGTTCGTTCGTGCTGGGCCGCTTCGAAGAACTGAAGCGGGGGCCCTTCTTCAAGGATCTGGCCACCGTCCATCAGCGCCATACGGTCGGCCACCTCGCGAGCGAAGCCCATTTCGTGGCTGACGACCACCATGGTCATCCCTTCTCCGGCCAGCTCCCGCATGACCTCCAGCACCTCGCCGACCAGCTCCGGGTCCAGGGCTGACGTAGGCTCATCGAAGAGCATCAGCTTCGGTTGCATGGCCAGGGCGCGGGCGATGGCCACCCGCTGCTGCTGTCCGCCCGATAGCTGCGACGGGTAGGCGTTCAGCTTCTCGCCCAGCCCCACTTTCTCCAGCACACGGATGCCTTCCTCAATGGCGCGCTGCCGGGGGAGACCCCGAACGTGAATGGGCGCCTCGATGACGTTACCGAGGGCCGTCAGGTGGGGGAAAAGGTTGAACCGCTGGAATACTATGCCGATGGCGGCGCGCACGCGGGCCACCCGTGCCTCCGGCTCCTCGATGAGCCGGCCGTTGACCTCTCGATAACCCAGGAGCTGCCCGTCGATGTAGATGTGGCCGGCGTCGATCTTCTCCAGGTGGTTGATGCAGCGCAGGAGCGTGCTCTTGCCCGAGCCGCTGGGGCCGATGAGGACCAGCACCTCCCCCTTGGTCACCTGCAGGCTGACGCCGCGCAGCACCTCCAGCGAGCCGAACCTCTTGTGCACGCCCTGCACATCGAGCATGAGACTCGAGCTATTGCCCACCCTGTGCGAACCTCCGTCGTTGCTGAGCGCGACCATAGAATAACAGAACGGAGACACCATTTCAGCGTTCGCGGCCGCCACCCAGGGCCCGCAGGACGCGGGTCGTGAGAGGGATCGCCCGCTCGCGCTCGACGATGGTCAGGCGCGCTTCCATCTCCGCCTGCAGCACGCTGAAGGCGGTGGTCATGATCAGGTACCAGATGGAGGCGACGACCAGCAGCTCCATGACCTTGAAGTTCACGGCGTAGATGAGGCGCGCGGCGGTGGTCAGCTCCACGAAGGCGATTACGAAGGCGACAGAAGTGTTCTTGAGCATCGCGATGAACTCGTTGCCGGCGGGCGGAATGACCACGCGCAGCGCCTGGGGCAGAATGACCCGTCGCATGGCCTGCAGGTTGGTCATGCCCAGGGACTTGGCGGCGTCCATCTGGCCCGGCTCGATGGCCTGGATGCCCGCCCGCACGATCTCCGCCATGTAGGCGGCTTCGTTGAGGCTGAAGGTGATGAGGGCGCTCCGGAACGGCGTCAGGAAGTGGGTAAACGCGTCGCTGCCCACCATCTGGGGAAGACCATTGTAGACCACCAGGAGCTGGATCAGGACAGGCGTCCCCCGGATGAACCACACGTAGAACGCCGAAAACCCTGCGAGTGGCCGGCTGTGGGACACCCGCATGACTGCAAGGATGATGCCCAGCACGGTGCCGAGGAGCATAGCCAGAATGGTGACCTCGAGGGTGTTGCGGACGCCGCGGAGGATGACATCGTTGAAGAAGAACTCGGTGACGGCGCCGCCGTCGAATCTTATCGCCAGGAAGACATCCATGGGTCACCTCCCACCATGACGGTCGTGGTGATGCAAAGCCCCCGCCCGTTGGGCGGGGCGGGGGCTTGTGCTGCCGCGTTGATAGGCCCTCTACTTGATGGAGCCGGCCTCAAGGCCCCAATCGGCCAGGATCTTGTCGTACTGGCCGTTGTCCATGACAGACTGCAAAGCCTTCGTGAGAGCAGCGTTCAGCGCTGTGGAGTCCTTGCGCAGGCCGATGCCGTAGGGAGCCGCCTCAAACTGCGGGCCGGCGATTTCCAGCGCGCCCTCCGAAAGACGGGCGTCGTTGGCGGCGACAGGGTAGTCGGCCGTGACGGCGTCGGCGCGGCCCAGCCTCAACTGTTCGACGGCCAGGGGATTCTGGTCGAATGTGGTGATCGATATCTTTTCGGTGCACTGCTCGTTCTGAGCGTTGAGCTGGTCCACCTGGATGGTGCCCAACTGGACGGCCACGCTCTTGCCGCAGAGGTCGGCCAGGCTCTGGATGCCCTTTGGGTTCCCGGCCTGAACCAGGATACCGGTGCCCGCTGTGAAGTAGGGGATGAAGTCGATCTCTTCCTGTCGCTTCTCCGTGACCGTCATGGACGACATGATAATGTCGAAGCGCTTCGCCTGGAGGGCGCCGATGAGCCCGTCGAAGCCGGTGTTCATGAACTCGACCTTGACGCCCAGTTCCTCAGCCAGGGCCTTGGCTATGTCGACGTCGAGGCCCACGGCATTCTGGGTGCCCTCCTCGTAGAACTCGATAGGCGCGTAGGCGATGTCGCTGCCCACCTGAAGGGTGCCGTCGGACAACTCCGAGGCGGCCGCCCCCGCCCCAGGGGTGGCCCCGCCCTCCTCTTCCTCCTCGTCGCCGCAGGCCATTGCAGTAAACGTGGCGAGGAGCAGCACGCAGGCCAGGAGCAGACTGCGTCGCAGCCACCTCTTCATAACGAACCTCCCCCTTTCAGAGCCGGGCCCAAACGATCTGCCGCCATCATACCCCGACACCGCAGACTGTCAACCGCCCACAAATGAAGAAGGGGGCCACGCCCCCTTCAACACTCAGGCTTCGCCGGAGCTGGCTCCGCCCCCGCCGCCCGAGGAGACGGAAGCGCCCCGGGTGTCTCTGCTATTCGCTACACCTCCCGGTACTCGCCTTCCACCGTGCCCTCTTCGGGGCCGCCGGACGGGGCCTCCGGGCCGCCCTCGCCGCCCTCGCCCTCGGCGCCGGGCGGCGGGCTGCCGGCTTGGCCGTAGACGGCCGCCCCGATCTTCTGCATCGTGTCGCTCAGCTCGCCCATGGCACGCCGCACCGCCTCGGTGTCGCTCCCCTGGAGGGCGTCGCGGACCGCCTTCACCTTGACGTCCACCTCGCCCTTGAGGTCATCGGGCACCTTGTCTCCCTGCTCGCGGAGGGTCTTCTCCGCCATGTAGGCCATGCTGTCGGCCGCGTTGCGGAGCTCGATCTCCTCGCGGCGGTGGCGGTCCTCCTCGGCATAGAGCTCGGCCTCCCGGCGCAGTCGCTCCACCTCGTCCTTGGAGAGGCCGGAGCCGGCGGTGATGGTGATCTTCTGCTCGCGGCCGGTGGCCTTGTCGCGGGCGCTCACGTTCAGGATGCCGTTGGCGTCGAGGTCGAAGGTGACCTCGATCTGGGGCATGCCCCGCGGCGCCGGCAGGATGCCATCGAGGATGAACCGGCCCAGCGACTTGTTGTCGGGGGCCATGGCCCGCTCACCCTGGAGGGCGTGGATCTCCACGCTGGGCTGGTTGTCGGCCGCCGTGCTGAAGATCTGGCTCTTGGCGGTGGGGATGGTGGTGTTGCGCTGGATGAGAGGTGTCATGACGCCGCCCAGGGTCTCGATGCCCAGGGTCAGAGGCGTCACGTCCAGCAAGAGGATGTCCCGCACCTCGCCCTTGAGGACGCCAGCCTGGATGGCGGCGCCGATGGCCACCACCTCGTCCGGGTTGACCCCCTTGTGGGGCTCCTTACCGAAGAACTGGCGCACCTTCTCCTGGACCAGCGGCATGCGTGTCTGGCCGCCGACCAGCACCACCTCATTAATCTGGGCCGCCGTGATACCGGCGTCAGTCAGGGCCTGCTGGCAGGGGCCCAGGGTCTTCTCCACGAGGTCGCCCACCAGTTGCTCGAGCTTGGAGCGGGCGAGGGTGATGTTCATGTGCTTGGGGCCCGAGGCGTCGGCGGTGACGAAGGGCAGATTGATGTCGGTCTGCATGACGGTGGAGAGCTCCACCTTGGCCTTCTCCGCCGCCTCCTTCAGGCGCTGGAGGGCCATGCGGTCCTGTCGCAGGTCGATGCCCTGGTCGCGCCTGAACTCGTCCACCAGCCAGTCCATGACCCGCTGGTCGAAGTCGTCGCCGCCCAGGTGGGTGTCGCCGTTGGTGGACTTGACCTGGAAGGTGCCCTCGCCGATCTCCAGGATAGAAATGTCGAAGGTGCCCCCGCCCAGGTCGAAGACGGCGATCGTCTCCTCGCCCTTCT
>CAZSSQ010000156.1:0-5874 GCA_964609465.1 uncultured Dehalococcoidia bacterium
GACCACCTGGCTCGGCGGTCGCTGAAGCCCGATGCCGTAAGGTTCCTGGTCCTCGACGAGGCCGACGAGATGCTCGACCGCGGGTTTGCGCCCGATGTCGAGCGCATAATTGCCGCCACCGCGACTGAGCGGCAGACCGGCCTCTTCTCCGCCACAACACCTGAATGGGTGCAGAAGGTGGCAGCGCGGCACCTGAAGAACCCTCTGGTGATCCAGATAGGCCTGGATGTCGCCGATGGGCCGAGCATCGAGCATGAGGTCTGTGAAGTGTGGAATGACGACAAGTTCAGCGTGCTCCGCACGCTGCTCGATCAGGAGACTGAAGGGGCCACGCTTGTCTTCGGACGCACAAAACACGGAGTCCGCAACCTGGGCGCGAGGCTTGTCCGCCTAGGCTACCCCGTCGACGTGTTACAGGGCAATCTCACGCAGCCCCAGCGCGACCGAGTGACTAGGAGATTTCGGGAAGGTGCCACGCCGATCCTGGTCGCCACGAATGTCGCCGCACGCGGGCTGGACGTGCTGCACATCGCCCGCGTGATCAACTACGAGCTTCCCGAGACCCATGAGCTCTTCACGCATCGCGTGGGCCGTACCGGCCGCATGGGACGTGCGGGGCGTGCGATCACGCTGCTTGGTCCGGCGGACCTCCCGAAGTGGCACGAGATCGAGAGGGGCCTCGGGAGAAAGCTCCCGCGTGTCACGCCACAGGGGGAGCCAGTGCACGAGGTGGCAACGCCCGCAGCGGCACGCCTCCTGCGCTCCCGCCGTCGGTTCAGCCGGAGGCGCTTCGCTTCTCGAACCTAGAGGACCAGCCTATCGGGGCCACATGTTTGACTGTGCCCGGCGTACGTGCTCACAGCATGTACTCATAGTATGCGCTCTCCCGGCGGTTGGGACGAGGCACTGAAGACCCTGTGCCTCGGAGGCAGGTGCTCACCCGTAACCGCGACTTTGGCACGCTCAGTCATCTGGCCCAGCAACGCGCCTGGCGAGTACATGGCGTACTACAACAGTGCGCAGCGTCATCGCGCCTCCCGTCTTGAGGCGCCCACCGGGCCGCCTGCTCGGGCCGGTCCGCCTCTGGGGAGCCGGACCATCGCTCGGCCGGTTCTGGGTGGTCTTCATCACGAGTACTGGTCGGTGGCAGTTTGACCGCTGAGGACGCGAATGGGATATCGGCGCTCCACAGGCGGAGGACATCGTTCTGGGGGACGAGGCGGTCGAGGCTACGAGCAGCGCCGCCGCCGGGCCTGATTCGTGGCAAGAAGGAGCGCCTCTAAGCCTAAAGCGCCGTGTCACCCTCGACGGACCGACCGGCCTCCACGTCCTCAAGGAACGCCAGCACCGCCTTGTTAAAGGCCTCCGGCCGCCAGTCGGCCGTGCCGTGGGGCGAATCCTTGATCAGCACGAAGCGGCAGCCGCGGATGCGTTGCTGCATGAGCCGGCTCGGCGCCAACAGCCTGTCCCGATCGCCCACGACGATCAGCGTCGGTACGCGGATCTCGTCCAGCCTGTCCTCTAGGTCCGGCCGCTCCATGATGGCATGCCAGCCGCCCCTAAGACCGAGGGCCGTGTGCCGCCGTAGGTTGCGGACGTAGGACCTCACTCCTTCGGGCGCGTCGCGCAGCGGAGGCAGGCGCTCCAGGGGCAAGTAGCGGGCGAGGGCGAAGCCCGCTGGCACTACATCGCGGACGATGAACTTGCGTACCGCAGCACCAAGGCCACCCTCCGGGCCGTCGCCCTGCAATCCCTCCATTTGGCGATTGCTTGCGCTCGTATCGCAGAGTAGAAGGGCCTTCAGCCGCTGCGGGTGCGCTAGCGCGAACTGGAGGGCGATCATGCCGCCCATCGACAGGCCACCCACATAGGCGGTGTCGATGCCAAGGTGGTCCATTAGCTGGCGCTGGTCCTCCACGTAGTCGTCCGAACTGTAGGAAGACCAATCGCGGGGAGCCTCTGTGCGGCCGTGTCCGCGGCTATCGTAGACCACCACTCGATACCTCAGAGAGAACGCCTCGATCTGTCGCGCCCACATGTCGAGGGTGGCGCCGAAGCCGTGCGCCAGTACCAGCGGTGTGCCCTCTCCGCAGACCCGGTAATAGAGCCGGATGCCGTTGACAAGGACGTCTGTCATTTCTCCTCCGGCGAGCTGCTGAGCCCCCGCCCTCAGATTACCAACGGCAGCAGCCGGCTTCAACCGGGATTCCCCATTTCAACCTGATGACCCCGAAGTGGGTGCCGCTCCGGACGATTTGGAGGCTATGCCCGCCTCCATACCGTGGCAAGCTGTGGGGTGGTAGAACTCCATCCGCGTCTGGAGCGTTGACACGCTGAGGTGCCTGGGCCAGCCCTCGGGCACGATGCCCTCACGGACATCCAGCGCTACGATCTCGGGTGGGTGGCCGCTTGAGGCGCGAAGAGACGGATGGAGTATTGGCACACCACAACCTGGGGCGCGTGCTGGCTCGGAAGATACGACTCTTCCAGTCCGGAGAGGCGGAGAACGCGCTGGGAGATTGTGTCTGGCGCATGGAACAGTGTAGGTTAGAGATGGAGAAGCTCGCCAGCAGCGTTGCCCTGGCCGAGTACGAGCAGGAAGCGGGACCGGCCCGCCTGGCCAAACTCGCCAGGTCCGTCCAGTAAGGAACACTCCCCGGCAGCCAGGAAGCCGATCTTGCCCTTGAGGCCGCCACCGCCCTTGTCGAGGACACGAAGGCTGGCCTCAGAGTGTATCGCCGTCCCCCGCAGAGAGCCCGCGATGGGACGAGGGAGCAGCCAGACCAGGAGAGATGACAGACAGGATGACGGGCGGATCCCAGAGCGGCGAAGATCGGGAGCACGTTGCCCTCCGGCACCAGGTGTTGCGCCGTCCGGGCGCCGACGAGTTCGTTGATACGTCGGACGACGATGACGAGCCCAGGCGGCAGGTCCTGCCACGTTTCGCCGAGGTTAGCCCCCAAGAGGAGGAGGTTGTCCCTGTCCTGCCGCGAGCAGAGCCTCGGCCACCCGGTGAGACCGCTGAACTCTTGGCGGCGCCGGAGGTAAAGGTCGATGCGGAGGAGGAGCCAGAGCGAGAACCGGATGGGCTGACCCTGGAAGACCAGGAGGGCATTGACGATCCGGTCCGCATGTACTTCCGCGAGATCGGGAAGGTACACCTCCTCTCCGCCAAGGATGAGAAGCACCTGGCCCGCCAGATAGAGGAGGCCAAGCACATTGAGCGCATCGAGAAGCGGTGGACGGAGGAGCACGGCCACCGTCCCACGGGCGTCTACATCACCCTCGCCGTCCTCGACGAGCTCCACCAGTCCAGGCGTGTATTCGACAGCGTAGTCAAGCACCTGCATCTGCGCAGGGGCACCATCCCACAGCACATCACTGATCCCACGTTCCGCAAGGTCGTGGACGGTGAGATGGATCTGGACCTTGCGCAGCACGTGGCGCAGAGCCTGCGTCTTGAATCTATTCAGGCGGAGCAGGCGCTGGTCCGCCTCTCCATCATCACCCACATCCTGATGCCGGAGCTGCTGGCGCCGGTGGCGCGAGAGGCGGGTGGCGAGAAGAGACTGCTTCCTCCGCCCTGGCACATGGTGGACCGGCTGATGCAGCACGAGCCCTTTTTCCGGGCCTACTTCGTCCGCCTGAAGGGTGACGGGCACGACGCAGAGAAACGCCTGACGGAGGCCAACCTCCGCCTGGTAGTCAGCGTGGCCAAGAAGTACTTCGGGCGAGGCATGTCGCTGCTGGACCTCATCCAAGAGGGCAGCATCGGCCTGATCCGGGCCGTGGAAAAGTTCGACTATCGCAAGGGCTACAAGTTCAGCACCTATGCCACGTGGTGGATTCGGCAGGCCGTCACCCGTGCCATCGCCGACCAGGCCCGCACCATCCGCATCCCGGTGCACATGGTGGAGACCACCAACAAGCTGGCGCGCGTCAGTCGCCGCCTGGTCCAGGAGTACGGCCGGGAGCCGACCAGCGAGGAGATCGGGCGCGGGATGGAGATCGCAGCGGAGAAGGTGCGGGAGATCATCAAGGTCTGGCGGGAGCCCGTATCCTTGGAAACGCCCATCGGCGAGGAGGGGGACAGCCACCTGGGCGACTTCATCGAGGACCAGGACGCCCTGACACCGGCAGAGGCCGCATCTCACCAGCTCCTGAAGGAGCAGGTGATGGACGTGCTCGCCAGCCTTACGCCCCGGGAGAGCAAAGTGCTAGAGCTACGCTTCGGGCTGGAGGACGGCCGCAGTCGTACGCTGGAAGAGGTGGGGCGAGAGTTCCACGTCACCCGCGAGCGTATCCGCCAGATCGAGGCCAAGGCCCTCCGCAAGCTACGCCACCCCTCACGCAGCAAGAAGCTCAAGGGCTACCTAGAGTAGCTGGGCCCACGACCCAGAAGATCCAGAAGGCCAGGCCTAAGCCTGGCCTTGCTACCGTCAGGCCTGTGGGGTGGCAAGACCCCTTCGTATCTGGGCATTGATCTGCTGACCTGTCTGGGTCAGCCTTGACCCATGGACTCCTCAGGGAGATCCGGCCTCAAGAGCTAAGGTGGGTGCTTGAGGCGCGAAGAGACGGGAAGAGACGGATCGAATATTGGCACCCCACATGTTGATCCAGTGACCAGCGACGGACGGTGGCGAACACCCTCCTGGCGTGGCAGCAGGGTTGAGCTAGCACGGTGCACGTCGGAATCGTCAGTAGGGAGCCTCAGGTGTCCCTAGCTCGGCAGGACGAAGGCGGCGATGAGCGAGTAGTGAACGGCGCTGCCCGCGATGACGAGGAGGTGGAAGGCCTCGTGGTAACCGAAGACACGGGGCCACGGGTCGGGCCTGCCGGCGGCATACACGGCCCCGCCCAGCGTGTAGAGCACACCCCCCAAGGCCAGCATCGCTAGAGGGGCGAACGCGAACTCCTGCACGATCTCCGACACCCCTACCAGGGCCGTCCAGCCCAGCGTCACGTACAGCGCCACGCTAAGCCACCTTGGGCCGCCCATCCAGACCAGCCTCAGCAGGATGCCGACGCCCGCGATGCCCCAGACGACCGAGAGGATAGGGATCCCCCAGGCGAGGCTGATCGCGAGGCAGAGGGGTGTGTAGGTGCCGCCGATGAGCACAAAGATCATCGCGTGGTCCAGCCGCCTGAGGACCCGCCGTAGGGCGGGTTTCCAGTAGATGCGGTGGTAGCTGGCGCTGACCCCGTACAGAAGCATCAGACTCGCCGCGAAGACCGATCCGCCCACGTACGCCGACGGCGAGTCGGCGATGAGCAGGAGCCAGGCCGCGCCCGCCGGCGCGGCGATGGCAGCGCCAAGATGGGACACTCCCCGCAGCAGGGGCTGCTGCGAGCCGCGGTCACCCAGGACGGCTACCTTCGCCTCAGCAGGCATCGATCTCCATGGTAAGTAGGGACGCAGTAGAGCGCCAGGGTCTGGCGAGCATTGGTGAGCTGAAGAAGGACCTGTGGGGCGTCAAAACCGCATCCGCATCTGGAGGACTGACACGGTCAGCTGTCTGGGCCAGACCTCGGGCACAGTGTCCAGAGGGAGGTCCAGCCCCGGGAGTTCCGGCGGGTGACTGGCCGACGCTTGCGTAAGAACGGATGTAATATTGGCACCCCACACCCGGTGGTGACGTTGATGCTGCGATCTGAGGAAGCGGCACGCACATAGACATGATAGGAGGGGTTGGCGGGCCACCTTGGAAGTCGCAAGGATAGAAGGCAGGGTGTTCTGCTGTTTCATCTTACCAGAGGCTCTCCTCGCCAGGTGAAGCCGTCGCACCACAACGTCGAATGGACCAAGCTGCTCTCCAAGGGCCAACACGATGATGAAATCGTGCGCGCGGAGGCTGTCGCTCCGTAAGGCCCTTC
>CAZSSQ010000157.1:0-5813 GCA_964609465.1 uncultured Dehalococcoidia bacterium
AAGCGCAGGGGACGCTTCGTCCGCAGCCGGGAGCGCGAATCACCATGAAGGTCGATCTCGACAGCGACGAGATTTGGGCTCTGATGTCGTACGTGGTGGACCAGCTTCTCCAGGAAACGGGCCTGCCCGACGCCGACCGCGCACGCATCCGCCGCTGGCGCAGCGAGCAGATGCGCCCCGCCAGCGAGCCCATGAGGCTCCTGACGCGCAAGATCAACGAGGACCTGGCCCGCGCCCTCCAGACCAAGCAGCGTAGCCAGATCCGCAGGCCCGACTGGGTGTAGCCGCAGGGAACTTGGAACCACGAGTGTGGCGGCCCAGTTCCAACTTCCAAGTTCCCAGTTCCTCTTCAGCCATGAACGCCTTCGAGACCATCATCTATGAGAAGCAGGGCCCGCTGGCCTGGCTGACCCTCAACCGGCCGCAGGTGCTCAACGCCGTCAACCTCCGGATGCGCGACGAGCTCTGGACGGTCATGGAGGCGGTGCGCGACGACCCAGACCTCCGCGTCCTGCTCATAAAGGGGGCCGGCAGGCGCGGCTTCTCCGCCGGCGCCGACATCACCGAGTTCGGCACCGCCCCCTCTTTCGTCGAGGCGCGCCGCGCCCGCCACGAGCGCGACCTCTGGGGCCTCATGCTCAGCCTTCCCCTGCCCCTGGTGGCCGCCATCCACGGCTTCGCCCTGGGGGCCGGCTGCGAGATGAGCATGTGCTGCGACTTCCGCATCGCCTCCGAGGACGCCCGCCTGGGCCTGCCCGAGGTGAACCTGGGCTACATACCCTCCGCTGGCGGCACCCAGCTCCTGCCCCGCACGATCAGCCCAGGCGTCGCCATGGGGCTCATCCTGTCGGGGGACGCCATCGACGCCCGCGAGGCCTTGCGCCTGGGGCTTGTTCAGCGCGTCGTCCCTCGCCGCCGGCTCTACGCGGAGGCGGAGGCCCTGGCCCGCGCCCTGGCCGGTCGCCCCAGCGAGGCGCTGCGCCGGGCCAAGCAGGCCGTCCTCCAGGGGCTCGACATGCCCCTCGATCAGGGCCTGGCCCTGGAGGAGCGCCTGGCCTCCCTGGCCCTGGCCTCGCCGGAGGCGGGGGCTGAGGCTGGCCTGGCGGCCTGGCGCTCAAGATCGCTGTGACATAACATCGGGCTGACAGTCTGCACTTGGGGGAAAGGATGAACACGGCCGAGTTTCTGCAAATCAGCTCAATGGTAGTGCCCGACCGCGAGGCCCTGGTCTGCGAGGGCCGGCGCATCACCTACATCGAGATGGCTCAGCGCGTCAACCGCCTCGCCAACGCCCTCCTCTCGCTGGGCATCTCCCGCCGCGACAAGGTGGCGGTGATGTCCCTCAACGGCCCTGAGGTCATCGAGACCTACTACGCCTGCGCCAGGATCGGCGCCACCTTCGTCCCTCTCAACTACCGGGCCAAGCGCGAGGAGATCATCTACATGGTGAACAACTCCGAGGCCGCGATCCTCTTCGTGGGCCAGCGCTACCTGGACCTGGTCTCCGCCATCCGGCCCGAGCTCGGCGCCATCAAGAGCTTCTTCTGCTATGGGCCAGCGGCGGGAGACATGAAGTCTTACGACGACCTCATGGCCTCGGGCAGCGACGAGGAGGTCTTCGTCGAGACCGAGGAGGACGACCCCACCATGCTGCTCTACACCAGCGGCACCACGGCCCTGCCCAAGGGCGTCGTCCTCACCCACCTCACGCTCTCCGTCTACGTGACCAACACCATGAACCCGGCCGACCCGGAGGCCGGGCGCGAGGTGACGCTCCTCTCCGTGCCCCTCTACCACGTCGCCGGCGCCACTGTCCCCCTCTCGGCCATCTGGGGGGGCCGCACCCTGGTCATCCTCCCCCAGTTCGAGCCTGAGCTGTGGCTGGAGGCGGTCCAGAACGAGCGGGTGACTCACAGCTTCGTCGTCCCCACCATGCTGAAGCGCATCATGGAGCACCCGGACTTCGACAAGTACGATCTCAGCTCCCTCCAGCTCATCACCTACGGGGCCGCCCCCATGCCGTACGAGGTGGTCCGGCGCGCCGTCGAGGTGTTCAAGTGCGGCCTCATGAACGCCTACGGCCAGACCGAGAGCACGTCCACCATGACCTTCCTGGGGCCGGATGACCACCTCATCGAGGGCACGGAGGAGGAGAAAGCAAAGAGGCTCCAGCGGTTGCGCTCCGTGGGCCGCGCCATGGATGACATCGCCATCGCCATCATGAACAGCCGGGGGGAGATGCTGGTGCCCTACCAGGAAGGGGAGATATGCGTCAGCGGCGCCCGCATCATGCGCGAGTACTACAGGCGGGAGGCCGAGACGGCCCAGGCCGTCGTCGACGGCTGGCTGCACACGGGCGACGTGGGCTACCTGGATGAGGAAGGCTACCTCTTCATCACGGGCCGTACCAAGGACCTCATCATCCGCGGGGGCGAGAACATCTCGCCGGGGGAGATCGAGGCCTGCCTGGAGGAGCACCCCAAGATCCAGGACGCCGCCGTCATCGGCGTGCCCGACCCCGAGTGGGGGGAGAAGGTGAAGGCGGTGGTGGTGCTCAAGCCGGGGGAGACGCTCACCCAGGAAGAGATCGTCCAGCACTGCAAGGGGCGGCTGGCCAGCTTCAAGGCCCCCTCGGAGGTAGCCTTCGTGAAGGAGCTTCCGCGCAACCCCCTGGGCAAGGTGCTAAAGACCGAGCTGCGGAAGATGCACGGCAGCTAAGCGACCCCCTTCGAAAGGCCCGGCCATGGACCTCGGCTTGAAGGACAAGGTAGCCATCGTCACCGGCTCCAGCCGCGGCATCGGGCGCGCCATTGCCCTCGCCCTGGCCGAGGAGGGCTGTCACGTCGCCCTCAGCGCCCGCGGCGAAGAGCGCCTGCGCCAGACCGAGGCGGAGGTGCGGGCGAAGGGCGTCCGCGCCCTCGGCGTGGTGGTCGACCTGACTAAGGGCGAGGACATCGAGCGCCTGGTGGCGGAGACGGCCGCCGCCTTCGGGCATATCGACGTGCTGGTGAACAACGTCGGCGGCTCCTGGGCGGGCGACGAGGACGAGGCCTGGAACGCCACCTACGAGGCCAATATCCTGGCGGCGGTGCGCGCTACGCGGGCGGTGGTGCCGCACATGCGGCGGGCCGGCGGCGGCAGCATCGTGCACATCGCCTCCATCTGGGGTCGGGAGTCCGGCGGCCCCATCCCCTACAACGCCATGAAGGCGGCCATGGTCAGCCACGCCAAGAGCATGGCCCTGGCGCTGGCCCGCGACAACATTCGGGTCAACTCAGTGGCGCCGGGCTCCACCGCCTTCCCCGGCGGCTCCTGGGGACGGCGCCTGGAGCAGGACCCCGAGGGCATGAAGGCGTTCATCGAGGCCAACATAGCCATGCGTCGCTTCGGCCGGCCGGAGGAGGTGGCGGCGGTGGTCGTCTTCCTGGCCTCGGAGCGGGCCTCCTGGGTGACGGGCGCCTGCATCAACGTTGACGGCGGGCAGTCTCACTCGAACATCTAGCGAGGGGAGAGCGCGTACCTGGAGCGGTACCTGGGTCAGCTCTTCCTGGCCTGGTTCAACCAGCGTCACGGAGTCTCAGCTCTGGGCCGGCGACGGTCAGCACCGCGTCAAGATCGTCGCTGTCTTGCGCGATGGCAGGCCCGTCCGGCGCTCTCGGCATGTACCCCGCCTGGAGAAGGGGAGAGAACACGGTGAAGCCAAGGGTCGGCATCATAGGCGCAGGCTTCATCGGGTTGTTTCATGCCTGGAACCTCCGCGGCGCCATCAGCATGGGCCTGATCGATGCCGAGTACGTAGGCGTCTGCGACCTCGACGAGGAGCGGGCACGGCGGTTCGCTGAGGTCGCCGATCTCTCGCTTTGCACCACGGACCCCGACGCGCTGATCAGCTCGCCGAAGGTGAACACCGTCTACGTCTGCACCCCCACGGGCTCTCACAAAGACCTGGTTTTGAAGGCAGCGCGGGCCGACAAGGCCGTCTTCTGCGAGAAGCCCCTGGCCAGGAACCTGGAGGAAGCTCGCCTGATGCACGACGCCGTCGTGGCCGCGGGCGTCCCTCATCAGGTCGGCCTCGTCCTCCGGCATTCGCCCATCTTCACGGTGATGAAGGACATGATGAGCGATCCCGGCCTGGGCCGGCCCATGGCGGTCGTACTCCGCGACGACCAGTTCTTCCCGATCCAGGGCCAGTACCAGAGCACCTGGCGCAGGGACCATGAGGTAGCCGGCGGGGGCGCCCTCATCGAGCACAGCATCCATGACCTTGATCTCCTCACGTGGCTCATGGGCGACGTGGAGGCGGTGGCGGCGCGCACTCACAACTTCGCCGGTCACCCGGGGGTCGAGGATCTGGCGTCCGTCTGGCTGCGGTTCCGGAGCGGCGCCGAGGGACACCTGGTCTCGGTATGGCACAACGTTCTCAGCCGGCCGTCCCTTCGACACATCGAGATCTTCTGGGAGAACGGCTACTTCGCCTGCGACCAGGACTTCTTCGGCGAGCTGCACTATGAGACAGGCAGCGTGCCGAGCGGTGTGCTAACCCCAGAGGAGGTGAACGAACGCTACCTGGCCCTGGCGAGCCTGTTGAAGCCCCAGTACAGGGAGGCCCTGACGAAGTTCGCGCTGGAGGACTACTTCTTCCTCCGAGACCTAGCAGAGGGACAGAGGCCCTTCCCCGGCTTCGAGGTGGCCGTGCGCGCCCACGAGCTGGTGGACGCCGTCTACCGCTCGGCAGCCGAGGGGCGGGAGGTGGCGCTGCCGGCACCGCAGCAAGGCCCCGCCGCCTCAGCGGCGGCGGCCGAGGAAAGCAGCGAGGCCTCATGACTCCTGATACAGCCGAAGACCTGCCGCTCTTTGGCTTCACCGTCCTCGAGCTGGGTGAGGGCGTCTCCGCCCCCTACTGTGGCAAGCTCCTGGCCGACTACGGGGCGGACGTGATCAAGGTCGAGCCCCTGGAGGGCGACCCGGCCCGCCGCCGCGGCTCCTTCCCGGACAGCGCTACGGGTGCCGGACTGCCCCACTCGGAGAAGAGCGCCCTCTTCCTCTACCTCAACACCAACAAGAAGGGCGTCACCCTGGACTTCTCGACCGCCAGCGGGGTGCGGCTCCTGCGCCGCCTGGTGGAGGAGGTAGACGTGCTGGTCGAGAACCAGCCGCCAGGGCGCTTGGAGGGGCTAGGCCTCTCCTTCCGGGAGCTGGCACGGCTTAACCCCAGGCTACTCATGGTCTCGGTCAAGCCCTTCGGGGAAGGCCCCTATGGTCGCTGGAAGGCCACGAACCTCACCTCCTTCGCCTCCGGCGGCCAGATGTACCTCACCGGCGACCCCGACCGGGAGCCCCTCGTCAACGGCGGCTACCAGGCGGAGTACCAGGCGGGCCTGAACGCCTTCGCCGCCACCCTGGCGGCGCTGCTGGGGCTGGCGGTGATGGAGGTGGGCCAGCACATCGAAATCAGCGCCATGGAGTGCCAGGCTTGTGTCCTGGAGAACTACCTGCCCGACTACGCCTACCGCCAGTCGGACGCCCCCGGCCGGCGGCCGGGCAACGTCGATTGCGTCCTTACCCTGGAGGAGGCGCTGGCCTCGCCGCAGATGATGGCCCGGCGCTACTTCCAGGAGGTGGACCACCCCGTGGCCGGTCGTTGGGTCTACCCCGGCCCGCCCTTTCGCCTGACCGGCGGCCCGGCCTCCGATGGCGGCTGGGGATGGCGGGCCGGCCGCGCCCCCCTCTTGGGCGAGCACAACGAGGACGTCTTCGGCGGGCTGCTGGGCCTGGAGCGGTCGGACCTGGTCCGGCTGCGGGCGGCCGGCGTG
>CAZSSQ010000158.1:0-5791 GCA_964609465.1 uncultured Dehalococcoidia bacterium
GTGAGCCGCTGGGCGCTCTTGGGGCCGATGCCCGGCAGCTTGTGGAACTCCTCGATGAGGCGGGCGACGGGGGCCGCCGCCGAGGTCACGAATTCGTTCAAGGGGCTCACCTCTCCCCGCGGACTGCCGGACTAGCGCCGGCCCGGGCCAAAGCCGCCCGGGAGATGCAGACCGCCGGTAACACCGGCCATGCTCTCGGCCTGGAGGGCCTGCGCCTTCTCCAGGGCCTCGTTGAGGGCGGCCGTTACCAGGTCCTCCAGCATCTCCACGTCGCCTGGGTCCACCACCTCCGGCGCGATCTTCACCGATTGCACCCGCAGGCCACCGGTGACGGCTACGGTGACGGCGCCGCCGCCGGCGCTGCCCTCGACGGAGGTGTTGTGGAGCTCCTCTTGGGCCTTGGCTAGCCGCTCCTGCATCTTCTGCATCTGGCGCATCATGTCTCGGCTCATGCCCATGTCCGTCTCCTATTCCTGGTCAGGGATGACGCGCGCTCCCATCTCGCGGGCGGCCTCCACCAGGTGGCCGCCTCGCCGTCCCGAGACCGGCCTCGCCGCCGCCTCGGGTGCGTGGATGCAGCGAACGTCATGGCCCTCGCCCAGCACCCGGTTCACTGCCTCCTGAAGGGACTTCAGGTTGGAGCCGCCGTCGCCGCTATTCATGCGCTCCGCCAACCACTGGTTGCGAAAGCCGAAGACGATGGTGCCGTCCTCCACATCGACGATGTCGCAGCCGCTGTTGAGGAGTGCACCGGCCTTGAAGTTGAGCTGTCGCGTCAGGCTGTAGATGTCCCGCCAGTATTCCCTGGCCTGCTCCAGAGTGAGCGGGCCGGACGGGGCTGGCGCCCGCGCTGGCTCCGGCTGGGGCGCAGGCTCCGCGGCGCTCGCCGTGGCCTCGGTGGCGGCAGCAATCGGCTCCTCCGCCGAGGGCGGAGGAGGAGGACCCGCGTTCGGCGAGGGCCTCGGCGTCGCCGGTGCCGGGGCGGGCGGTGTCGCTTCCTCCGTGGAAGCCCAGGCCTCTATGCGGCTGCGCGCTGGCCTGGCAGGCGCGAGGGCCGGTCGCGGTGGCGGTCGGCGGCCGGCCTCGACCGCCTGGGGACCAGGCGCCGGCGCCTCCGTCTCGGTGGGGGCGAGCACGCAGTCGGCCAGGGCCAGCTCCAGGGGCAGCGACGACTGCGGGTCGGCCCGCAGGTCGGCCTGCCCAAAGGTCTTGAGGGCGCGGAGGATACGTTCGGCGCCCACATCGGAGGCCACGGCCTTCAGCTCCTCCGCCTGCTCGTGGGTGAGGGACAGGCTGGCCTCGGCGCCGGCCTTGACCAGCAGGAGGTTGCGCAGATGCCCGACCACCTCTCGCTGGAACTGGCGCAGGTCGAGGCCGTCGTCACGGACGGAGCCGATTAGGGCCAGTCCTCCCGCCAGGTCTCCTTCGAGGACATGGCGGGCTAGGTCGCCGCTACGCGCATCGCCCACGAGTCCGAGACCGGCCTGTACGTTGGCCAGGGTCAGCTTGCGGCCGTGGTAGTCCATGAGCTGTTCCAGCAGGTTGAGGGCGTCGCGAAGGCTGCCCGTAGCGCTGCGGGCGACAAGCTCCAGGCCCTCGTCCGGGCACTTCACTTTCTCCTCGCGGCAGACTCGCTTCAGGACTTCCACAATGGCCGCCAGCGGTATGCGCCGGAAATCGAAGCGCTGGCAGCGAGAGGCGATGGTAGCAGGCACCTTGTGAGGCTCGGTGGTGGCGAGGACGAAGATGGCGTGGGGCGGCGGCTCCTCCAGCGTCTTCAGGAGAGCGTTGAAGGCCGGCTCCGTCAGCATGTGCACCTCGTCCACCAGGTAGAGCTTGTAGCGCGCGGCGGCGGGCGCGAAGCCTACCTTGTCGCGCAGGGCGCGGATCTCGTCGATGCCGCGATTGCTGGCTGCGTCCAGCTCGATGAGGTCCAGGGCGCGGCCCTCCAGGAAGGGGCGGCAGGAGTCGCAGGCGTTGCAGGGCTCGCCTTCGTGGGGGTCGGTGCAGTTGACGGCCTTGGCCAGCAGGCGGCCGGTGGTGGTCTTGCCAGTGCCGCGGGGGCCGGTGAACAGGTAGGCGTGCGCCACCTTGCCGGAGGCGAGGGCGTTGGTCAGGGTGCGGGTGATGGGCTCCTGCCCCGCCACCTCGGCGAAGGTCTGGGGGCGCCACTTGCGGTAAAGGACTTCAGAGGTCATAGGAGCCGGAGAAACTCCTCCCGAGTCAACCCAGACTGACGAATAACGCGGACAACGAGGCCTCGCTTCAGATCACGAGGGTGAATAGGGACAGCGACAGAGCGCCGGGTATCTGGATTGCGCATGATCACGTGTGCGCCGCGCCGTTCCCGCACGAAGCCGGCCCGTTCGAGTGCGCGAATGACCTCATCGGGCCTGAGAGCGGGCAGCCTGCTTCCCACTGAGCGAATAGGAGGTCAGCTCGTCGACGAGGTCTCGAAATTGCTCCGGAACTGGGTCGCCGTGTTCGACAGCCACGTGCAGCAACCCCTGAAGGGCGTCCTGAATCATCAGTAGGCCCTCAGAGAAAGACTCCGCCTGAGTCACGCATCCTGGCATCTCAGGAATGCTGACTATGTAACCACCCTCCTCTGCCTTCTGAAAGCGAATGTGGAACCGCCGTTTCCTCCAAGAATCCCAGGACATGCTTCACCTCGCCGCCAGTATAGCAGCGGTTGGCAGGCCGCCTCAATGCGCTGGTTGCCCCAGCAGTTCCTCCTCGCGGGCCCGCATGCGGCGCTCGTCTTTGCGGTTCGCGTGGTCGTAGCCGAGGAGGTGGAGGAGCCCATGCACCACCAAATGGGCTGCCTCCTCCTGCACGCTATGACCGGCCTCCCGGGCCTGGCGCTCCGCCATCGGGTACGAGAGGATCACTTCCCCCAGGCGGCGGACTCCGTCGGGCGGCGTGACGAAGGGCTTTGGAGAGGGGTCATGGCCGAAGGAGAGGACGTCGGTGGGCTCGTCGAGGCCGAGGTAGCGGCGATTCAGGTCGCGCAGCGTCTCGTCATCGGCGACCACCAGGCCGACCTCGGCGGGCGGCAGCACCTCTTCGGCCCTCAGGACGCGGACGGCCAGGCGCCGGAAGGCCCGGATGTCCAGCCGGCCGCGAAAGGGTGCCTCAATTCTGACGGCGACTTCGTATCTGGGGCGGGCTACCTCTGCCATGACGGGGCCATGGTACCACGTGTAGGGGTCGAGCATGCTCGACCCCTGCTAGGAGAAGACGTTGACGGCGCGCTCGGCGGCGGAGATCAAAGGCGTGGGGATGATGCCGATGATCAGCACGCCCAGGGCGGCGGCCCCCAGCGAGGCGCCTAGGGACCAGGAGACCGGCACCCGCTCCTCCTGGGTCGGTGGCACCAGGTACATCTGGCCGACGACTCGCAGGTAGTAGTAGGCCGCCACCACTGAGTTGAGGACGGCCACGATGACCAGCCACACCAGGTCGCTCTGGACGGCGGTGTTGAAGATGTAGACCTTGGCTACGAATCCGGCCGTCGGCGGTAGGCCGGTGAGGGAGATGAGACAGAGGGCTAGGGCCAGGGCCAGCAGGGGCGAGCGCCGGCCCATCCCTGCGTAGTCGGCAATGACGTCGCTGCCCAGCCGGCTGGAGATGGCGATGACGGCGATGAAGGCGCCCAGGTTGGTGAAGGCGTAGGTCCCCAGGAAGAAGACGACGCCGCCGGCGCCCAGGGCGAAGTTGCCGCTGGCGGCCGAGATGGCCGCTATTCCCACCATGATGTTGCCCGCCTGGGCGATGGAGCTGTACCCCAGCAGTCGCTTGATGTTGGTCTGCATCAGGGCAACGACGTTTCCCACCGTCATCGAGATGGCGGCTACGGCGGCGAAGAGGTTCGACCAGTCGCTGCTGAGGAAGGGGGCGCTGAGGCCGTCGTAGAAGATGCGTAGGACGACCGCGAAGCCAGCGGCCTTGCTCGCCACCGAGAGGAAGGCGGCCACCGGCGTCGGCGAGCCCTCGTACACGTCGGGCACCCACATCTGGAAGGGCACCACCGCCGTCTTGAAGGCCAGGCCCGCCGCCAGCAGGACCATCGATAGCACCAGCGCGCCGCGCAGGTTGGCGTCGGCCCCGGCTACTGTGGCAGCGATGCTGGGCTCCCCCGGCGGTGCAATCAGCTTCGTGGTGCCGGACAGCCCGAACAGGAAGGCCATGCCGTAGAGGAGCACGGCGGTGCTGATAGCGCCCAGCAGCAGGTACTTGAGGCCGGCCTCGCTGGAGCGCGTGTCCTTGAGGAGGGCGGCCATCACGTACTGCGAGATGGCCGTAAGCTCAAGGGCCACGAAGATAGCGATGAGGTCGCGGCCGCCGGCGAGCAGCATCATGCCGCTCGTCGCCAGCAGGATGAGGGCGTAGTACTCGCCCTGGTAGTTGCCGAAGCGCTGGCCGTAGTCGATGGAGGCCAGGATCACCAGGATGGCGACGCCCAGGAAGAGGAACATGAAGAAGAGGCTGAAGTTGTCGACGACCAGGGAGCCGTCGAAGGCAGTGCCTTGCCGGTCGCGGAGGACGAGGCTCACCGCCCAGGCGATGGCCCCCACGATCCCGGCCAGGCTGCCGCAGGCCAGGAGGGCGCCCCGCCGCGTGGCGGGCATGTCCTCCCGTAGAGCCAGGTCGGCCAGGATGATCAGGCCGGCACTGACCATCAGCACCAGCTCAGGGCCCAGGCGGTCGATGTCCGGCAGCATGAAGGCCTTTCCTTACCCCAGCCTCGCCACGATGGGCGCGATGCCCGCTTCGATGACCGGCACCAGGGTCGCCGGATAGATGCCGATCGCCAGGATGGAGGCCACGAGGCCCACCACCGGCAGCCGCTCCCACCAGCGCGTGGCGTCGACCAGGTCCGCCCAGCGCGGGTTGGGCGGGCCGAAGAAGACCCTCTCCAGCATCCAGAGGATGTATCCCGCCGTCAGCAGGATGCCCACCACCGCGAACAGCGTGGGTATCGTGTATGACTCGACGCTGCCCAGGAAGACCAGCAGCTCGGAGACAAAGCCCGACATGAGGGGCAGCCCTAGGGATGCGAGCCCCGCTATCACGAATCCGGTGGCGATGACCGGCATGCGCGGTGCCAGCCCTGAGAGCACGCTGATGTCTCGCGTGTGGGCGCGGTCGTAGACCAGCCCCACCATCACGAAGAGCAGGCCGGTGATGGTGCCGTGGGTGAACATCTGGAGGGTGGCGCCGGTCATCGACACCTGCCCCAGGGCGAATATGCCCAGCAGCACGTAGCCCATGTGGCTGATGCTGGAGTAGGCGATGAGCCGCTTCAGGTCCGTCTGGCGCAGGGTGACGATGGCACCGTAGACGACGTTGACGGCGGCAAAGGCGGTGAGCCAGACGGCATAGTCACGGGCCACGTCGGGCAGGATGCTGACGCAGAGGCGGATCATGCCGTAGCCGCCCATCTTCAGCAGGATGCCCGCCAGGATGACGCTGACGGCCGTCGGCGCGTCGGTGTGGGCGTCGGGCAGCCACGTGTGCAGAGGGAAGACGGGCAGCTTGACGGCGAAGGCGGCGAAGATGAGGAAGAAGACGGCTGGCAGGGGAATGAGGGCCTCGGTGATCTGCATGTGGGTCAGTTCGACCATGTCGAAGGTGCCGGCAGCGAAGCCCAGGATCAGGATGCCAGCCAGCATGAGGCCGCTCCCGGCGATGGTGTAGAGCACGAACTTCATCGCGGAGTAGACCTTGCGGCCCGTCCCCCAGATGGAGATGAGCATGTACATGGGGATCAGCTCTACCTCCCAGAAGA
>CAZSSQ010000159.1:0-5755 GCA_964609465.1 uncultured Dehalococcoidia bacterium
CCTAGGATTCACTTGCCTCAGCGGTGGGCGATTAGCTCAGTTGGCAAGAGCGTCTGTTTTACACACAGAAGGTCGCAGGTTCAAGTCCTGCATCGCCCACCAAAGCCCAAACGGATTCCGACAGCGCGGAAACGGGCCCCATGCGGCTGGCGTTCCCAGAGAATGCTCTCCCGCTATGGGGCTAGGGCCGCGGACGAGAGGGCAGGGACAGCTCATCGTCGACTAAGCCGGGAGGTAGATTTTAGGTCTAGCTTCTCCCTATGACTGCGCTCCGGCTCCTGTTACAATCCTGACGAAAACCGAAGGAGGCGCACAATGGCACGGAAGGACAAGGGCGGCAAGAAAGTCAAGAAGCCTAAGCAGGACAAGCCCAAGAAAGGGGCGAGCGGGAAGTAAGGCGAGATCGATATCCTAGACGACGCAGTTGACGAGACCGGGCCTTTGCGGCCCCGTCTCCGTTCTCGGCGCGTGCACGTCCCCCAAACACCAGGGGCGGCCTCCGGGACCGTTCATTTGTGGTCCCAACCTGGCGTCTGCGTCTGCGCTATCCCCGTGGGACTACGGAAACCGTGGGCTACAGCCGATCGTATTAATGGTGAGAGGATGCATCCCCGCCACCAGCACAGATAGTCCTCTCGCTCGCGCCCTTGAGCACCCCAGTCACCAGCTCAAGGGTGCTCCTCTTTCTTGTGGCAGCAGCGGGCCGGGCCTCCAGGCGGGGTGACTCGATGCCCGCTCCCCGCCTAGCGGAACACCCGCATCTACACCCAGCAAGCCCGGCAGGGGAGTATCGGCTGCGCCAAAGGCACAAGAGTGAGGCCGCGCTAACCTCGGTTTGCGCTACAACCCTTCGCAATTGCCGCGCGTCGCCTGGACAGCGCCAGAGGGGCTACTGGCCGGCGATGTAGTAGGCCATGTCTCGCAGGGAGCGGAAGAGGCAGATGACATCGTCGCCGCAGACAGAGAACTCGAAGCCGCCGGGCGCGGAGCGGGCCTGGCCGTACAGCGCCCTGCTCACGCAGGCAGTCCGCTCGGTGACGCCGATGCCCTCGAGGGAATCGCAGAGCGCCGGGTCGCCGCTGAGCATGACCAGGCAAGAGACGCGCATCTGCTCCCCCATGCCGCCCAGCTTCTCGCACGCCTCGGTGCTGTGGTTGCGGAGAGCGTAGTCGAAAAGACAGTCGATATCGTTACACTCGTCGAGCGGGACCGCGCCCTCGGCCACGGCGATGTTGTGCTCGCAGCCGGCCTGCGACTGGGTCCGGTCGCAGAGGGCGACGTCCCGCGAAGCGACGGCGACGTACATGTAGCAGTCCGCGCCGTACTCGCCCAGCGCGAATGAGGCAGGGTCGAAGCCGGGCGCGATCGTCCCTATTCTCTCGCAGATACCGGCGTCCTTGGTGGCGGCGGCGACGAAGAAGCCGCATACGGCCTGCATATCCGGCTTCTCGATCACGCCCGTGTCGGGCATCTGGCTGCACTTGGCGATATCCTTGCTGGCGACGGCGGCGCAGGCCTGGCGCCAGCCCTCGTCGGAAACGCCGAGGCAGAGCTGGAGGAGGTCGAAGTTCCTGGTCGGCTCCTCAGGCGTGGCAGCGGCGGTCGAGGTGGTCGTGGCGGGCGGCGGCGCGATGGGCGCGGCAGTGGCCGTGACGGTGGGCGTCGCCCTGGGCGTGCCGCTGGGCGTGGCGCGTGTCGCCGGCTTCGTTGGGACACGCGTGGACGTGGGGGTCTTGCCGGCGGAAGCGCCACTGGAGGTGGGCGACGCAGCGGTCTCGTTGTCACCGCTGGAGCCGCAGGCCGCGGCGAAGAGCGAACCGCCCAGCAAGAGGCCGGCCAGCAAAGGGACGATGAGGCGTCTCATCTCAAGCAGACATTAGCACGAGAGAAACTCCTCGCGCTACGCAGGGAGCTACTGTCGAGCGGATAGCTTCCCTTTTTCGTGTGCCCTCTCCGATTTGGGCGACCAGCGCTTGGGCGCAGATGCCCTGGACACAGAGGGTCGTAGGCCCGCCTGCCGGCTTGCCCGCCGTAGGAGGGTAGGCGGGCTCGAGTCCTGCATCGCCCACTAGGAGGAATTCCAGATACGACGTCGGCGCGCCAACCGTGGCGGTCTCTCTCTTTTGGGCCTTGACACAGCGTAGATGGAGATGACAACTTGCCTCTTGAAGTGGGCCGAAAGCAAGGAGGTGGGGGGCACGGCTATGTATGAGAGCCGCCGTCAACGCCATCTGGAAGCCAACAAAGGCACGACCCGGTTGGTGGGCCGCGTACCGTGGCGGCAGCGGCTGCGGGATCGCGTGCCCCTGTCTGCTCACGGCAGGCCGCATCCGATGACTTGCACGTGAGAACGCTGCCTTGAACCAAGGGGGTACGCTGGCTGTCTCTCCCCCTCAGGCCAACTTCGGGACCTTCGCCGGCCTATTCCTCGTCACGCTTTCCACCCTCATGTACGAAATCCTGTTGACGCGCATCTTCAGCGCAACGATGTGGTATCACTTCGCCTTCGTCGCCATCTCCGTCGCCCTCTTCGGCATGACGGTGGGAGCGCTAATCGTCTACCTCATGCCCAGCCACTTCCCCGTGGGACGAACCAACGAACGTCTGGTACAGTCCTCCCTTCTCTTCGGAGTATCCATCGTTCTTAGCTTCCTCACACAGCTAGCGATTCCCTTCGTGCCGAAGTGGTCGATACCAGGCGTCTATTCGGTGGCAACCCTGTACTTCGTCATTGCCATTCCGTTCATCTTCAGCGGGATCTTCGTCTGCTTGGCCCTGACGAGATTCCCGCAGCAAGTTAGCAGGCTGTATGCGGCAGACCTCGTCGGCGCCGCTGCGGGAGCAGTGGCGCTGGTGCGGCTGTTGGGGGTGGTGGACGCGCCTTCGGCGGTCGTCGTCGTCGCCGTCCTGCCCGCCGTCGCTTCCTTGTGGCTTGCGCAGGCAGGCAAGCACGAGAGGATGTTCTGGTTGGGCCTGTTCACCGCCGCATTCTTTCTCGGCTTTGGCTTCACCAACGCGCTATTGTTCGCCCGCCATCACCCGCTCCTGCGCTTGACATGGGTGGGCCAAGGAGAGAGCGTCCCCGTTTACGAGGAGTCTTCGCCCGACTACGAACGGTGGAATGCTTTCTCCCGGATCCGTATTGATCGCCGCCCTGGCTTCGTGCCTATGGGGTGGGGCTTGAGCCCCACGTTGCCGAAAGACCTCGCCGTGGAGCAGTTTGACCTCCTTATCGACTCCGTTGCCTACACAGTCCTCACGCGGTACGACGGCAACCCCCAACAGATTCAGCACCTCAAGTACGACGTCACGAACCTGGGACACTACGCGCGGAAGGACGCGGACGTGCTTGTCGTTGGAGTAGGTGGCGGCCGCGACATCCTCTCTGCCCTCGCCTTCGGCCAGAAGTCGGTGACGGGGGTCGAGATAAACGACCAGATCCTCCACGCCATAAACGACGTCTATGGAGATTTCACCGGGCACCTCGACAGGGACCCTCGGGTCACCTTCGTGAACGATGAGGCCCGTAGCTACATCGCGCGGTCGAACAAGCGCTACGACATTATTCAGCTCTCCCTTACTGACACCTGGGCAGCGACGTCTGCAGGCGCCTATGCCCTGTCAGAGAACTCGCTCTACACGGTAGAGGCGTGGGACAACTTCCTAGACCACCTGAAGCCGGGCGGGCTTCTCAGCGTCTCCAGGTTCTATCAGCTTGACCGGCCAATGGAGGCCTACCGTCTGGCGTCTCTCGCGGCCAAGACACTGCGGGAACGAGGAGTGACCAACCCTCGTGATTACATCTACATGGCGGCCATAATCCCCGCAACCACGATCCTGGTTAGTCCTTCACCCTTGTCGAACGAGGATGTCGCCGCGCTGGACGAAGCTGTCAAGGAACTGAAGTTCGACCGAGTCTTGACCCCAAACTACGTTGGCGACAGAACCATCGCGGAGATCGTGGAGGCAGATGACTTGGACGCCTATGTCAGCCACTTCTCGATCAACATCTCAGCCCCCACGGATGACAGCCCCTTCTTCTTCCAGATGATCCGCCTTGAGGACCTGTTGCGCGGTGACCTGCCGCCTTACAAGGGTTTGACGGAGCCCGTGATTGTGCTGGCGGAGCTGACCATCGCCGTGGTAGTGCTGACGCTCCTCTGCATCATCCTGCCACTGCTGCTGGCACCAGGGAAGGCGAACCTGAGACGCATGACGCCCTTCTTTGTGTTCTTCGCCGCCATTGGGCTCGGCTTCCTTCTGGTTGAAGTATCCCAGATGCAGCGGCTGAACATCTTCCTCGGGCATCCAACATACGGCCTGTCGGTGGTGCTGTTCTCGCTGTTGCTCTTCAGCGGCATCGGCAGCTTCGCGACCGAGCGCATTGCCAGGCCCGGGCTGCATGCCTCAAACCTGCTGCCCTTTATCCCCCTCCTCTTGCTGCTGGTCGCCTCCGGCTTCGTCACGCCGCTGGTCGTCCACCACTGGGATTCGGCGACGACCCCCATGCGCATCCTCGCGGCCACGGCGATCCTGGCGCCCATGGGCCTGGCGATGGGGATGCCGTTCCCCATCGGCATGAAGGTTGTCTCCGCCTGGCCGGATGCCCCGATGCCGTACCTGTGGGGGATAAACGGGGCTACCTCTGTCTGCGCGTCGGTGCTGGCTGTGGCTATAGCCCTGTCTCATGGTATCTCCGCGGCCTTCTGGACCGGCTGCACTTGCTACGCGATCGCGGTGGCTGCACTGGCTGTGGGGCTGCTACGCGGCCGGAGCTGAACCGCGCCCACGACAACCCCATCGCTACATCGCTTCCTGACGACCGTTAGCGGGTGACCCCCGAATGCTGCCTGTCCTTGATAACCTGCATCGCAACTGGTATTCTGCCGCCTGCGTCAAGCGACGCCCATGAGGGCAACGGCTGCTCTTCCTTGCAGAGAAAGGAGCGCGCTCGATGACTGACACCGAGACGGCACCACGCGAACGATCTGAGCCGGAAGAGGTGTTCGTCCGGCTGAGATGGTTCAACGCGGCGATGGGTTGTCTTCATCTCGCTCAGGGCGTCGCCATGCTCCTCCTGAGCAACGCGTCCACGCTCCCGCTCAGGCAGACCTTCTTGAATAGCGACGCAATGAGTCAGGACATCAGCACACAGACGACGACCCTGTTCAACATACGGCTTGGTCCGATGGTGGCCGCGTTTCTCCTGATCTCCGCCATCGCTCACTTGCTGCTGGCTTCGCCCTGGCTCTATCCGTGGTACGTGAGGAACCTGAAGCGGCGGATCAACTACGTGCGCTGGTACGAGTATGCGCTGAGTTCGTCGCTGATGATCGTGGTGATCGCCCTGCTCAGTAACGTGCTCGACCTGCCCACGCTCGTGCTGCTCTTCGTGCTGAACGCGACGATGATCTTCTTCGGCCTCATGATGGAGATCCACAACCAAACGACGGAGCGCACGAACTGGTCGGCGTTCATCCTCGGGTGCCTGGCAGGCATCGTTCCGTGGATCATCATTGCCTGGTACTTTGGCGGCGCGGTCGTCAACTCAGACAACGCAGTCCCGAAGTTCGTCTATGGCATCCTGGTCTCGCTGTTCCTCTTCTACAACGTGTTCCCGGTGAACATGTTCTTGCAGTACAAGAGAGTCGGGAAGTGGCGGGACTATCTGTACGGCGAGCGCGTCTATATCTGGTTGAGCCTGACGGCCAAGACGGCGCTGGCGTGGCAGGTATTCGGGGGGACGCTGCGGTAG
>CAZSSQ010000160.1:0-5674 GCA_964609465.1 uncultured Dehalococcoidia bacterium
GGGAGAGTCTGGCTCTGGGGCAACTCGGGAGGATTCCCCCTTCCCTGCGTTGGACGTCATGTGACGGCGGCATTGTCTGCCACAGACAGCGCTAGCGCATGACCCAACACCCCGGCCGCGCATGCACTGACTGCTGAACAACCGAAAGCCCGACGCCCGCGAGACACGTAGGGGCGCAGGGCCCTGCGCCCCTACCACTCACGCCATCTCGCTGCCGCCGGTGACGTTGAGGGCCTCGCCGGTGATGTTCTCCGCCCGGCAGAGGAAGACCACCGCCTCGCCGATGTCCTCCGGCGTCTGGGGCCGGCCCAGGGGCACCCGCGTCGCGATCCACTCCTGCCATGCTTCCTCCGTCGTCTTGCCGGTGAGGAGGCCTATGGCGGGGGCCAGGACATCGCGGAACATGGCTGTGTCCACCTCGCCCGGGCAGACGGCGTTGACGGTGACATTGGAGGGCCCCATCTCATAGGCCAGAGACTGGGTGAAGCCGATAACGCCGAACTTGGAGGCGCAGTAGTGGGCGTTGGCCGGGTAGCCTCGCTTGCCGGCCTGCGACGACAAATTGACGATGCGCCCCGAGCGGCGCTCCATCATGTGGGGCGCCACCGCCTTGCTGCAAAGAAAGGTCCCCTTCAGGTTCACGCCCAGCACGCGGTCCCACTCCGACTCCTCCATGGTGGCCACGGCCGCCACGGAGGTGACGCCGGCGTTGTTGACCAGGATGTCGACGTGCCCAAAGCGGTCGATGGCGGCCTTCACCATGCCCTGCACCTGCTCCCAGTTGCGCACGTCCACGTTCACGGTCAGCGCCTCGACGCCGTGAGCCCTTGCCTGCCGCGCCGTCTCCTCCATCTCCGGCGCGATGTCCTGGTTCTGCCCCAGGTCGGCGATGACCACGTGCACGCCCTCGCGGGCCAGGCACATGGCGATGCCGCGGCCTATGCCGCGTGCCGCTCCTGTGACGATGGCCACAGTACCCTTCAGTTCCACCAGCAGCCCTCCTTGTCCTTGCCTGCCCTCGGGCAGGTCTCTCACCGCCTTGCCTGGTGCTCACCTCCCGCCGCGCAGTCGCGGACGCCGAAATGATAGGGCAGGGCCTGAGCGCGGGCAAGTACGGAGCGGCCCCCGCAGCCTGGGCTCGGGGGCCGGACGATGTCGTTGGTGCTCGGCCTACAGGCGGCCGCGGTATGACCGCCGGTGGTGCGACGCGGCCCCGGTGCGGTAAGCGGCGTTGGACACCTCTCGAGCGACGGCCCGCTGCACCGACCTGTTGAAGACGCTGGGGATGATGTACTCCTCGTGCAGCTCGTTCCTGGAAACACCAGAGGCTATGGCCTGGGCGGCGGCTATCTTCATCTCCTCGTTGACCTCGTGAGCGTGAACGTCCAGCAGGCCGCGGAAGAAGCCGGGGAAGCAGAGGACGTTGTTGATCTGGTTCGGGTAGTCTGAGCGTCCGGTAGCCATGACGCGGACGTAGGGTAGAGCCTCTTCGGGATCGATCTCCGGGTCTGGGTTCGCCATGGCGAAGACGATGGGGTCACGGCCCATCTTCTTGATGTCGTCGCCGGTGATGACGTTGGGCCCCGAGAGGCCAAGGAAGAAGTCGGCGCCCTCCATGGCATCGTGGATGGTGCCGCGGAGGCCGCGGGTGTTGGTGACCTCGGCGAGCCACTCTTTGGCCGTGTTCATCCCTTCCTTGCGGCCCTTGTAGACGATGCCATGTCGATCGCACCCCACGATGTCGCTGACGCCGACAGAGAGGAGCATCTTGGTGCAGGCGATACCGCTGGCTCCTGCCCCGGAGACCACCACGCGCAGGTCCTCTATTTTCTTGCGGACGATCTTGAGGGCGTTGAGGAGACCGGCCAGGACCACCACCGCCGTGCCGTGCTGGTCATCATGGAAGACGGGAATGTCCAGCTCCTGCTTGAGCCGGTCCTCGATATCGAAGCAGCGGGGAGCGGAGATGTCCTCCAGGTTGATGCCGCCGAAAACGGGAGCGATGAGCTTCACACAGCGCACGATCTCGTCCGGCTCCTTGGTGGCCAGGCAGACCGGCCAGGCGTCGACGCCGCCGAACTCCTTGAACAGCATGGCCTTGCCCTCCATGACGGGGAGGGCTGCCTCCGGCCCAATGTCACCCAGGCCCAGCACCGCCGTTCCGTCGGTCACCACCGCCACCGTGTTGCGTTTGATGGTCAGCGCCCACACGGCGTTGGGATCATCGTGTATGGTCATCGCGACTCGGGCCACGCCCGGGGTGTAGGCCATCGAGAGGTCGCCGCGGGTCTTTATGGGTGCTCGCGAGCTGACCTCGATCTTGCCGCCCAGGTGCATGAGGAAGACCGGGTCGGAGACGCTGCGGATAGTCACTCCCTCCACAGCCTTCAGCCGCTCTACGATATCGTGGCCGTGGAACTCGTCGCGGGCGGCCACGGTGATATCGCGGCTTATGCGGTCGCGGCTCGCCTGCACGATGTCTATGGCGTCGATGTTACCCCCGGCCTCGCCGATGGCGGAGGCGATCTTGCCCAGCATGCCCGGTTGGTTGGGGTACTGGGCGCGAATGGTGAAGCTGTAGCCTCCGGCCGTGACTCCCGTTTCGGCGACGCCCGTCCTGCGCACCATGATGACTCCTTTCCCACCGCTGGCGTGAGGGAAACTCTGCCTCAGACACTCCAATTATAGGCCGCGCCCTGGCTGGTCGCCACATACGCGAGCGCTAGTCCGGCCGGCTGCCCTGGCAAGTCGGGGCGAGTCCCGTTTCGCGCTACGATTGGTTCTTAGACCGCCGGAATGTATACTGGCGCCGTTGGCACCCGGAAAACCCCCTTCTGCTTTCCATGAGCGCTGAGGACCGCCCGTCTCGTCGCAGACAGCTCTTCAACGGCCGGGACCTGACCGGCTGGGAGATGGTCGGCGACGGCAGCTTCGTGGTCGAGGACGGCGCGCTCAAGACCCAGGGCGGCATGGGTCTCCTCTGGTACACCGGATCGAAGCTCGGCGATGCGACGTTGCGGGTGGTGTACCGGGTGAGCCGCGTTGAGGATAACTCGGGCGTCTTCATCCGCATCGGCGAGCCCCCGCCCGACGCCTGGTATGCCGTTCACCACGGGTACGAGGTCCAGATCCTGGCGACCGGCGACGAGTGGCACCGCACCGGCTGCATCTACTCCATCACCGGCGCCCTTGCCGATGCCCAGAAGCCTGCTGGCGAGTGGAACGTGATGGACATCGCCATGCGAGGCGCGCGCGTGGATGTCACCCTTAACGGGGTCCTCGTCACAACCTTCGACCCGGCGCAGCCGGTGCCGCCGCGCCGCTTCGACTACGAGCCCGAGCGAGGGCCGCGGCCGGAGCACGGCTACGTCGGCCTGCAGAACCACGACGCGGATTCCGTCGTCTACTTTCGAGAAGTGAGTGTGGAGGCGCTATCGTGACGCAGTCGAAGAGCGAGCCGGGCGGCCTGAAGATCTCTCTGGCAGCGTGGTCCCTGCACCGGATGTACTTCGCCCGAGAGACCGACATGCTCGGCATGGTGGACATCTGTGGCGACCTGGGCATCACAGGGTTCGAGCTGGTGAATACCTTCTTCCAGTCGCCCCAGTACCTCTACCTTCGCTACCTGAAGCAGCGAGCCGAGGAGCGGGGCGTCGAGCTCCTGCTCATCATGTGCGACGGCGAGGGCGATCTGGCAGATGCTGAGCGGGAGAAGCGACTCCTGGCGGCGCGCAACCACCGGAAGTGGGTGGACATCGCTGCCGTGCTGGGCTGCCACGCCATCCGCTGCAACGTCCGCGGCGACGAGAGCGACCCCGGCGCCATGCGCGAACGCGCCGCCGAAGGCTTCCGTGCGCTCCTCGACTACGCTGAGGGTACGGACCTTCGCATCCTCATTGAGAACCACGGCGGCCTCTCGTCAAACCCGGACTGGCTGGTGTCCTTTGTCGAACTGGTGGGTGACCCCCGTCTGGGGACGCTGCCCGACTTCGGCAACTTCCCGGAGGGCACCGACCGCTACCGCGCCGTCGAGAAGATGATGCCCCATGCTGGGGCGGTCAGCGCCAAGTGCTATGACTTCGATGCCGACGGCAATGAGACGACCATCGACTTCGCCCGCATGCTGGACATCGTGAAAACGGCCGGCTATGAGGGCTACGTTGGCATCGAGTACGAGGGCGAGCGACTGCCCGAACGTGAAGGCATCCTGGCAGCGAAGGCCCTGCTGGAGCGTTTGCTTTAGACGTCGTACTGAGGTGAGAAGTGAGTGAGCTGAAGATCGTCGTAGTGGGCGCCGGTTTTGCGGGGCGCATCGTACATATGCCGGGCTACCGGGCCTCCATGGCCCCGGTGGCCGCCATCTGCGACCTGGACGAGGCGAGGGCCCGCGCCCTGGCCAAGGACTACTCCATCCCCCAGGTCTACACTGACTGGCGGCGGATGCTGGCCGAGGTGAAGCCCGACGTTGTCAGCGTCTGCCTTCCGAACGTGCTGCATCGAGAGGTGACGATCGCCGCGCTGGAGGGGGGCGCCCACGTCCTCTGCGAGAAGCCGCTGGCGACGAGCGTGGCGGAGGCGCGCGAGATGTTCGAGGCGGCCCGTCGCAGCGGCAAGATCCTGATGACGGCCCAGAGCTTCCGCTTTGAGTCGCCTGCCCAGGCCATCAAACGCGTCGTGGAGAGCGGCGCTCTGGGCCAGATTTACCACGCCGAGGCTATCGCTATGCGCCGCATGGGCATCCCCACCTGGGGTGCCTTCCACCAGCGTGCCCTCTCCGCCGGCGGCTGCCTGCTCGACATCGGCGTGCACATGCTGGACCAGACGCTGTGGCTCATGGGCAACCCCACGCCGACCACGGTGTCGGCGGTGACGCAACAGCGGTTCGGCCGGCGGCCGGAGATCGCCGCCGCCCAAGGCAACGCCTGGAACCCCAAGCTCTTCGACGTGGAGGACTCCGCCGTGGCCCTCGTGCGCTTCCAGGACGGCGCTTCTCTGATCGTGCACGCCTGCTGGGCCGCCCACATCAAAGAAAGCCGGTTCAGCTCGCAGCTCCTGGGCACGGAAGGCGGGGCCATCACCGATCCTCCCACCATCTACCGCCTGCGGGACGGAATGCAGGTGGACGAGGAGTTCAAGAATCTCCCCCGCTCCAGCGGCTGGGAGCGTGAGGTCGTCCACTTCCTGGCTGTCGTGCGCGGCGAGGCCGAGCCCCTGGTCAAGGAAGAGGAGACCATGAACGTGCAGCGCATCCTCAACGCCGCCTACCGCTCGGCCGAGGAGGGGCGCGAGGTGGGGGTGGAGGACTGACTTCGCCCGCACTTGTCACTCTAGATCCGCAAAGCAGAAGGAGGGTTTTCCGTGGAACAGTACAAGTTGTTTATCGATGGTGAATTCGTCGACGCCCAAGATGGAAAGACGTTCGAGACTATCGACCCGGGGACCGGGCTCCCTTTCGCCACGGTTGCGCAGGCCGGAAAGGGTGATGCGGAGGCCGCCATAGCAGCCGCGCGCCGAGCTTTTGACAGGGGAGACTGGAGCGGACTTGATATGTCCGCACGTATAGCGAGGCTTCAGGATTTTGCAGACCAGATTTCGCAGCAGGGCGTGCGCATGGTCGCAACTGAATGCATGGACGCGGGCCAGACTGTCAACTACGCCAGGCTTATTGTCATAT
>CAZSSQ010000161.1:0-5561 GCA_964609465.1 uncultured Dehalococcoidia bacterium
GCAAGACGGGGGTGGAGATGGAGGCGCTGACGGCGGTGGCGGTGGCCGCCCTCACGGTCTACGACATGTGCAAGGCCGCCGACCGCGCTATGCACATCGAGGGCGTGCGGCTGGTGAGGAAGAGCGGCGGCAAGAGCGGGGAGATCGTCCTCGAGTAAAGCCAGAAGCGGTGGCCCCTACGTCAGGACCTTCGTCGCCTCTGCCAGGTTCATGCGGATGCAGTACCGGATCGATGGAATGGTAGACAGCAGCGCGCTGGCAACAACCAGGGCGGAGATGAACACGTAGGTTCGCGTGAACATGTGGAACGACATCGTAAGGAACTCGGAGTTGAAAGCTTGAACGAGGTAGGAGCTCACCCAGGTGCCCAGGATGAGGCCCGGTGCGATGGCCAGCAGGCTGAACGCCAGGCCCTCGCTGAGGAGCATGGTCGCAACCGAAAGGTGGCTCGACCCGAGGGTGCGCATGGTGGCTGTCTCCCTCTCCCGCTCCAAGACGTTGACCGTCATTGTGTTGAAGACGATAGCGACAAACATGATGAGGCAGAATGCCACCACGAACCCGATCATGACGTTGAACAGGGCCAACGCGTTCTGGAAGTCGTCGCGGACCTCCTGCTTGATCTCTACGCCCTCAACGTCAGGCATCCGGTAGAGGGCGGCCTGGAGGCCGCGGGCCAGCGAGGGGCCCGTCGCGCTCAGGAAGACGCCGTTGAAGCCGGCGGGGAGTCCCAAGCCGCTCTCCTTCGTCGCCATCGAGACGTAGGCGAGGCCACCCAAGGGCTCCTTGCTCACACCGCCGACCTCGAGCGAGGCGGAACCGCTCTCAGTCCTGATCTCCACGCTGTCGCCGTCACCCAAGTGTAGGTGGTCGGCCACGCCTTTCGTGAGGATGATCTTGCCCTGACCCAGCACCTGTTCGGGGTCTTTGCCCCCTTCCAGATCGAATCCATGCAACTGCTGCTCTGGCAAGAGAGCCGCCAGCTCCAGATTATCCCTTCGCGTTCCCGCCGTTGCCTCGGCCAGGGCAAAATAGACCGGCTCAGCCCGCTCCACTCCCTTGATGGCCCTGATGCTGGCGAGTGCGTCCTCTGTCTGGGGCGAGGAGAACATGCCGGCGAGGTCCCATCGGTCCGTCTTAGTGAACTGGATATCCATCATGAAGTTCATGCTGTCAAAGGTTGAGAATCCCACCACCAGCAGCACGAGGCCGAGGCTAACGGCGCCGACGGTGTAGAAGGTCCTGCGGGGGGCTCGCCAGATGTTGCGGACGAAGAGCCGCAGCAGCATCGGGGGGCGCCGCCCCAGCCCAATGACCCGCTCGATGAGTGGCACTGACCCCTTGGCGAGGGCCACCTCTGGTGAAGGGCGCATGGCCGAGGCAGGCAGCGTGCGCGCCGCCGACCAGGCAGGAAGAGCGGCGGCGACCAGAGCGACCGCAATGCTCATGACCACGCTGACCGCAATGGGCTCGCCTTGAAACCGGTTACTCACGAGCGGGATGTTGAGCGCCGACGCGTAGGCGTTGGTGAGGACGATGGAGAGCCCATACCCGAGCACGATTCCCAGCACGCCGCCTGCTAGCGCCACGACCATCGCCATGAGCAGGTAATGGGCCACTACTTGCCTCACTCCGTAGCCGACCGCTCTGGACAGCCCGATGATCGTTCTCTGGGCCCGCACCAGCCGGCTCATCGCGATGTAGATAGCAAAGGCGCCGACCACGAGGATCAGCGCCGGAAGGAGAGTCGCGAACTCCTGGGCCCCTTGGAGGTCGAGGTCGGTGCCGGCCCGGCTGGGCTGGTCCTCGGAACGGACTGTCTGCTGCACGCCATAGGGCGCCAGGATGGCGGTCGCCGCAGTGATCGTGTTCTCCCTCTCACTCTCGTTCTTCACCACGGCGCTGATCTCGTTGATCTGTCCCTGCCTGCCGAACAGCGCCTCCAACTGGTCCTCCGGGAGGAAGAAGACCCCGAAGCGGCGCGGGCTGGCGAGAAGATCCTGTTTGCTGGCGGCCAGGATCAGGTACTCCGGGCTGGAAACGCTCCCCACTATTGTTAGCGCGTGCAGGCCCGCGGGGGTGTACACCTGGATGGTGCTCCCGCTCTTGAGACGATAGAAGTCGGTGAAACTGCGAACCGGAAGGACCACATCGCGGTCGCCGGGCTGGAAGTAGCGGCCTGACTCCAACACCACGTCGTTGACCGTGGGGCGACGGTCGCTGGGGACCCCAATGAGACGGGCCTGGATGAGCTGGCCCCCGGAGAGAAGCAGGCCGGTGTCGATGACCTGCCGACCCTCTACGCGCTCCACATTCGAAAGACCACGCACCTCATCGACAACCGAGTCCGGAGCTTCCTTCACTTTCACCGTGAAGTCGGCGAAGTCCGTCTCTCGGTAGGTGCGGTCGTAGGAGCTACGGATATTGGCGAAGGCGACGGCCAGGCAAGCGTAGATGGTAATGCCCAGGGCCACGATGACCATGAGGGCACCGAACTGGAACTTCCGCGCCATGATGTCGCGGAAGACCAGGAGGTTGATCTTCCTGCTGCCGATCTGCCCTACCTCCTAGGCCGCTACCATTCGATTTGGGATGCCGGGGACGGGCTGCGACTAGCCTGGTCTGACTGGACGCGCCCGTCACGCAACCTGATGACGCGGTCACCGATAGAGGCGATGGCACTGTTGTGGGTGACCAGTACGACGGTCTTCCCACGCTCTGCGGTCAGTCCCTGCAGGAACGCGAGTATCTGGCGCCCGGTGCGGAAGTCCAGATTGCCTGTCGGCTCGTCGCAGAGCACCAAATCGGGGTCTTTGGCCAGGGCCCGAGCGATGGCCACCCGCTGCTGCTCTCCGCCGGAGAGCTGGCTTGGAAAGTGGTCCGCGCGTTCCTGGAGTGCCACCATGGAAAGCACCTCCCTGACCCTGGCGTCGATAACCTGACGGTCAGAGGAGACCAGTTCCGCCGCAAACTCCACATTCTCCCGCGCGGTGAGCGTAGGGATAAGGTTGAAGAACTGGAAGACAAAGCCGACGTGATTGCGGCGGAACCGGCCCAGCTCCCCGTCGGATAGCGTGGTGATGTCCGCGGCTCCGTAACGAATCGCGCCCGAGGTAGGGCGATCCAGGCCTCCCAGCAGGTTGAGAAGGGTGGTCTTGCCAGAACCGCTAGGACCGAGGATCACGGCCAGCTCGCCCCGCCCTAAGGCCAGGCTCACGTCCTCGAGGGCGCGGACCTCCACCTCGCCCATGTGGAACACCCGGCTCACGTCCAACATCTCCACCATCGGCATGGCGGCAGCTCGTGCCCCGCTTCTCGTGGATGCGCCGAGTGGTTCACGTTCCATGCCGCTATCTCCTTGTCATCCCATCGGCGGCGGAGGACTGCCCGGCCGCATGCTTTCCTGCGCAGCGGATGGCGAGCAGGTCAGGCCCCGCTAGCCGTAACCTGAGGGTGGCCCGGCGTCTGTGGAGAGCGCCCTGACTGTCTGGCGACGTCCCCGAAGCGGCGGATGGCGCCGACATGACCCCAGGACGGAAAGGCGCCCCCAATGACCGGGGCCTGGATCATATCCAGGCTGAACTGCCTATCCCTGCCGCAAATGGCGAGCGCGGCTCGGCCCTCCCTTTGCCGCCGCTCAGGCCTCCTGCGCCTCGGCCTGCTCCAGCAGCAGCTCGACCACTTTCGTCAGGGCGTGGTAGGCATAGACCACGTAGTCGCAGGGGTGGAGGTCCAGCTTCTTGAGCCGCTCCTCGCGGGCGGCCACGGGGTCAGTGGCGTCCTGCGAGAAGTCGATCTCCACCTCCAGCTCGTAGAGCTCGGCGTCGGGGCCCAGCACCACGCAGCCGCGCTCGTGGCTGGCGAGGCCGCCGGGATCCACCTCGATGCCGTAGGTGAAGAAGGCGCCTGGGAAGGGCGGAAAGGGGTCCAGCTTCTGGACCGCCTCGTGCAGCAGGCGGCGGAGCTGCTCGGCGGCCCTCTCCACGATGAGGTCGGCGTGCGCCTTGTGGGCCAGAGGATCGGTCTCTTGGTTGCTCATGGCAGAGGCAGTGCGTCCAGGCGGATTATAGGGTTTGGCTCCAGCGCTGGTCTAGCGAGGTTCCAGAGCAAGCAGCGCAGACAAGGCTCTCTGGTCGAGCATCCAGATTGACGCTACCTGGGCTGCCTCATAAAATCTGGACTTGACGGCCCCGAACTGTCGGGGCCTATGCATGCGAGTTCCCCGGAGCAACCCATGACCAGCCAGGGCCGCCATCGCGAGGACATCCCCAAGGCGTACGACCCGCGAGCGGTGGAGGAGCGGCTGTACCGCTTCTGGGAGGAGCGCGGCTACTTCACGCCGGGTATCGACCCGCAGCGACAGCCCTTCACCATCATCATGCCGCCCCCTAACCTGACGGGCGAGCTCCACCTCGGCCACGCCCTGGAAGACACGATCACTGATATCCTCATCCGCTGGCACCGCATGCAGGGCGATCCCACCTTGTGGCTTCCCGGCATCGACCATGCCGCCATCGCCGTCCACGTGGTGGTGGAGAAGGAGCTGGCGAAGGAAGGCCTCACCCGCCAGGATCTGGGCCGCGAGCGCTTCCTGGAGCGAGTGTGGGACTTCGTCAACCGCAGCCGCCAGCGCATCTTCGACCAGCACAAGCGGTTGGGCGCCTCGGCCGACTGGACCCGAGAACGCTTCACCATGGATGAGGGCTCCCAGCGGGCCGTCCGTACCACCTTCCGCAGGCTCTACGACGAGGGCCTCATCTACCGGGGGGAGCGCATCATCAACTGGTGCCCCCGCTGCCAGACCGTCCTCTCGGACCTGGAGGTGGAACACCAGGAGCGGCAGGGCCACCTCTGGTACGTGCGCTACCCTCTCATTGAGGAGGGAACGGGAACCAGGAACCAGGAACCAGGCCCCGCCACCCCGGGTCCTGGGTCCGGGTCCCTGGCCCCTGAGTACATCACCATCGCCACGACGCGGCCCGAGACGATAGTGGCCGACACGGGCGTGGCGGTGCACCCCAAGGACGGGCGCTACCGGTCTCTGGTGGGCAGGAAGGCGCTCCTCCCCATCATCAACCGGGAGATCGTCATTGTCACCGACGAGGCCATCGACCCGGCGTTCGGCACCGGCGCCCTCAAGGTGACCCCCGGCCATGACCCCGTGGACTTCGACATCGGGCAGCGCCACGGCCTGCCCATCATCAGCGCCATCGCCCTGGATGCCACCATGAATGACAACGCCGGTCCCTACAAGGGCATGGACCGGGACGAGTGCCGGCGGGCGATCGTGCGGGACCTGGAGGAGCAGGGCTACCTGGTGAAGACGGAGCCCTACGTCCACTCCGTCGGCCACTGCTACCGCTGCGACAGCGTGGTGGAGCCGCTGGTCAGTCTCCAGTGGTTCATGCGCATGTCCGCCTCAGGCGGACTGGCCCGACCGGCCATCGCGGCGGTGAAGGACGGCCGCATCAGCTTCGTGCCGGAGCGCTTCATCAAGGTCTACCTGAACTGGATGGAGAACATCCGCGACTGGTGCATCTCCCGCCAGCTCTGGTGGGGCC
>CAZSSQ010000162.1:0-5561 GCA_964609465.1 uncultured Dehalococcoidia bacterium
GCAGGCCTGGAAGACGGTGGCCGGTGGCGGCGGTGATTGAGCCGCTCCCCTGGTAGAAGCACCCATCGCTACCACCAGGGCAAGCCCCACCGCTGCGATTGGCGGGCGCTTCATGGTGAAGCCTCCTTCGGGAAGACTAGCGAGGACAGGCGCATTGTACACCCGCGCGTCAACGGCTGCCGAAGATGGCAGAGTTGTCGGGCGCTTGGCGCGCCGGGCGGGCGACGCGTCATCGAGGCAGTCTTGACATAACACCACCGCCCTCTGGCTCTGTGCGGACGAGGTTCGGGCTGTGGGGCTCTAGAGAGGGATGTTGGCGCGGGCAGGGGTGCGGTGCGCGGCGAGGTAGGCGAGTGCCGCCGCAATGCCGAGCCCGCAGATGCCGGCTTCGATGCCGACGGTGGACTGGACGCCGATGTGCTCCGCCATGATGCCGGTGAGCTGGCCGCCGATCGGGGTGCTCCCTGCGAAGAGCAGCATGTATAGGCTCATGACCCGGCCCCTGAGGTGGTCGGGAGCGGTGATCTGGAGGGTGCTGTTGGCCGTTGCCGTGAAGCTGATACTCGCTGCCCCCAGGGCCACCAGCAGGACCAGCGTCAGCGCGTACCAATGCGAGGCAGCGACTGCCGCCAGAACGGCGGCGAAGGCCGTCGCACCGATGAAGAGCGTCCGCCGGGACGCCTTGCTGAGGGTCGCCAGGGCAAGCGCCGCCACTAGCGAACCGACGCCCACCGCCGAGGTCATCACGCCGAAGCCGATGGAGCCTACGTGGAGGACGTTTTGCGCCAGCAGCGGCAGGACCACCGTGAAGTTGTACCCAAACGTCCCGATGGACGCCATCAGAATCACGATGAGCAGGATAGCGGGGGTCCGCAGCGAGTAACGGAGCCCTTCGGCAAGTTGGTTCAGGAGGTGGCCCTCTCCGCCTCTTGATGCCGGGTACAGGAGGGCTGGCCTCATGAGCAGCAGCCCGATGATGACGGCGATGAAGGTAGTGCCATTGATGAAGAACGCCGCGCTGACCCCGACCACTGCGATGATCACGCCGCCCACCGCCGGCCCGACGAGGCGGGCGCTGTTGAAGACGCTGGAGTTCAGGGCCACTGCATTCATTACGTCGTCGCGGCCCACCATCTCCACCACGAAGGCCTGGCGAGTGGGGTTATCGACGGCGTTGGTCAACCCCAGCATTGCCGCCAGCACGTAGATCTGCCAGAGAGCTATCAGGCCGCTCCACGTGAGGAACGCCAGGACGAACGCCTGCGTCATGGCGGCCGTCTGCGTGAGAACCAGCAGGCGGCGCTTCGGCACCTTGTCGGCGATGACGCCGCCGAACAGGACGAGGAGGGAGATGGGCAGGAACTGGAGCATGGTCACCGTGCCCAGGGCTAGCGGCGAGTGGGTGAGGTCGAGGACCAGCCATGCCTGGCCGATGGTCTGCATCCATGTCCCGGTGAGGGAGATCATCTGGCCGAAGAAGAACAGCCGGTAGTTGTAGTTCCCCAGCGAGCGGAAGGTGCCCGCGAGGGTCCTCGCCGCGCCCCGCGGCTGGGCGAGGGCTTCTGCTGCGACGAGCGGCAATACCGGCGGGCCTGGCTCCCGGAACATAGGATTCCTCACATCAAGCAGTCACCGAGGGCCTGACGAGGAGTGCGGGCTAAGAGTAGCGCTCTTCCTTCCAGGGGTCGCCGCGGATGTGGTAGCCGTGCGTCTCCCAGAAGCCAGGGCGCTCGCGGTCCATGAAGACCAGGCCTCGGACCCACTTGGCGCTCTTCCAGAAGTAGAGCTTGGGCACCACCAGTCGCAGGGGGCCGCCGTGCTCGGGTGGCAGGGGCTGGCCGTCGTGCTTGAGGGCGAAGAGGGCGTCGTCACCCAGGAGGTCGTCCAGGCGAAGGTTGGTGGTGTAGCCGCCGTAGCAGTTGACGGCGACGAAGCGCGCCTCCGGCCTGGGTCGCGCCAGTCTCACCACTTCCCTGGTGGCGACGCCCTCCCAGCGGTTGTCGAAGCGGGTCCAGTGCGTCACGCAATGGATGTCGGAGACGATGGTCACCTGCGGCAGGCTGGTGAACTCCTCCCAGGTAAGGGTGCGCTCCTCTTCGACCAGCCCTCGTACCGAGAAGGTCCACTCCCTCAGGTCGATGCGGGGGACGTCTCCGTAGCTGAGCACCGGCCAGTTCGGCACCACCTTCTGGCCGGGCGGCACCCGTGCCCTCGTCGTTTCTCCCGGCGTCTCGCTACCCTTCTCTTCGAACCGGGCGGCCATGAACCCTTTCTCTCCACAGAAGCGGCCGGCCCCTGGGTGAGGGCCGTATCGCAGCTACTATTATTGTACGATACCTATGCCTTCTTTTGTGGGGCAGCCATATCAGGCTCGTGTCGCTCCACCTCGACGCCGTAGGGCTGTAGCCTGGACAGCATCGTGTCCGGGTCGATGAGCGCGTCGGGGGAGAAGACGCCTCGCTGCTCGATCTCGCCGCGGGCCACCATGACCGCCCCGACGGCGGTGGGAATGCTGGTGATGCGCTTCATGCGGTCCACGCCGGCGTACCAGCAGTGTGCCTCGCGGCCGTCCTTCTCTCCCCAGACATCCACCCGGTAACCCGAGACCGTGCACTTTCCCCCCGGCAGCCGGGGCAGCACCCGGTAGAAGAAACCGGCCCAGAACTTCTGGCTGCTGTCGCCGCGCAGCAGGCCCACCCGCACCAGCGAGATACCTGCCCTTGACAGCCACCTGGGCCAGATGCCGCCTTTCAGGGTTACCTCCTCGAGGGCCGCAATGTTCCTCGGGATCGTCACCGGCTCGGCGTGCCCGGTGTAGTAGACGGGCAGCGGCCCGCAAGGAGGAGGGAACTCCACCATCTCTCTGCCCGTCCCCGACCGGACCAGGACCTCCTGCCCGTGCTCGAAGGAAGGCACCTTCCCGCAGAAGATGTGCACCGCGTGCCGGTAGTTGGCGTATCCTCCGGCATCGTCGGCGCCGCCGAACCAGGCGATGTTCACGCGCCGGGGGCGGTCCATGGACTGAGCCCCCTTCTTAGCCAGCAGATTGGTGAGCCCCGGGCAGTTGCCCAGGCCGGTGATGACGGTCACTCCTGCCCGCTTGGCCGCGTCATCCAGCGCCAGCGCATCGCGTGCGGCCTCATAGTCGTCGGCGATGCTGACGTAGTGGACGCCGGCCTCAACGGCCGCCTGCACCTGTCGGCGCTCGAAGTAGACGAACGGCCCGACGAAGCCGAGGGCCACGTCGTAGCCACGAATGGCGTCCACCATCCCCTGGTGGTCGAGCGCGTCCAGGCGGCAGGCCCGCACGGGGCCGCCCAGCTCCCCGGCCAGCGCCTCAGCGGCCTTCAGGTTGAGGTCCGCCACCATCACTTCATCAACCCCTGGATGGGTGGCCAGTGCTCGTACCGCCTCGTTGCCCATGTCGCCGGCCCCGCCCAAGACGATGAATCTCATGCCTGCGCTCCTCTCAAGACATCACAGCCGCACGTGACGGAACACCCGTCTCCAAGCCGCCGGTCGATGGCGCCGCGCGAGCCTGCGGACATTGTACATCGAGTTAAGGGCAGCGGCGTCAGTGCTGCCGATTCTTGTTTGCCGCCCCTGCGAAGGCGGTGCTATGATCGGCAGGATTCCCGTGAGCAGCACAAGGCCCGGCGACATGACCTCGCACGGTCCGCTGGTGGAGGCGGTGGAGACGCCGCCCGGCGGGCGGCCAGACGGCCGCCCGTCGGGGTGGCTCTGGCTGCGCCTGCGCAACGATCTCGTCTTCTTCGTCATTGCCGGCCTGGTGGTCGCCCTCGACCAGGCGACCAAGCACCTGGTGCGAGCCAACCTGCTAGTCGGCGAGTCGGTCCCCGAGGAAGGGCCGCTGCGCATCACCTACGTGACGAACACGGGCGCCGCATTCGGCATTCTCCAGGGTCAAAGCCTATTCCTGATGGTTACCACTTTCTTTGGGCTGGCAGCGATCCTTCTCTACTTCCTCTATCCGCCCATGGAGCACGGCATCCTCCGCCTGGCGCTCGGACTTCAGTTGGGCGGCGCCGTGGGCAACCTGGCCGACCGCGTGCGGCTGGGCAAAGTCACCGACTTCATCGACGTGGGGCCATGGCCCGCTTTCAACGTCGCCGACTCCTCCATCGTGGTGGGGGTAACCATTATCATCGCCTTCTTTCTCCTGGCCGAGAGCGTGCACCGACGTGCCCAGGGGCCCTGATGGAGGAGACCGTCACGCTGGAGGCCGAGGGCTCGGGGGAGCGGCTGGACGTCTTCGTCGTCCGCCGCTGCTCTGGCCTCTCCCGCAGCCTCGTCCAGCGGCTCATCCGCGAGGGCCGCGTGACCGTCGGCGGCCGGCCCGGCAGGGCGGGCCAGCGCCTGGAGCGGGGCGACTGCGTCGTGGCGCGAATGCGTCCGGATGTGCCCCAGCCGCTCCGGCCGGAGCCGATACCGCTCACCATCGTCTACGAGGACGCCGACCTTCTGGTGGTGGACAAGCCCGCTGCCCTGACGGTGCATCCCGCCGCGGGAGTCCGCCGGGGGACCCTGGCCGCCGCCCTGCTGGCCTACCGACCGGAGCTGGCCGGCGTCGGCGGGCCAGAACGACCGGGCATCGTGCACCGGCTGGACCGCGACACCTCGGGGCTGCTGGTCGTGGCCAAGAACGAAGCCGCCCGCGCCGCCCTGGCCCGGCAGTGGAAGGAGCGGCAGGTGGAGAAGGGCTACCTGGCTCTGGTCCACGGCCGCCTGGAGCCGCCCCAGGGCGTCATCGACGCCCCCATCGGGCGGGACGCGCGCCACCGGCAGCGGATGGCGGTGGTCGAGGGCGGGCGGGCGGCCCGCACCGCCTACCGGGTGCGCCGCTACCTGCCTGCCGGACAGGCAGGCCTGCCTGAGACGCCGCGCGGCCGGGACGTTTACTCGCTGGTGGAGGTGACACTGTCCACGGGCCGGACGCACCAGATCCGGGTGCACTTCGCCGCTCTGGGGCACCCGCTGGTGGGCGACCGCGTGTACGGCCGCCCTTCCACCGTCCTGAGGCGTCAGTTCCTGCACGCCCACCGGCTCGCCTTTCGCCACCCTGTCGACGGCCGGCCCCTGGAGTTCGAGTCGCCCCTGCCGGAGGACCTCCAAGTGGCGCTGGAGCGGGTGGGGGGTGTCGCTGGATAGAGAGTCCCGTGCGGCAGGCCGGCGAGGCAGTTCACCCTTCGTCCCTTCGACAGGCTCAGGGTGCGACGATCTCAGCGTGGCCGCCATCCTGAGCCCGTTGCCTGCCTGCCGGCAGGCAGGAAGGACGCGGCCGCGCCTCTCGTGAAGTCACTCAGGCGTCTTCCGACCACCGGTTGAGCAGCCCGTTCGCTGGCGGCTACAATGGGCTGGGGGTTAGCGAGGAGGCCTCATGACCGTACGCGTCCGTTACGCGCCGAGCCCGACCGGCGAGCCCCACGTGGGCAACATACGCACCGCCCTCTTCAACTGGCTCTTCGCGCGCCACGAGGGTGGCAGGTTCGTGCTGCGCATCGAGGACACGGACCAGACGCGGCTGGTGCCGGAGGCGCTGG
>CAZSSQ010000163.1:0-1295 GCA_964609465.1 uncultured Dehalococcoidia bacterium
AAGGACGGAGACTTCGACCTGAACGGAAACAACGTCATTGTGGGTGACTTCGGTAATGACACCATAACGACGGTCAAGATGACCCTGAAGATCTTGCCGTGCAAGTAGGAGGGCGCGTGAACCCCTCGAAGGGAGGATCTTGGCGGTGGAGGCAACGTAACGACATTGGGATGCTGCCTGGAGGACAGAGCGGGCCGGCTGACAGGGCGGATGCGGCCCCATATGCCGCCTCAGGGTGCGCCTGGCTGGCCCAGATGGGCTCGACCGCAGCGGGCCGCCGTAAGGGCGGAGCTGATGGTCATTAACCATCTAGCTTGCGACACATTCCCACAGATGTAACGCAGACTCCAGACCGTCCGGATGTTGTTCGCCATCAGTGCTAGTCTGTGTCAATCTGTGGCGGGCAAGTTAGTTTGCCGACGGCCACTGTCGCGCAGCGCACAACTGGACAGTAGAGCCCGCCGACGCTAACATACGTGCCAGACTCTCCCCGAAAGGAGACCCCTTGGCTCACTCCCGTTCTGCCGAGAAGCGATACCGTCAGTCCCTCGACCGGCAGGTACGCAATCGCTCGGTCCGCAGTGCCGCCCGGACCTACGTCTCCAAGGCCCTGGGCCTTATCAAGGCCGGCGCGCTCCCCGAGGCTGAAGCCGCCGTGCGCGAGGCGGCGAGCATGCTCGACCAGGCTCAGAAGAAGGGCGTCATCCACGCCAACAACGCCGCCCGCCACAAGTCGCGCCTCATGGCCCGCTACAACGCCGCCGTGGCGGCTGCCGCCGTCGCCCAGGCGGAGGCCCAGGCCGAGGCCCCACCGCCTGAGGAGCCCGTCGAGGTCGGTCGGCGCCGTCGCCTTGGCCGCAAGCCCGCCGAGAAGCCTCCGGCGAGGGCAGCCAAACCGGCCGCCGCCGCCAAGGGCCGCGCCAAGCCAGCCAAGGCACCGGCGAAAAAAGAAGACAAAGCCAAGGCCAAGAAAAAGGAAGACAAGACCAAGAAGAAGTAGCCCCATCCCCTGGCCATCGGCGGCGGGAGGCCAGACCCCTCTTGAAGGCCTGTATCTTTCACGGCCCCGGCCACGTCAGCGTGGAGGACGTGCCCGACCCCAAGCCGGGTCCGGGCGAGGCCCTGCTGAGGGTCAGCGCGGCCGCCATCTGCCACTCGGACATCCGCGTCTACCGGGGTCAGAAGAAGGCTCGACCGGGCGTAGTCCCCGGTCACGAGACGGCCGGCGTCATCGAAGCCGTCGGTGAAGGCGTTGAGGGGGTGCGGCCCGGCGACCGGGTCGTTGTCTGTCCTAT
>CAZSSQ010000163.1:1395-5555 GCA_964609465.1 uncultured Dehalococcoidia bacterium
TGCCGCCTGCGACCGGGGGACGCCCTCCTCATCGTCGGGGCCGGCCCCATGGGGCTCATACACCTCCTGCTGGCGCGCCTCATGGGGGCGGCCCGCCTGATGGTGACGGAACCGGACCCGGAGAGACGGTCCTGGGCCCAGCGCCTGGGCGCCACCGAGGCGGTGGACCCCGGTCGAGAGGAGATGCCGGCGGCAGCTCTGGCCGCCACCGGCGGTCGCGGCTTCGACGCAGTGGTGGTGACGGCCGGCCTGCCCGCGGTGCTGGCGGAGGCCCTGGCCTCGGTGCGCCGTCAGGGCGTCGTCAGCCTCTTCGGCGGCTTCCCTCCCGATACCTCCGTCCCCTTCGACCCCAACGTCATTCACTACGGGGAGATCGTTCTCACGGGGAGCCAGAACGCCACCACCGACCAGTACCGGCGCGCCCTCGCGCTCATCCCCCGGCTGCCGGAGCTGGCGGCGCTGCTGACGCATCGCTTCTCGATGCTGGAAGCCGCCGGGGCCTACGAGAGCCGGCTGGCTGGCAAGGGGCTGAAGTCGGTGGTGCTGCCGGGGGGAGAGCTTTAGGGGCTCGGGTTGCTTGTGTCTGGCGCGGCGGCCGTCAGCCGATTGATGTCGACATCTGTCCCCACGATTAGGACGATGTCGGCTTCACTGTTGCTCCTGAGCGCCGCATCGCCAGCGCCGGCAGAGCGGACGCGGTCGGCGGGCAGGCCCAGCCATTCGGCCAGCCTGTCCGCCGTGTAGCGCTTGCCTGCGTAGTCGAGGATGGCGGAGGGCTCGCCCAGGGCCTGCTCCGGGGCGTTGGAGGTCACGAGGGAGGAGCGCGGCAGGCCCAGGTTCACCAGGTAATCGACCACGCTGGTGGCGAGGCCGGGCTCGCCGGTGCCGTTCTGCACCTCCACCATAGCCCCTTCCTCCAGGATCTGCTGGTCGGAGAAGAGGGCCTCGACGATCTGCTGGATGCCCTCCGGGGCCGCCACCAGCACCGCGGCGCCCTGGGGTGTGGTGTAGGGGACAGTAGCGGGGCCCAGGGAGAGGGCAATGATGCGCTCGGGGGGAATGTCGGCCGCCAGCAGGGCGAGGCCGGGGACCTGTGGGTCGCTGATGTCGGTGTCGATGGTGTCCTTGTACTGCCTCCAGAGGCTCAGGGCGTTGGGGAGGACATCCAGGTTGAGGGCCTTGTCAATGACGGCGAAGATGACGCGCTGCTGGCGCTGGATGCGGTCCAGGTCGCTGGAGCCGCGGCGGATGCGGGCGTAGGCCAGAGCGCGTGTGCCATCCATGTGCTGGATACCGGGCTCGAACTCCTCGGGCAGGTAGTCGCCGGGCAGCTCCGTATCCGAGTACAGGTCATCGCGTAGATAGGTGGGGACATCCACATCGACGCCGCCCAGGGCATCGATAACATTCTTGAAGCCCTGGAAGTCAATGACGACGTAGTGATCGAGCTTGATGCCGAGGGTATGCTCGGCTGTGGCCATGGCTAGTGCGGCGCCGCCGCCGTCGTAGTCATTGACCTCGCCCAGCACATAGGCGGCGTTGATGCGCTCGTTCAGGTAGCCATTGCCGTCCTTGGTGGGGATCTCCACCCAGAGGTCGCGGGGGATGCCCAGGATGCCGGCCGTCTTGTTGTGGGGGTCGATGGTGAGGACGAACATGGTGTCGGTGCGGGCTGGGGCGTTTCCCTCGCGTGGACGCCGGTCCAGCCCCATCACCAGCACATTGATGCGAGAGCCACCCCCGTTGTTGCTCTCGCCACCTTCGATGCCTGGGAGCTTACCCAGGACTGCGGGGACGCGGATACCGTGCCCGGGCGCGAAGAGCTCATCGACCCGGGTGGCGATAACGAAGGAGCCATAAAAAGCGCCGACGGCCAACAGGACGAAGGCCGCGGCTATCAGAACTCGCTGGCCAAGATGTCCGCCCCGAGGTCGGACCGGTTCTTGACCCTGGGAAGGCTGCTCCAACACTGCGGTGAGGGTATCCCAGGCCACCGCGGGTGTCAAGCTGGTGAGGCGTCTCCCCCGCTCTGTCTCACATGTCCTGAAACACCACACGCCTTGACGGTGTCAGTTCCTCGCCCTACAATAAGTCAACAACTGAATACGGCAAACGCTCTTATCGAGAGTGGTGGAGGGACCGGCCCGACGAAGCCCGGCAACCAGGCGAGGCAGGGACTGAAATCCAGGTCTCGGAGCCCGCCCCGGTGCCAAGTCCGACCCTCGCCCGGTCGCGAGGGAGAGATGAGAGTAGGTTCGGAGAACTTCTCAACACCACGAGAAGTTTTTTTGTTCTCCCGAAGGACGGCCTGTGGAGATCATCGCCTGGCATGACGGCAAGATCCGCCTCCTTGACCAGACTCGACTGCCCGAGGAGGAGGTCTACCTAGAGATAGCGGATGTCGCTGGCCTGGCGGCGGCCATCCGCGAGATGCGCATCCGCGGCGCCCCCGCCCTGGGGGTCGCTGCCGCCTACGGCCTGGCCCTGGCTGCCATCGCCAGCCCCGCGGTCGATTGCGACGGCTTCCTGGCCGGACTGCGCCGGGCCGCTGGGACCCTGACTGCCACCCGTCCTACCGCCGTGAACCTGGCCTGGGCCCTGCGTCGCGTCCTGGCCGCTGCTGAGGCGGCACGCGACGCGGAGGCCGCCCGGCAGGCGGTCCTGGCCGAGGCGCGCCGCATCCACCACGAGGGCCTGGAGGCTGACCGGCGCCTCTCGGAGCTGGGCGCTGACCTCATCCCTGACGGCGCCGCCGTCCTCACCCACTGCAACACTGGCGCCCTGGCCACCGCCGGCTACGGCACGGCCCTGGGTATCCTGCGCGCCGCCCACGAGCAGGGCAAGCGGATACGCGTCTACGCCACTGAGACCCGGCCACTGCTCCAGGGGGCGCGCCTGACGACCTGGGAGCTGCTGCGGGAAGGCGTCCCGGCGACCCTCATCGTCGACAGCGCCGCCGGCGGGCTGCTGCGTCGCGGCATCGTGGCCTGCGTCGTTGTTGGGGCCGACCGCATTGCGGCCAACGGCGACGTGGCCAACAAGGTGGGCACCTACGGCCTGGCGGTCCTCGCTCACGAGAATGGGGTGCCCTTCTATGTGGCGGCGCCCTCCAGCACCGTCGATCTTTCGCTGGCCAGCGGCGACGGCATACCCATCGAGGAGCGGGCACCCGACGAGGTCACCACCTTCGCTGGTCGGCGCGTCGCGGCGGAGGGTATCACGGTCGCTAACCCCGCCTTTGACGTGACGCCGCACCGCTACGTAACGGCTATCATCACCGAGCGGGGGGTTGCCCGGGAGCCCTACGACCAGAGCCTGGCCGCCCTTGCCGGAGCCGCGGGGGTGCCGCGATGAGGCCGGCACGGGTGGCTGTCATTGGCGGCAGCGGCTTCTACCAGATGGAGGGCCTGACCGAACTGGAGGAGGTGCGCCAGAGCACGCCCTTCGGCGATCCCAGCGATAGCATCGTCCTTGGCACCCTGGAAGGCGTGAGGGTGGCCTTTCTCCCCCGGCACGGCAGGGGGCACCGCATCCTGCCCACGGAGGTGCCAGCGCGGGCCAACATCTATGCCCTCAAGTCTCTAGGGGTGGAGTTCATCATTTCCGTCAGCGCCGTAGGCAGCCTCCGCGAAGAACTTCAGCCGCTGCACCTGGTTGTGCCTGACCAGATCATTGACCGCACCCGTGCCCGGGCCAGCACCTTCTTCGGCGGCGGGCTGGTGGCTCACGTAGCCATGGCTGACCCATTCTGCGCCGTCCTCAGCGACATCGTGTGCGAGAGCGCCCGCGACGCCGGCGCCACCGTCCACCGGGGCGGCACACTGGTCGTCATGGAGGGGCCGGCCTTCTCGACGCGGGCCGAATCGCACCTCTACCGCTCCTGGGGGGCCGACCTCATCGGCATGACGGCCCTGCCGGAGGCGAAGCTGGCCCGCGAGGCCGAGATCTGCTACGTCATCCTGGCCTCGGTCACTGACTACGACACCTGGTACGAGGCCCACGCCGAGGTGACGGCGGAGATGATCATCAACAACCTGAGCCGCAACGTCGCTACCTGCCGCCGCGTCGTGGCGAACGCGGTCCGGCGGCTTCCGGAGACCCGGCGCTGCTTCTGCGCCACCGCCCTCGACGACGCGCTGGTGACCCCCTTGCGCCTCGTG
>CAZSSQ010000164.1:0-5437 GCA_964609465.1 uncultured Dehalococcoidia bacterium
GTCGTGCTGGGCCATGCCTGGCAGGACGTGAAGCCCTATCTGACCGGGCCGGCGGTGGAAGTGGTGATCAACGAGGCCTATCGGGAGAGCAAGGCCGGTTCCCTGCGGGCAGTGGCGGCCTCTCTGCTGGACGAGGACGAGGCGGTTGCCATCCTCTCGGTGGACCAGCCCCGGCCGCGGGATGTTCTGGCTCGACTGCTGGCTGCCCACGATGCCGGCGCCGCCCTCATCACCGTCCCCGTTCACGGTGGACACCGCGGCCACCCGACGGTCCTGGCGGGGGCCCTTATCCCGGAGCTGCGCAACGTGCTGGACGAGACCCTTGGCCTGCGCGGCCTCGTCGAACGCCACCGGGCATCGCTGCGGGAGGTGCCCTTCGAAACGCCCATCGTGCTCCTCGACCTGAACACGCCCAGCGAGTACCGGCAGGCCCACGAGTTGTTCTTCGGCTGGCCGCCGCCCGCATTCTGACGGCCGAAAGCTCAGGCTGGGGCCTGTCCTTGACGAATCCCATGGAGGCGTGCTAGAAACATCCTGCCTCAAGGCAACCTGGATTGGCGGCGAGGAGCCTTGTCGAGGCCCCGCGATCCTCTGCCGCCGGCCCATCATCCAGCTTCATGGGCCTAAGAGGGTGCCGATCTCTATCGACCGAAAGGTGCAGCCCCTGTTCGTTGCTGACTCCCTGTCGCTAGATCGAAAGGAGGCCCCCGTTGACACAGACTGAGGCTCAAGCTCAGGCTCCGACCGAAAAGGTCGAGAAACCCATTGTCCCCTTCCTGCGACTGCCTGAGGCGCCGGGCGAGGAGGCCTACCTGGTGGGCAGCAAGTGCAAGGCTTGCGGCCTTCTATACCTCGGGCGGCGAAGGGTCTGCGGGAAGTGCTTCAGCCGGGAACTGGAGGAGGTCCGCCTGAGCAACGAAGGCGAGCTGTATGTCTTCTCCGTGGTCCATCAGACGGCGCCGGGCATCCCCGTCCCCTACATAGCTGCCATCGTCGACCTGGACGATGGAGTCAGCGTCCGCGCCAACGTTGAGGGTCTGGACCCCAACAAGCCCGACAAGTCTTGGTTCGGTACCAGGCTGGAGATGTTCACCGACAAGGTGCGGACCGACCGCCAAGGCAATGACGTGATCGCCTTCAAATTCCGTCCCAAGAAGTAGGGCGAAGGAACAACCGCCCGGCTATTCGCGCTAGCGACTGGGCCGGCGCCGGCCCGGCGACGAAGGAGGAGCTCAGTGCGAGACGTAGTGATCCTGGGTGTAGGCCTGATCAGATTCGGCCGCTACCCGGAGAAGACCGTCATCGACCTGGCGTCGGAGGCGTGCCTCAACGCCGTCGACGATGCTGGCGTCTCCATGAAGGACATCCAGTTCTTCGCCAGCGGCAACATCTACCAGGCCGGTGCCATGGTCGGCCAGCGCATCCTGAAGGAGATCGGCCAGGTGGGCATCCCCGTTGTCAACGTGGCCAACGCCTGCGCCACCGGCTCCACGGCTTTCCGGATGGCCTATCTGGCGGTGGCCTCCGGCCAGTACGACATCGCCATGGCCGTCGGCTCGGAGCAGATGGGGAAGGCGGGCCTGCTGGGTGGTGGCGGCGGTGGTGGAGGTGGAGGTGGAGGTGGAGGTGGAGGCTTCGACCCCGCCTACATCACCGAGGGGGTGCTCGGTTCGGGCACCATGCCCACCGTGTTCTCGCACACCGGCATCGAGCACATGCGCCGCTATGGGAGCACGGCGGAGCACTTCGTCAAGGTGGCCTACAAGAACCATAAGAACTCCGTTCACACCCCCTACGCCCAGTACCAGCAGGCCTTCACGATGGAGGAGATCGCGAACTCCCGTATGATCTCCTGGCCCAACACCCTGCTCATGTGCTGCCCCACCGGCGACGGGGCGGCGGCGGCCGTCGTCGCCTCGGCAGACAAGGCGCGGCAGTTCAGCACCCACCCCATCAAGGTCGCGGCCTCCGTGCTCACCTCTGACCCCTACACGGAGCACGACCTGGCCATGTTCGACGTCAACACCCTGACCCGGAACGCCGCCCAGGAGGCCTACAAGCTGGCCGGCATTACGGCCAAGGACCTGGACGTGGTGGAGCTGCACGACTGCTTCGCCACCGCCGAGCTGGTCCACTACGAGAACCTGGGCCTCTGCCCCGAGGGTGAGGCCCACCACTGGCTGGACGAGGGCAAGTTCGATATCGGCGGCCAGATCCCGGCCAACGCCAGCGGCGGCCTCATCTCCCGAGGCCACCCACTGGGGGCGACCGGCGTCTGCGGTATCGCCGAGATCAGTTGGCAACTGCGCGGGCAGGCAGGCGGCCGCCAGGTGGAAGGGGCCAAGATAGGGCTCGCCCACGTCATCGGCCTGGGCTCCGCCTGCACGGTTCACGTCCTGCAGAAGTAGCCCGTGCCTGCGGAGGGCATCGCTTGGGGGTCCGCGACCGTCGTGGGCCCCCAGATCGTGCCCGGCCGCCGCGCTTCTACACTTGCGGCTGACTCCTACAGAGCCCACAATAGTCCTGTCGCGGAATGGCGTGCGGCGGCATTGATTGGTCTCGTGGAGGTCGCTTGTAGATGACCAGCGCCGGCAAGCAACCACTGGAGCTCTGCTTCCTGGGTACCGGCAATGCCTTTGCGCCCCAGCGCTACTGGAGTTCCTTCCTCCTCAACGACCGCTACCTCTTCGACTGTCCCCCCACCGCGTTGGCCCACCTCAAGAAGATCGGCAAGCCGCCAGAAGATATACGGGCCATCTTCATAAGCCACTTCCACGGCGACCACTTCTTCGGCCTGCCCTTCCTCCTCCTTGAGTACGGCGAGCTGACGCCTCGGAGCGAGGACCTTTTCATCGTGGGGCCAGCGCAGATCCAGGAAAAGCTGGAGCAGATGACAGAGCTGGGTTTTCCCGGCCTTCTCGAAAAGAGTCGGGGCTACCGCCGCCGCTACCTGGAGGTGAGCGACGGCATGTCCGGCGAGGCCGGGGGGATACGTTTCCAGGCCCTACTTGTGGAGCATGTGTCCAGCCTGGAGTGCTTTGGATACCGGGCGGAGATCGAGGGCCGCACCGTCGCCTACTCGGGGGACGCACGCATGGGCGACGCCGTGTACAAGCTCGCCGAAGGTGCCGACGTCTTCGTGGTGGAGTGCTCATGCTGGGATCAGGGCTGTGGCCCCCACCTGGGCCCGCAGGACATCCGCACCCTGCGCAAGGCCATTCCCCCCGGCACCGTCTTCGTCCTCACGCATCTGGATGAGGGCCAGGGGGACCTCCGTGGCCTGGACGGCATCGTTGTGGCCGAGGACTTCGGGGTCTACTGGCTGTAGCTGTCTCAGATGGGCGCCAGGAGGCCCGCCGCATCCCTGTGGCGGGCCTCCCCACATCTTGGCCCTGTCCAGCAGGCCAAAGGGTGGAGTTTAGGAAGTATCCAGCGTACAATTCCCAGAAGCCCCTGAGCCAGCCGCGGCTTTGTCGACCGGCTAAGGCAGCCGTCGAGACTTGTCGCCGCGGGGGGCTTCCCTCTAAGGGCGTCGCCCGATATCTTAGCCGATGGGCCTGGGAAGGATACGACCTTGTACGGCGTTGGAATAGGCAAGGGGCTCTGGGTCACCCTCAAGCATCTCTTTTTCCGTCCTCTCTTTACCATCGAGTACCCGGAGGAAGTGCGGCCGATCCCTCATCGGGCGCGCACCAACCTGGTCTGGTTCGAGGAGCGTTGCACCGGCTGTAGCACCTGCGCTCAGGCCTGCCCCGATGGCTGTATCCTGGTGGCCACCAGCCCCAAGCCCAACGGCAGCCTGAACGTCGAGCGCTACGAGATCGACTTCCGCCTCTGCATGTACTGCGGGCTCTGCGTGGAGGCGTGCCCCTACCAGGCTATCCAGGCCGGCGGCGACTTCCGAGACGCCGTCTACGTCTTCGATGACATGTACAAGGACAAGCACGCGCTCACCAAGCTTGCTCACCAGTACCTGCGCCAGCACGACTTCACCTATCCCCATGGGAAGAGAGCCCCCGACTGGCTCATCGGGCGTATCGGGAAGAACGGGGCCTAACGTGGCAAAGATCACTGTCAACGGTCGCGAGATCGAGGCTGAGGTGGGCGCGCCCCTGGTAGAGGTGCTGACCCATCACGGCTTTGCCGTCCCTCACCTGTGCTACCTGGAAGGGCGGCCCCCCTACGCCGGCTGCCGCACCTGCCTAGTGGAGATTGAGGGGGCGCGCGGGTTCCAGCTCTCCTGCACCACCAAGGTCGCCGAGGGCATGGTGGTGCGCACCGACACGGAGGAAGTGAAGGAGGCCCGCAAGGCAGTCACCTCCCTCATCCTGGCCAACCACTCGGACCGCTGCCTCACCTGCCACCGGCGCGTCAAGTGCCTGCCGGGCGACATCTGCCTCCGCGACGACGTGGTCACCCACCGCTGCGTCACCTGCTCCAAGAACTACCGCTGCGAGCTCCAGACCCACTGCGAGCTGGTGGGGATGACGAACTACGAGCCGTGGGTGGGCGAAGCGCGCACCTACTACCAGGCCGACCAGCCGGAGGCGGACCGGGCGAACCCCTTCCTCGAGTTCGACCCCCAGATGTGTATCATCTGCACTCGTTGCGTCCGCGCCTGCGACGAGATCCGCCACACGGGCGCCATCACCCTGTCCGGGCGCGGCTTCTCCACCCGCATCGCGTTCGGCGCTGGTGGGTCTATCCATGAGTCCAACTGTGACTTCTGCGGCGCCTGCATCGATGTCTGCCCCACGGCCACCCTCATGGAGAAGCCCAACAAGTGGATCGCCCGCACCGATGAGTGGGTGTCCACGGCTTGCAACTCCTGTAGCGTCGGCTGCACGCTCAGCATGGGCGTCCGCAACGGGCGCGGCGTCATCATGCGGCCTGACCCCCTGAACCCGGTGAGCTTCGACCAGATCTGCGTCCGCGGCCGCTTCCACTACGACGCCGTGCGCGACAGCGACCGGCTATCGGAGCACATGCTTCGCCGCGGCGAGGCGCTCCTGCCTGCGTCCTGGGAGGAGGCCCTGGACAGCGCCGCCGAGCGCCTGGCCGAGATCAGGAGCCGGCACGGCCCGGAGGCCGTCGGCTTCCTGGGCTCGCCGGTCGCCACCAACGAGGAGAACTACCTGCTCCAGAAGCTGGCCCGCGCCGTCGTCGGCAGCAACAACGTCGACTTCTCGGGTGGGCCGGTGGCTCGCTCTGTGGCCGGGGCCCTGCGCGATGCCTTCGGCAGCGAGGCCCTGCCCGCCGACCTGAGCCGCGTCGCCCAGGCTTCCGCCCTGGTCGTGGTGGCCGACGACCTGGAGTCGAGCCATAACGTCGCCGCCCTGCGGGTCAAGGATGCCGTCGTGCGGCGGGGCGCCCGCCTGATCGTGGTCAGCCCCCGTTACGGAGAGGTGTGCGACTTCGCCGAGGTGTGGGTGCGCCC
>CAZSSQ010000165.1:0-5273 GCA_964609465.1 uncultured Dehalococcoidia bacterium
CAGCAGAGGGGGGACTAGCGATGGAGACGGACAGCTCGGAGGACTACGCCGAAAGGCTCCGCCTCTCCGATTCTCTGAGAGATCCCGTCATTCGATCGGCACTGGGAGCGCTGCAGCTCCCGCCGGGCAGTAGAGGACTCGACGCGGGATGCGGCATCGGAAGCCATACTCTGCTGCTGGCAGAGGCGGTGGGACCTGCTGGACACGTCACCGGTGTCGATCTTTCCCCCGACCTGCTAGAGCACGCGCAGAGGCGGGCGGACAAGTCGAGTCTCAGGTCGCAGGTCTCCTTCCGGCAGGGGGACGTCAACAGGCTTCCTTTCGAACACGGCACGCTGGACTGGATTTGGAGCGTGGACTGTGTGGGCTACGCTTCGCGAGACCCCGTGTCAGTGCTGCGTGAGCTCGCACGGGTTGTGAAGCCGGGCGGCACCATCGCCATCCTTGGCTGGTCCTCTCAGGAACTGCTGCCCGGATACCCTCTGCTGGAGGCACGGCTTAATGCGACCTCTCAAGGAATTGCCCCCTTCATTGAAGGCAAGAAGCCAGACTCGCACTTTCTGCGTGCGCTTGGCTGGTTGAGGCAGGCGGGCCTGGAGCAGACCGAGGCCCGTACATTCGTGGGCGATGTCCGCCCACCGCTCGCCGAAGAGGCCCGCGCGGCGTTGCTGTCCCTCTTTCAGATGCGTTGGGGAGAGCCGCGTCAAGAGCTGTCGTGGGAGGACTGGGCGCAGTTCCAGCGCATTTGTCGGCCGGGCTCGCCGGATTTCATCCTCGACTGCCCAGACTACTATGCGTTCTTCACCTACTCGATGTTCTCCGGCAGAGTTGTCGAATGAACCGCTCGGGACAATGTGACTGCGGTAGAATCAGTCAGAGGGAGCCCGCAAGGTGGGATTCCATCCGTCTGCATGGGGCTCAGAGGGTCGCCGGTTCGACGCTCGTCGTGCCCGTTCAGATCCTTGGGGCAACGCGGCCGCCGGGTGGGAGTTCACGACAAACGGCCAGGATTCGCCGGTTTTCGGCTCACCTGCAACCTAGCCAAGCGACGCCAGAAGACTCAGTTCATCAGCCAGGAGACGCGTGATCAAGAACTGCTCCTTCACGTGTCTCCGCCCGGAGGTACCGAGTTCCTGGGCCTCCCGCGGGTCGCGCAGGAGTCGCACTGTCTTCTCCACGCAGTCATCGATGCTGTCGACGAGATAGCCCCCGATGCCCTCGGGCATCTGCATGGGGATGCCGCCGGCACGGCCCGCTACCACGGGGGTGCCTTTCCATAGTGCCTCCGAGACCACGAGGCCAAAGCCTTCGCGGAGCGACTTCTGAAGCACGACATTGGAGCAGCACTGGAAGGCGTTGACCTCCATGTTGCCGATCCCGGTGAAGTTGGTGAGAACGTTGATGTCTGGGTCTCCAAGCGTCTCGGCCAGTATGGTCTCGTACAGGTCCCAACCCTCCGGGTCATCGAGGGCCATCTGGCCCAGGAGAGCGAGCTGAGTGCCCGGGATCTCCTGGCGCACCCGGCGGTACACCTCGATCACCCCTAGAGGGTCCTTCCAGGGATCGAACCGCGAGATCTGGGTGATGAGCAGGTGGTTCAGGCTGACCCCGGTCCACTCAACTATCTGGCTGCACAGGTCTATAGGGGCGGCCATATTCTTGGGACTCAGCGGGTCGATGGCGGGCGGGATAATGGCGACTCGGTGATCGCGGAGACCCGCTGGCACGAACTCCTGCATCGTGAACACCAGGGCGTCATACTCGGCGATAAAGGGCTTGAGAAAGGCGAGTGCCTTGGGGTTGGGCTCGGACGTGTCGATGTGGCACCGCCACACCCAGCGAGCGCCATCGGGACCGTGAAGCTTCCGCAACGGCGCCGGCTGGGGGTCGTGAACCACGATGTAGTCGTAGTTACGCTCCAAGGCGTCGGCGATCTTCTGATTGTGGCTCAGGTAGATCCCCTTGGCCTCATCACTGAGGTCGAAGGCAGCGCCCTGGAGAGCGTTGTGAAGCCCCTTGGTAGCATCGAAGAAATCCCGGTTCCCGGGTATGACGAGCCAGTCGGCCTGGATACCGAGAGACCGATACAGGGGAACGAGCGAGCGCAACAGCTCAGACACTCCCCCGCCGTAGAAGGTGGCGTTGATCTGGGCCACCCGCGCCCCTCGGAAGGGGGCCGCTAGGTCCTGCAACTCATCTATCTTCTTCTGGCTCAGGACTTGGGCGTACCTCTCAAGCGATTTCGGCCCCACATCGACAAGCTGTAGCATGGCTTCTTCTCCTGCGGGCTGGTCGTCTGGCGGAATCGGCTGAGCCGCAGCCCGTTTCTGACCGCCTTCACGTGACACCGCCAGCTCGGCGCAACGTGTTGACTTCTCGGCTTAGCTCCCGCTGCGGACGCTGCCTCCGACATCCGCGCCTTCAGCGCGTTTCCGCCGCCGCACTGGCGCCAGGTCTGGTCCAACAACCCGCAGGAGCGCCTGAACAAGGAAAACCGCCGCCGCACCGATGTGGTGGGCATCTTTCCGGACCGCGCCGCCGTCCTCCGCCTGGTCGGGGCCGTGCTCTCCGAGCAACACGAGGAATGGGCCGTGAGCCGCCGCTACCTCAGCGAGGAATCGATGCGACCGCTCATGCTGCCGGTCCACCCACCCCCACTATCCCAGCCAGAGGAGGTGATCGCCGAGCGTCTCGCCATTGCCGTCTGAGACGGCCATCAGCGAGGATGACGCACTTGCTCTTACACCACTTGACGGGACGTGACCCAGCCTGCTGACCAACGGAATGCGGCGGATTCTAGTGGCGGACCGCTAGCGGCAGCCAACGCCCCCCTGGAACCGACGGTGGCCGAGGCCACATGGGACATGCAGGAGTAGGAGCGTCGTCTCGGCGAGTAGAGGAAGTATTACTCTACCTGCTCGTTGTACTTCTCGATGGCCTGGTTGGCCCGTTCGGCTGCGTCGTCCAGCGCTTTGATAGGGTCTTTGCCACCGACCAGCATCTCCTCCACCCCGTCCTCGATAGCCTTGCGCACCTCGGGGAAGGGACCCAGGATGACTCCCAGGGAGGCCGGGTTGGCCGGCACCCCCAGGTACTGCTCCAGGGCCGTCTCGAACAGGGGGTACTGGGCCACAACCCCTTGCGCCGCGGGCAGTTCCACCGAAGACCGGCTCACCGGCAACTGGCCGCTCCCGGCGAACCACTCAGCCTGCTGCTCCGGCTCCAGGAACCACTTCATGAACTTCCACGCCGCCTCCTGTTCTTCCTGGGGTCGCTGGTTCATGATCCAGAGGCCGTGGGGCAGGAGAAGGGCGGAGCCGGTGCCATCCGCGAAGCCGGGCATAGGGCCCACGCCCATCTCCACTCCCTCCATGCCCTTCCCCAGGGCATTGACCACGGAGCGCAAGGCGCCGGCGTACCCGAAGGTCATGGCGGCGCGGCCCGACGCCACAGCAAGGTAATTGTCGGCGCCGCCTGGGTTACGACCCACATTGAAAGCCAGCCCCTCGTCCACCATGTCATGCCACCATTGAAAGAACCGGCGGCCGGTGTCGTTGTCGAAGAGAACCTTGGTGACGCGACCGTCGTGGCCGTTGTTCATGTCCAACAGCAGGTCACCCTGCTGGGCGAAGACCTGCTCCGTCCACAGGGTAACGTGTATGGAGATACCGCTACGCTCAACGTTTCCCGAGGCGTCTCGCTTGAGGATCTTCTGCGAGTACTCGCGCAATTCCTCCAGGGTCTGGGGCGGCCTCTCGGGGTCCAGACCCACCTCCTTGAAGACCAGCTTGTTGTAGTACAGGAGGGGTATGTCCACGCAGAAGGGCACCCCCCACAGCTTGTCCTCGACGGTATAGGACTGGACGGCCCTCTCGTCCAGGTCCGAAAACTCATAGTCTTCCCGGTCCATGAAGTCCTGGACGGGAGCCACGAAGCCGCTGTCGATCAGCCTCTGGATATAGGTTTCCATCAGTTCGGCGATGGCCGGCACCTGGCCCGAGCCTGTGGAAGCCATGAGCTTGGTCATGAGGTCCCCGGGACTGCCCTGATAGACAGACCGCACCACAACCTCGTCTTGGGAGGAGTTGAAACGGTCGATCAGGCCTTTCAGGGTGTCCTCGTTGGCGGCCGGTTCCGAGTGCCAGATTTCGATTTGGACGGGTCCGGCCGGAGACGTGGCGCCCGGAGTCCCAGGAGTAGGCCCGGCCTCCTCGCCGGCGCAGGCTGCCAGCACTAGAACGATGACCGGAAGAGCCGCCAGGATCGAGAGCCTTGACATCGTCCCCCCTTTCTCAGCCCCGGACTTCTCGCTGTACCGCTGGATGGCCCTCCCCGTAGGCCCCGTTATGGTTCTCGGGGAGTGTCGGTCGTCAGCAACTTCCGGAACCTGTGTGAGCAGTTCTTGATGGATACCCGAAGGCTTGCTCTCGCTCCCCAGCGGGCGGTAGCGTGCCGCCCAGATGAAGGGAGCGAACAGTGGCGCGTTGGCTCCTCGTAGGGCGAGTTGAGGATAGGATTCTCCATGATGGTCACTGTCATGGAGACGCCCTCCTAATGACGTGGCAATTGTACGCTATTTCTTGGGACGTAGCCAAGATTGACGGCACGAAGACTACTAAGCGATTCAAGGGTTGGTCAGTCTTCCAATGGAGGATGTCGACATTCGGTGCGAGGGATCCTGGGTCCAGCAGGGCCCCGCCAGACGGCGCGAGATAGAGTGACCGAATGCAGGACGGCCGCTCTTGGGCGGCCGTCATCCGTATGTCGCGTTGTTGGAGCGGGAAACGGGATCCGCCCAGACGGGCGGCCGTCCGGCCGAACCCGCGACCCCACTGCTTGGCGCACCAATGGGCGGTGCACTGAACCGATTTCGAGTCGAAAACGCTAACCAAGCTGACGAAGCCCGCGTAGTCCACAGTCTGAGGCCGCTTGTCATCGGGCGGCGTAGGTCGTCACCGCCTGGTCAACGAAGTCCGCGAAGAGGGGGCCGATGGTCTGGTTGGCCAGTTCGTTGGGGTGCGCATCCCATTCATCGGTCCGGTACTCGGCGCGCAGCATGTTGTCGGATGGGTCGGCCAGCAGGTCGAAGAAGTTGAAGGTGAAGACGTTCGGGTGGCCGCTCAGGTATTCCTCCGAGGCCAGCCAGTCGGTGAAGGCGCGCGCCCTTGCCGCTGCCTCAGAGTCGGTATCGTTCGGTATCTCCGGCGGCTGGGTGACGACAATGAATACCTTGTTCGGGTACTCGTCCATCCGGTCGCGGATGGACAAGTAGT
>CAZSSQ010000166.1:0-5268 GCA_964609465.1 uncultured Dehalococcoidia bacterium
GAGGGGGAGTGCATCGGCCTTTCAAGCCTCGAGGGCGTGAATCGCGGGTTGCCCGACGGACGCGGCCCATCATACGGGGAGACCTGGCCCCAGTCAAAGACGGGCCCGGGATCTGGAGGGCTGGCCAGCGCAAGCGAGTCGAGGTAGCCCGATTGAGTTGATCCCCTTCCCTCCTGGTGGCAAACTGCTTCTGTGAGAGAGGTCTGCGCGGACGGCGGCATCGACGGGGCAGCCTGGTAGGGGAGGGGCAGAGTTGCTGCGCCGGCTGTGGCCTCTCCTGACTGCCCTGGCTGTACTGGCCGTACTGATAGCCGGGCTCTTCGGCACCCACTACGGCCGCCTCGCCTTCACCTCCGCCGCCTTCCTCCCCGACCTGATGGTCGATCTGCCCGTCCGTCCCGTAACCTGGTTCACATCGGACCCTGTCCGCGAGCGCGTTACCCTCCGCTACGCCGACGGCAAGACGATGCCCGCCGACCTCTACCGGCCTCCCCACGGTCGCCACGGGGCGATCATCTTCGTTATGGGCGCGCCCCCTCTGGAGCCCGACGACCCCCGCCTCGTGCGGCTGGCCGATTCCGCGGCCCGCGCCGGCTACGCCATGTTCATCCCCTTCTCCCCGGACCTGGAGCGCGAGTTCATCGCCCGCGAGGAGCCGGAGGCCTACGTCGCCGCCTTCGAGTACCTGCGGCAGCAGAGCTTCGTCGACCCGGACCGCATCGGCTTCATTGGTGTCAGCGTGGGGGGCTCCCTCGCCCTCATCGCCGCCTCCGATCCCCGCATCAGCGCCGATGTCGACTTCCTGGTCGCCTTCGGCGCCTACTATGATGCCCTGGATACCCTGGCAGCGGTCACTACTCACACCATCTCCTACGGCGGCCGAGAGGAGCCCTGGGACCCGCGTCTTCACACAGAGCGGGTCATGGCCGAGCAGCTTATCGACCGCCTCCCGGACAGCGGCGACCGCGATCTGCTTTGGAGGGTGTTCGTGGACCAGGAGAACGTCTCCAGCGCCGACCTGGCCTCGCTGACGCCGACCGGCCGCCACGCCTACGAGTTCCTGTCCAATCGCGACCCGGCCCGGGTGCCGGAGCTGATCGAGCGGCTACCACCCGCCTTCCTGGACGACATGCGCGCCCTCTCGCCCAGCCTGCGACTGGACGGCATTCAGGCCGAGATCTTCATCCTCCACGACCGCTCGGACCGCTACGTGCCGTATGTGGAGTCGCGCCGCCTGCGCGACCGCCTGGCGGGCCACCCCAAGCTCCACTACACGGAGCTGACCGTATTCGAGCACGTGGAGCCCCGCAGCGAGAGGGGGGCGCTGGCCCTCTTCGTGGATGGCTCGCACCTCTACTTCCGCCTCTATCAGCTCCTTCTCCGCCTCAGCTAGGGCCCAGCCCGTGACACGAGACACGAGACACGTGTTGCGTGTCCCGTGTCACGTGACTAGACGGTGGTGGGGCATGTGGCCTATAATAGAGAGCAAATGGCCCCCACAGCCATGGGAGCGCTTGCTTTATTGTGTGCCTGTCGTGAGGCCGTGATCCTGCAGACGGTGGTTGTACGCGACGTGACCGAGGGACATGCCCCCTTCGGCGCGACGCCAACGAGAATGCATAGAAGGAGGGATGCATGAACAAGGTCTTGGCATTGGTGGCGGGTGTCACCGCCTGGGCCGTCGTGGGTGCGACGGCGGTCCTCATCGTGTTCAACATGGGTGTGAAGAATCAGGTCCTCATGTTCCTCCCGATCCTCGCGGTCGTGGTGGCCGCCTGGGCTATCGGAGAGCTGGTGACCGAGCGCGTGTTCACGGGGCACGAGAAAGGGGTGTGATGGCCCTCCTGCAGCGAACGTTCGAGAAGCGCGAACTGCGTGACCCGAGCCTCATTCGGGCGATCTTCAGTAACACGTGGCTGGCCCCCCTGTGGCTGGTGGCGCGACTGTACTTGGGCTACCAGTGGCTGCTTGCTGGCTCCCACAAAATATGGGGCGAGGGCCGCTGGATCGCGGTGAGCGGCCCGGACGGCCTGCCCCTCAAGGGCTTCTGGCAGAACGCCATCGCCATACCTGAGCAGGGAAGGCCGGCGATCTCCTATGACTGGTATCGCGACTTCCTGACCTTCATGGTGAACCACGAGTGGTACAGGTGGTTCTCGTGGGTCATCGCTCTCGGTGAGACCGCGGTCGGAATCCTGCTCATCGTTGGCGCCTTCGCGGGGCTTGCCGCCCTGGCCGGCGCCTTCATGAACTTCAACTTCATGCTCGCCGGCTCCGCGAGCATCAACCCGGTGCTCTTTGTCATCGCCCTGCTCATCCTCTTCGGCTGGAAGGTGGCGGGCTGGATCGGTGTGGACCGGTGGCTCCTGCCCGCCCTCGGCACGCCGTGGCAGCCTGGGCGTGTCTTCCGACGTGTTCTCAAGGGGCGTGTCGCTAACGAAGAGTGTCCGGTGTGTCAGATGCCCGTCGACCCCGCAAGATCGCCCGCGTCCGCGTACAACGGCTTGATCTACCTCTCATGCTGCCCGGTGTGCAAGGAGCGCCTGGACGCGCAGCCAGCGCGGTACATCGCTGGCCTTGGCGCCGCTATCCCCGTGCCGACCGAGGGCTAGCGCGAGGGTCCCCCGGGACAGCCGCTATCGAAGTGACAGAGGGGGATAGCCCTAGGCTATCCCCCTCTGTTGTCCGCTCACTGCTGCCGTCTGGTCTCTCGGCAGGTCTCGCCCCCGCCGGGCGGTGGTGATGCGCGCCCTCATGGGTCAGCGGCCGGCATCCGGGGCTGGCTCGGAGCCGTGGCGGCGCAGAATGCGCTCCGTCACGTCCTTGAAAACGTCGTACTCCTGGGCTCCCAGCAGGACGAAGCCGTCCTCTTTCCTGGAACCGCTGGGACAGAACATGAAGGCGGGCACGCCGCCCAGGTTCTGCTCGTAGGCCCAGCGCACCTTCTCATCCACCAGCTTCTCGTAGCGGCGCTCCCGTAAGGCTGCCACCAGCGCGCCGGCGTCGAGATCGCACTCGCCGGCCAGGCGGGCCAGGACCCTCTCGTCGCCGATGTCCTCGCCCTCCTCGAAGTAGGCTCGAAAGAGGGCGCGGTGCAGCGGTTCGAAGCGCCCCGCCTCGCGGGCGAACTCGGCCGCCTCCAGGGAGGGACGGCTGTTGGACAGGAGGGTGCGCTGCTTCATCCGGATGCCGGCCCGGGCCGTCGCCTCCTCTACGTACGCCAGGTACTGGCTCGTGTAGCCGCTCTGACCCGTGATGCGCTCCAAAGGGATGCCCTCGGTCGGCGTGCCTGCCTGCCGGACAGGCAGGCCGGGGCGCAGCTCATAGGGCCACCACTCCACGTCTAGGGGGAACTCTTCCCTGAGCTGTTCGACCCGCACGAGGCCGATGTAGCACCACGGTCAGACGTAGTCGAAGATGACGGTGAGCTTGATGGGCGTCGTTTCGGCGGCGGTCACTTGGGGTCCCTTCGATTGGGCCGAGTCGAGCGGATTATAGCATGGGAGCTGCGGGCGCCCGGAGCCCTTGAGGGCCTGCTGGCCACGCAGGGCGGGGAAGGTTGACACCGGATAGAGCCGGAAGGAAGATGATCCCAGGGACTGGCGCCTATCTGGACGGTCACCAGGTTGAAATGGCGACTCTCTGCCGAAGGGGAGTAGCCGGAGTAGGCGGGAAGATGTTTAGCCTCGACGTGAGCGGTTGGAGCATCGTGTTGCGGACGCTCATCGTGTACGCAGCGGTGCTCATCGGGCTACGGCTGGCCGGTAAGCGGGAGATAGGGCAGATGACCCCGTTTGACCTGGTGGTCATCCTGCTCGTCGCCAACGCCGTGCAAAACGCGATGGTTGGGCCGGACACATCGGTGACGGGAGGGCTGATCGCGGCCGGGGTCCTCATCGTGGTGAACTACGGCGTGGCCCAGGCTCGAGAGCGGCTCCCCTGGCTGCAACGGGCCGTGGAGGGAACGCCGACGCTGCTGATCAGCGATGGGAAGTTAGTGTCGCAGCACTTGCGCAGGGAGGGGCTGGAGGAGGATGAGGTGCTGATGGCGATCCGCGAGCACGGGATCGCAGATGTGAAGGACGTGCGCATGGCGGTGTTAGAGGTGGACGGCTCGATAAGCATCGTGCCCGCGGACGCCCAGGCGATGCGAACACGCAAGCACGTGCGGTTCGTGAGGAAAGGGGCATAGCAGGGGCTGCTATCCTTTCACAAGAGCCGGCCGGGTAGGAACGTGACAGGCCGCATTCTGGGGCGGGGCGCCGCAGAGTTCTACGCGTTCTTCCCCTTCAGAAGGGCTAGCTGCGCGTCCAGGAGATCGATCTGCTGCTTCTGGATAGCCAGCAGGTCGTTCCACTGCCTCTCCCGGAGTTCGTCAAGCTTCTGGTGCAGTTGCTGTATCTCCATCTCAGCTTTCAGATTCACCTCATAGTCATGCTCGGCGCGGATGCGATCGCGGTCTTCCTGGCGGTTCTGGCTCATCAGGATGACGGGGGCCTGGATGGCCGCCAGCATGGAGAGGAACAGGTTGAGCAGGATGTAGGGATATTTGTCCCAGTGGTGAAACAAGGCGGCGGTGTTTAAGAAGACCCAGACTACTAGGGTGATGCCGAAACCGAAGATGAAGCCCCAGCTCCCGGCGACGTCAGCCAGTTTGTCGGAGACGCGCTGCCCGAAGGTTAGCTGTTCTTGCTGAATGACGTGAACATTCTTGCTGACCCGCTCGCGGCGTCGGATCTTCTGTTGAAGCTCCTTCTCGATCCGAGCCGCCTTTTTCTCCCAGGCGCGGACATCATCGTCAGCCTTGCTGAGCACGCGTGACATGGCCCTACCTCCTTGAAGCCAAGAGCGGCCCCGTCTGAATCATTGGATCATTGGCACAGGAGGTCGGGGCGCCCGGCCTCCCTCAGAACCATCTCCGCCAGCGGAAGAAGGCCATGAGCCCCAAGGCGATGATGGCCATGGCCCCCAGCATACCGAAGTAGCCCCACTGCCAGGCCAGCTCGGGGAGGTTCTCGAAGTTGGTGCCGTAGATGCCGGAGATGAGGGTCAGGGGCAAAATGATGGTGGCCACGATGGAGAGGACCTTCATCACCTCGTTCATGCGGTTGTTAATGGCCGAAAGGTAGGTGTTGAGGACGCTTTCCGCCAGGTCGCGCAGGCTTTCCACCATCTCCTCCACCCGCACCACGTGGTCGTAGACGTCGCGAAAGTACATGTGCGTCTCTTCGCCCACCAGCCGGGGGAACTCGCCGCGGGCGAAGCGGT
>CAZSSQ010000167.1:0-5254 GCA_964609465.1 uncultured Dehalococcoidia bacterium
CAAGAAAAAGTGGTCGGGGCGTCCTCGGAGCCAGCGGCGGCTCAGCCCACGAAGGCACCCCGACCAGCGGAGGGAGGGAGACCAGTTTAACGGTCAAACCCAACCCCGGCCCTGCTGTCAGCAAAGCCTGAGGGGTTCAACTCAGTGGCAGCCCGTCGATACCTCCTCTGCCACTCTTGCTATCGTTCTCGCCGCCTTGCCAAACCTCCGTTGGTTCTTGTGGCCGGGGCGTCCTCGGGGCCAGCGGCGGTACGGTAACCCGCGAGGGCGCCCCGACCCGCGGAGGGAGGGAGACGCCTTTAGTCGAGTGCAGCGCCCGAAGGCCTCACCAGGAGGACCGGCGCCACCCCCGACTGCACCACCTGAGAGGCAACACTGCCCTGCACCAGGCGGCTCAGGCCCGAGCGGCCGTGGGTCGCCATGGCGATAAGGTCCACAGCCTGCTCCCGGGCATATTCCACAATTACTCCCGACGGATTGTCCGAAAGATGGACAACCCGTTTCACCTCCAGACCCTCGAAGGCATGTGCCTTCTCTACCAGGTATTCGTCCAGTTCATGTTCGCGGCGGCTGATGAACTGCTCCTTGGTCTCCACCGGCACCGTTTCCATTCGCGGATAGTAGCCTGTGCGGGGCGTATCGAACGGAAACGAGCCGATGATGGGCAGCTTCACCATGACATCCGGCGTCACGCGCTTCCCCCGGCCCAGGTCCCGGGGCGGATGCCCCGCGATGAGCAGGTGCACTTCCGCTCCCGTGGCGCGCGCCAGCCGCTCCGCCGGCTCCAGCACCGCCTCCGACAACTTTGAACCATCCAGGGTGACCAGGATTCGCAAGTCCCCCTCCTGATTCCGGAGGGCCCTAGGCCGCCCCCATCGGGATCTGGGACGCGCGCCTGGCCGCCCGCGACCGCGAACCGGAGGCCGGCGCCAGGACTCGACGGATCTGGGTCACCCGCAATGGCTTGGTAAGGAAGAAGTCGGCGGCCCGGCGGGCGCCGACTTCCAGGTCACTCCAGCAAGGCGTCAGGACGGCGATAGGCGTCTCAGGCTGCCTGACGCGGATGGCACCCGCCAGGTGAGACGCCAGCCTGGGGGCTGATTCCCAGTCCAGCACCACCATCCGGAACCTTTCATCGATGGCGTCTGTGAGGTCTGGGTCTCGCCAGCTCTTGAGGACTGGGCGCTGCCCTTCCTCCGCCACCATCATAGAAAGAACTTGCCTGACGCGATCCTCGTCCGCAACGATCAAGACGCGTCCAGGCTCGTTATCCGCCGCACGCTCTCGCGAGGGCTTGCCAGCGACGGGCTCCCTCCCAGTCAAAGCAAGCCTCCAGGGGCTTCTCAGGCGCCCTGGCTCCCCCGCCACCGCTACGCCTGACTCTAGTGACGATTCTCACCAGCGATAAGGGCCGTCCGTACCGAACTCGCAGGGCCATTCGGCCCCAGGCCCCAATACCGCGCAAGGCTTCGGATAAGCTTGCTGGTGTATAATGACATCGCGAACCTACGCCTGCGATAAGGAAGCAAGGTGCAAGCCCTCTCCACTCGTCTACGCTGGGCTACTGTCGTCGTCGCGACGGTCCTTCTGCTGGCCCTGGAAACGGTCATGCTGGTCGTCGTGGAACCTCTCACTGCGCCCTGGGTGGCCGTTCCCGTAGCAGCCGCCGTCACCCTCCTGGGCGTCACATTCTTCTTCAAATTCATCTTCCAGATCATAGAGGGTGTCCAGGTGCACCTGGTCCAGCGCAACCGCCAGCTCTTTGCCCTGAACGCCGTCGGTGACGTCCTGGGCCAATCCCTGGAGCTGGAGGACATGGTGGGGCGCACACTGGAGAAGGTACTGGAGGTCACCGAAAGCAGGGCCGGCGTCGTCTTCGTGCTGGATGAGGACTCCGGGCGCATGATCGCCTGCGGGGCGCGAGGAGAGGGTCACGAGGCGCTCCTCGGTCTGGGCGGCGGCACCATCGAGGAGGTCGCCGACAGCGTCGTGCTGCGCACACCCCAAGATGCCGCCGAGGCGGTGGCGGAGGCGGCGCGCGACAGCGGGCTGGCACACTTCGCAATCGTGCCCCTCAAGGCCAGGGGAAAGGCTGTGGGCATGATGGCCATAGCCTCCGACCGTCAGCGTGAGCTGGGTGAGACGGAGCAACAGTGGCTGGCTTCCATGGGCGCCCAGATAGGCGTGGCCATCGAGAACAGCCACCTCTACCGGGCGGCACGCCGGCGCACCGAGCAACTGTCGGCCCTCAACGAGGCCAGCCTCAGCCTCACCTCTGAGCTGTCCCTAGAGGCCGTCTTGCAGAAGGTAGTGGACCTCAGCCGCCAGGTGGTGCAGGCCCGCTACGGAGCCCTGGGCGTCCTGGACAAGCAGGGGCGCATCCAGGAGTTCATCACCTCCGGCATCAGCGCCAAAGAGCGAAAGCGCATCGGGCACCCTCCCGAGGGCAAGGGGGTCCTGGGCCTCATCATGCGGGAGGGCAAGGCACTGCGCCTGGCCGACATCGGCGCCCATCCCCAGTCCGCCGGCTTTCCTCCCCATCACCCGCTTATGCACAGCTTCCTCGGGCTTCCCATCGTCTACAAAGGGCGCACCATCGGCGACCTCTACCTGACGGATAAGGAGGGCGGCGCCGAGTTCACTCAGGAGGACCAGGACGCCGTTACCCTTTTCGCTGCCCAGGCAGCGGTGGCCATCGAGAACGCCCGTCTCTACGAGGAGGAGCGGCGCCGCGCCCAGGAGTGGAGGAGCCTCTTCGAGCTGGGCGAACAGGTGGCTGCCAGCCTCGACCTGCATGCCCTCCTGGAGACGGCGGTGCAGCGGGCCCAGGAGCTCCTCAGGACTGATGTCGCTATGCTCACCCTGCTCTCGCCGGGCGGCGACGAGCTAGCCATAGCGGCTTGTGTGGGCCTCTGCACCGAGTCCCTGCGCAATCTGCGCGTCCCCGTCAGTCAGACCATGCCTCAGCCCCCTGCCCAAGAGGAGACCCCCGTCATCATTGAGGATTACCTGACCGACCCTCGCCGCACGACGCCGCCCATCCCTGAGATCCTGGAGGAGCATCTGGTGTCCTTCATCGCTGCCCGCTTCGCTGCCAAGGGCAACCTCCTGGGAGTGCTCCACGTGGCCAACCGGACCCCCACGCACTTCTCGGAGCACGATGCAAAGCTGCTCCAGGCGTTCGCCAACCTGGCGGCCATCGCCGTCGAGAACGCCCGCCTCTACGAACAGGTGCAGTCCCTGGCAGTGCTGGAGGAGCGCCAGCGCATCGGCATGGACCTCCATGACGGCGTCATTCAGTCCATCTACGCCGTAGGTCTGAACCTGGAGGAGTGCTCCGAGGAGGTGTTCAACCAGCCCGGCGACGTCCGGGTGCGGCTGGAGAAGGCCATCAACGACCTGAACCAGGTTATCAAGGACATCCGCAGCTACATCTTTGACCTGCGCCCTCGCGCCCTCGAGTCAACCAACCTCGCAGACGCCCTGTCCGCCCTCATCCGGGAGCTGCGGGTGAACAGCCTCGTCGATGCAAACCTGGTGGTGGACGGCGGTCGAGACCTGAGCTCGATGCTGACGGAAGACCAGGTCACCAACCTTTTCCACATAGCACAGGAGGCCCTGGCCAACGCGCAGAAGCACGCCCGCGCCTCGGTGGTGGAGGCTCGCCTGACGACGCGGAACGGCGTTCTGCGCCTGGCCATCTCCGACAACGGGGTCGGCTTTGCCCCGGGACGCGGCACCGAGCCCGGCCACGGGGGCCTGCGTAACATGGCGGAACGGGCCCAGAGCCTGGGCGGGCGCCTCTCCCTGGAGAGCGCTCCGGGCAAGGGCACCTCTGTGGTGGTGGAGGTCCCCATAGGGAGGGAGAGCAATGACGGATAGACCTCTGCGGGTGCTCATCGTGGACGACCACGAGGTGGTGCGGGAGGGCCTGCGCTCCATCCTGAACCGCCGCGAGGGCATCAACGTGGTGGGAGAGGCCGGCACCGTCAGCACAGCCGTCGAAGAGGCGGCCCGGCTCCGGCCAGACGTGGTCATCATGGACGTGCGGCTGCCCGACGGCAGCGGCGTGGAGGCCTGCCGCGAGATCCGACAGGAGAACCCGAATACCAAGGTCATCATGCTCACCTCCTACGCCGACGACGAGGCCGTCTTTGCCTCCATCCTCGCCGGCGCGGCTGGCTACCTCCTCAAGCAGACCCGGGGCCACGCCCTGGCTGAGGCCATCGAGGCGGTTGCCCAGGGCGGCTCCCTGCTGGACCCCGCCGTCACGCAGAAGGTGCTGGAGCGGGTGCGCAGCCTCGGCGGCCGCCGGCCCGACGACAGCCTGGCCAGCCTTTCCGACCAGGAGCAGAAGATCCTCCTCCTCATCGCTGAGGGCAAGACCAACAAGGAGATCGCCGAGGAGATCTTCCTCAGCGATAAGACGGTCAAGAACTACGTCAGCAGCATCCTTAGCAAGCTCAACCTGCGCCGTCGAGCCGAGGCCGCCGCTTTCATCGCCCGCAAGGGCCTGGGGAGAGACGGGGAGGAAAGGGGCGAGTAGGTCCGCCCGCCCCTCTGCCGCCGGGCGCCACTTGCTGATCCCCAGAGCGACGGCACTTCACGTAACGCCCTGGAACGAGCCCAAATGGCTGAGGCTTTCAGTCCGTTCGGCCCCCGCTTTTCGTGACTGTCTTACGCTGCGGGCGGGTCTCAATGGCGCTTATGCTCGACCCAGCCACTCGGAGATACTGTTCTAGGACATAGGTGTCTCCGCTCCGCGGGGGCTGGAAAGGATTTGAGTTTGGCGGGCAAGATCCGCGTAATGATTGTGGATGACCACGAGCGCGTCCGGCACGAGCTTGTGGCTTCGCTGGCGCGCTGTGAGGCCGTTGAGGTGGTGGGCGCCACCGGCTGCGCCGAGGAGGCCACCCGCTGGCTAGCCGAACGCCACCCCGACGTGGCCCTGCTGGACGTCAAGCGCGATGACGGCGGCGGCCTGGATCTCTGCCGCTGCCTGTCGGGCAATGGTCACGGCTGCGCAGTGGTAATCCTCACCTCCTACTTGAGCCGGGAGGAATGGCGCGATGCGCGGGAGGCTGGCGCCGCCGACTACCTCTTCAAGCAGATCGACTCCAAGGCCCTGCTGGCCAAGATCACGGAGGTAGTACAGTTCACCTCTGGCTCCTTGTAGTGAAGCCAGCCCCGGCCTGAGAACCAGGGCTGACTCTCCCCCTTAGAACGCATCGGGGCCCGGCCAATGGCCGGGCCC
>CAZSSQ010000168.1:0-5111 GCA_964609465.1 uncultured Dehalococcoidia bacterium
GGAGATAGTGCAGGAGCTCTCCCGCCTGTGCGAGGCGCCGGTGTCCCGCATCACCTTCGTGCCCCACCTCATACCCATGACCCGCGGCATCCTGAGCACCTGCTATGCGCCTCTGGCGGCGGGCCGCCTCTCGCCGGGGAACCGCGCCCGGTCCGAGGTCTGCGACATCTACCGCGACTTCTACCGCGACGAGCCCTTCATACGGGTCGTGGACTCGCCGCCGCAGACGAAACACACCTGGGGCAACAACTACTGTCTGCTCTACCCGACCGTCGACATGCGCACGGGACGGCTGGTGGTGGTGAGCTGCCTGGACAACCTGGTGAAGGGCGCCGCCGGCCAGGCCATCCAGAACATGAACCTGATGTTCGGCCTCCCCGAGAGCACCGGCCTCGAGGAGCTGGCGATCTACCCGTAGTGGTCGCGGCCACACGCCCTTCCGTGCCCGCCGATGGGCGCCAAGAACACGCCGTTCCTCAGATGGGAGAACCTTCCTAATTGGCTGAAGTCGATCGCGCCATTTCTCTGTTCGAGGGCGGTGTCACCAGCCCCCTGGGGTTCCTCGCCGGGGCGGCCCGGGCTGCCGTCCGCGAGTCGCCGCCCGACAAGCTCGACCTGGGCCTCCTCTACTCGCTCCAGCCCTGCGCCGCCGCCGCCCTCTTCACCATCAACCGCGTGCGCGCCGCGCCCATCCTGATCTCGGAGCGTCACCTGGCCGGCGGCCGCGCCCGCGCCGTCATCGTCAACAGCGGCTGCGCCAACGCCAGCACCGGCGAACGCGGCCTGGGCGACGCTGAGGAGATGGCGCGGCTGGCCGCCGAGAAGCTTTCGCTGGCACCACAGGAGGTGGTGGTGTCCAGCACCGGCGTCATCGGCTGGTTCCTGCCCATGGACCGCATCCGCTCTGCCCTGGCGGGCCTGCGGCCCAGCCGCGAAGGCGGCCTCTACTTCGCCCGCGCCATCATGACCACGGACACCGTCCCCAAGTCGATCGCTGCCTCCCTCTCCTACGACCCACCCTCGGCGGGCCGCTACCTGGTGGGCGGTTGCGCCAAGGGGTCGGGCATGATCCATCCGCAGGTGGCCACCATGCTCGCCTTCCTCACCACCGACGCCCCCGTACAGCCGGACTTCCTGCGCGAGAGCCTGCGCCGCGCCGCCGACGCATCCTTCAACATGATGACCATCGACGGCGACACCAGCCCGAACGACATGGTGCTCGCCCTGGCCAACGGCGCCGCGGCCGGCCCCGGTGACGAGCCGATCGGGCCGGGTCACCGCGCGGCGCCCCTCTTCGAGGCGGCTCTCACCCGGGTCTGCACCCACCTGGCCCGCGAGCTGGCCCGCGACGCCGAGGGAGCCAGCAAGCTCATCGAGGTGCGCGTCGAGGGTGCTGCCGACGAGGCCGACGCCCGTCGAGCGGCGCGGGCGGTGGCCGGGTCGCTGCTGGTGAAGACGGCTATCTACGGCTGCGACCCCAACTGGGGACGGATCCTCACCGCCGCCGGCTACAGCGGCGCCCAGGTGCGGGAGGAGGCCTGCCGGCTTTACGTGCAGGGGGTGCGCGTCTTCGCCGGGGGGCTCCCGGAGCCCTTCGAAGAGTCGGCGCTGCGGGAGGCGCTGGCGAGCCCCGAGGTGAACATTCGGCTGGACCTGGGCCTGGGGGCAGGCGCTGCCACAGCCTGGGGCTGCGACCTGACTCCGGAATACGTGCGCATCAACGCCGAGTACACGACCTGAGAGGCGCCATGACAGACGGGATAACCGTCGTTAAGATCGGCGGCAGCACCCTCGGCAGCCACGACACGACCCTGGAGGACGTGGCCTTCCTGCACCGCGAGGGCCGCCGCCTGGTGGTGGTCCACGGCGGCGGCGACCTGGTGAGCCGCTGGCTCCAGACCCACGGCGTGCAGGCCCGCTTCCTGGACGGCCTTCGCGTCACCGAGGCCGAGGCCCTCGAGGTGGTGGTGTCGGTCCTGGCCGGCCTGGTGAACAAGCAGTTGGTGGCGCAGCTCAACGCCCTGGGGGCCCGCGCCGTAGGGCTCTCCGGCGCCGACGGCGCCCTCCTCAGGGCCCGTCGCGCCCGGCCCGAGCTGGGCTTTGTGGGGGAGATCACCGCCGTCGACCGGGCGCTCCTGGACACACTGCTCAAGGACGGCTGCCTCCCCGTAGTGGCCTCCATAGCCGTCGAGGAGCGAGAGGGAGCCGTCACCGGGCAACTCCTGAACGTCAACGCCGACACCGTGGCCGGCGAGATGGCCCGCCACCTGGGAGCCGCTGCCCTCGCCTTCCTCACCGACGTCGCTGGCGTGCTCGACGGACAGGGCCACGTGCTGGAGCGCCTCTCTCCCGTGGAGGCGGAGCGGCTGCTGGAGGCGGGGACGGTGACCGGCGGCATGATCCCCAAGGTAGAGGCCGCCCGGGCCGCTGCCGCCGGCGGCACACGCGCAGTCATCCTGGACGGGCGCCGGTCCCACGCCCTGCGCGATACCCTGGAGGGCCGGGGCGGGGGCACCGTCATCGCCGAGCCCACCTCCTCGCCGTGACACAACGCCTGCGCTGGTTTATAGTGGCTTAGGATTTGGGTTCCTCCACCCCCTCGGTCCCGGGACTGACACGCAGGGAGACTCCCGTGCCTGACACCACGACCGACTGGCGCCAGTTAGAGGCCAGATACCTCATGACCACGGCCAAGCGCCTGCCCCTGATGGTGGTGCGTGGTCAGGGCACTCGCCTCTGGGACGAGGACGGCAAGGAGTACCTGGACTTCTTTAGCGGGCCGTCCACGGTCAGCCTGGGCCACTGCCACCCGGTGCTGGTGAAGGCCCTGAGCAAGCAAGCGAAGGCGCTGATCCACGTAACGGGGACTATCCCTTCCATGCCCCAGATGAAGCTGGCGCAGCTCCTGGTGGAGAATAGCTGCCTGGACCGCGTCTTCTTCTGCAACAGCGGCGCCGAGGCCAACGAGGGCGCCATCAAGCTGGCCCGCAAGTGGGGGAAGGAGCGTCGCAACGGCGCCCACGAGATCATCTGCGCCCTCAACGCCTTCCACGGCCGCACCCTGGCTGCTGTCACCGCCACCGGCACCGAGAAGTACAGGGCGCCCTTCACGCCCCTGCCGGAGGGGTTCGTGCACGTCCCGTTCAACGACGTGGAGGCCATCGAGAGGGCGACAACCGACAAGACGGTGGCCGTCATGCTGGAGCCAGTGCAGGGTGAGGGCGGCGTCAACGTCCCCGACGACGATTACCTGCGTCGCGTCCGCCGCTGGTGCGACGAGCAGGGCATCCTACTGATTCTGGACGAGGTGCAGACCGGTATCGGGCGTCTGGGGGCGCTCTTCGGCTACCAGCTCTACGACGTCGAGCCCGACATCATGACACTGGCCAAAGGGATGGGCTCCGGCGTGCCCATCGGGGCCTTGCTGGCCAAGGAGCACTGCTCTGTCTTCACCCCCGGCGACCACGGCAGCACGTTCGGCGGCAACCCCCTCATGACTCACGTTGCCTACGCCGTCTGCAAGTACATCATCGACAACGACCTGCCGGCCCAGGCGGCGGAGAGGGGACGCTACCTAGAGAGGAAGCTTCGGGGCCTGGAGGACCGCTTCTCCTTCGTCACCGAGGTGCGGGGCAAGGGCCTCCTCCAGGCCATAGAGTTCGACCAGGAGATGGCGGAGGAGGTGGCCCTGGCCTGCCTGGCCGAGGGCCTAATCGCCAACAACGTGCGCCCCACGTCCCTCCGCCTCTGCCCGCCCCTCACGGTGAGCGAAGACGAGATAGACCAGGCGGTGGCGCTAGTGGAGCAGGTGCTGGCGAGGCACGGCTAGGGTCGTACCCTGCCCGCCCGCTACAATACGACCAGGACTCCCAAGGAGATCACGTCATGGCTGAGAAAGTCGTCCTCGCCTACTCCGGCGGCCTCGATACCTCCGTAGCCATCCGCTGGCTGAGGGAGGAGCGCGGCTACGATGTCATCGCCCTCACCGTCGATGTGGGGCAGGAGCGCGACATCCCCCAGGTGCAGAAGCGCGCCGAGGCCACCGGCGCCGTCAAGGCCGTGGTCCGTGATGGGCGCGACCTCTTCGTGCGCTACTTCGTTTTCCCGGCCCTGGCCGCCGGCGCCCTCTACCAGGGCCAGTATCCCCTGGCCACCGCCCTGGCGCGGCCCCTCATCGCCAAGCTCATGGTGGACGTGGCCCGCGAGGAAGGGGCTACCGCCGTAGCCCACGGCTCCACCGGCAAGGGCAACGATCAGGTGCGCTTCGACGTGAGCACCCAGGCCCTGGCCCCGGACCTGAAGATCGTAGCGCCGGTGCGCGAGTGGGGCCTCACCCGCGAGGAGGAGATCGCCTACGCCCAACGCTACAACATCCCGGTTCCCGTCACCAAGGAGAGCCCCTACTCTATTGACGAGAACCTCTGGGGCCGCAGCATCGAGTGCGGCGTCCTCGAGGACCCCTGGCAGGAGCCGCCGGAGGAGATCTTCGTCTGGACGCGCCCGGTGGCCAAAGCCCCCGATAAGCCACGTTATGTCGAGATCGGCTTCGAGCGGGGCATCCCCGTCGCCCTCGACGGGCAAGAGATGGACGGCGTCGCCCTCATCGAACGCCTCCACGAGTGGGCCGGCGAGCACGGCGTCGGGCGCATCGACCACCTGGAGGACCGGCTGGTGGGCATCAAGTCGCGGGAGATCTACGAGGCGCCGGCCGCCGTCACCCTCCTTCGCGCCCACGAGGCCCTGGAGCAGATGACCCTCTCCAAGGCGCAGCGCAGCCTGAAGGCCCGCCTGGCCGGCGAGTACGCCGACCTCATCTACAACGGCCTCTGGTTCACCGCCCACCACCAGGACCTGGCCTCCTATGTCCAGAGCACGCAGCGCCACGTCACGGGCACGATACGAATGCGCCTGCACAAGGGCCAGGCCATGCCGGTGGGGCGGCGCTCCCCCAAGAGCCTCTACGACTTCGCCCTGGCCACCTACGACGCAGGCGACCAGTACGACCAGAGCGCCGCCGTCGGCTTCATCAAGATCTGGGGGCTGCCGGTGCAGGTGCAGGCGCGGGCCCAGCTCCTGGCCGAGCCCGGCGAGCCCCTGCGCATCGCCACGCC
>CAZSSQ010000169.1:0-4998 GCA_964609465.1 uncultured Dehalococcoidia bacterium
GGCCCGCGAGCGCGGCGAAAGCTCTCCCCTGATCGTGGCCGGCGGCAGCGGCGCTCTCAATCCGGAGCCCCTGGCCGACTTCATCGACGTCTTCGCGCTGGGCGACGGCGAGGAGCTGGTCCTGGACCTGGTGCAGGTGCTCCGGGAGTGGAAGCGCCAGGGTGGGGGCCCCCGGCGGGACCTGCTGCGGCGACTGGCCAGAATACAGGCCTTCTACGTGCCCAGCTTCTATGAGGTCGCCTACAACGACGACGGCACTATCAGGGAGACGCGGCCCAGCGAACCCGAGGCGCCGCCTCGCCCGCGCAAGCGCTTTCTGTCCGCCAAAGGCGGGCTGCCGCCCGCTCCGACGCGGCCCATCGTGCCCTTTCTCCAGACCGTCCACGACCGGGCCGCCATCGAGATACAGCGCGGCTGCACCCAGGGCTGTCGCTTCTGCCAGGCGGGCATGATCTACCGCCCGCGGCTGGAGCGCGCGCCAGAGGAGGTAGTCGAGACCGCCCGCGAGCTCCTGGCCAGTACCGGCTATGACGAACTCTCCCTGCTCTCGCTGAGCAGCACAGACCACTCGCGCATCCTGCCCATGGTACAGGCCCTGCGCCGCGGACTCGGAGAACGCCTGAAGCTGTCGCTGCCCAGCCTGCGGGTCGACAGCTTCTCGGTGGAGATCGCCGACGCTCTGCCGGGGCCCGGCAAGCACTCCATCACCTTCGCCCCCGAGGCCGGCAGCCAGCGACTGCGTGACGCCATCAACAAGCTGGTGACGGACCAGGACGCCCTGCGGGCCGTCGAAGCTGCCTTCGCCCACGGCTGGACCAGCATCAAGCTGTACTTCATGGTGGGCCTGCCAACGGAGACCCTGGAGGACGTGCAGGGCATCGTGGAGCTGGCGCGGCAGGTGAAGGAGACGGGCCGTCGCCATCACGGTGGCCGGGCGCGGGTGCGGGTGAGCACCTCCAACTTCATCCCCAAGCCTCACACGCCCTTCCAGTGGGCGCGGCAGATGGCGGCGGAGGAGCTGAGACCCCGCCACGAGCTGCTGCGCAGCCAGCTCAAGCGCCTCGGCGTCGCCTTCTCCTGGGAGGAACCGGAGCAGAGCGTCCTGGAGGCGGTCCTCTCCTGCGGCGACCGTCGCCTTGGGCGGGCCATCCACCGCGCCTGGCAACTGGGCGCCAGGTTCGACGCCTGGAGCGAAGGCTACGACTGGTCGCGCTGGCGGCAGGCGCTGGAGGAATCGGGCCTGAGCCCCGACTTCTACGCCTACCGCGAGAAGGCCCTCTTCGAGGTGCTCCCCTGGTCCCACATCGACGTGGGGGTGACGGCCGCGTACCTGCGGGGCGAATGGCTCAAGACGCAGCGGGGGGAGACCACCGGCGACTGTGCGCCCCACAAGGGGCACTGCAACGTCTGCGGCGTCCAGAACCTGGGAGCAGAGGCCTGCCTCGCCCGGATCGCTGAGCTTATCGACATGAAGCGAGGCAGGGCGCCAGCCAAAGCGAGCTCGTCCGCCTCACACGGCTAGGGGCCCAATAGGGCGCTTCGGGCTTGGGCCTCGTCTCGTTGACCGCCTCCCACCCCTATGCTAGACTCAGCACGTACAGCCTACGGGGGCGTCACGCGGCCCTGCGGTCCACCGGTGGAGATTCTAGGCCGCAGGGCATATTGATCCTGGTGGGCGTAGCCGAGCGGTTAAGGCGCCAGGTTGTGGCCCTGGAGATCGAGGGTTCGAATCCCTCCGTCCACCCCATTCTCCCCGTGCTGAGATAGCATCCCGTTGAAGTCGGCTCTCCCCCTTCGCTGGCCACGTTGACGGTGGCCGCTTTCGCCTTCCCCCCGGCTTAGGCGGTTCACGAGCAGCCCGCTGAAGCCCAGCAGCGACGGGTAGCCCACAGGTGGGTGAAGGGGCTCGGCACGGGGGCTTCAAAGACTGGCGACGCTCAGGATCGCGATGACAAGGTAGGCAACGGTCAGCGCGCTGACGGCGACGGTGGCTCCCAAGGCGACGGCATTCTGCCGGCGTGAGTTCACCCACTGCCTGACGATGCGCCGGTCGTTCACCAGCTTGAGCATGAGGATGAGAACCGCGGGCAGAAGGATGCCGCCGACGACGTTGGGGAGAAAGAGAAGCACCAGCAGTGGGACGCCGGGAATGAGCACCGTTACAAGGCCGATGAGGATGAGTCCGGCGAACAGGCCGAAGAAGGCGGGAGCCTCCCGCGCTGGCCGGTCTACGCTGCGCTCCCAGCCGAAGGCCTCGCACACGGCGTAGGCCGTGCTCAGCGGCAACACGACGGCAGCCATGAGTGAGGCGTTCAGCAGGCCAATGGCGAACAGCCTCTCGGCGAAGTCGCCGGCCAGGGGACGCAGGGACCGCGCGACGTCAGTGACGGTGTCCGCCGGTTCGCCGTGGGCGAAGAGGGTGGCCGCGGTGGTGACAATAATGAAGAAGGCAACCACATTGAGGATGATGGAGCCGCTGTACACGTCCAGCCGCTCCATCGGGTACTCGCGCTCGCCCAGGCCCTTGTCCACCACCGTCGACTGAAGATAGAAGAGCATCCAGGGCGTGATCGTGGTGCCGATGAGCCCGATGAGGATCGTGAAGTAGGGCAGCGTGAAGTCGAAGGTCGGTACCAGCGAGCCTCGGGCTACAGCGCCCCACTCCGGTCGGGCCAGGAAGCCGGTGACGATGTACGTCAGGAAGATCAGGGAGCCGGCCAGCAGCACCACCTCGACGCGGCGGTAGGAGCCGTAGACGACGACGGCGAACACCACCAGGCCGGCCATGGGCACCGTGATGTACCGGGAGACGCCGAAGATCTCAGAGGCGCCCGCCACCCCCGCGAACTCGGCCACGACCGTCGTTGAATTGGCTATCAAGAGGACCAGCATGGCGAGGGCCGTGATACGCACCCCGAAGCGCTCGCGGATCAGGTCGGCCAGGCCCTTGCCGGTGACGCTCCCCAGCCGGGCGCCCATCTCCTGGATGACAGCCAGGGCCACGGTCGTGAGGATCAACACCCAGAGCAGGCTGTAGCCGAAGCGGGTCCCGGCGATGGCATAGCCAGCGATGCCTGTCGCGTCGTTGTCCACGACGCTGGTGATGAGGCCGGGGCCCATCACAGCGAGGAACAGCGTAAGCCGCTGCCAGCCGCTCATGCGGGCAGCTATCGTGCGTGCCGCCGCCATGCCCTGCCGTGGGGGCTTCACCGTGTTCATCCCAGCATCCGCCGCGGACGGTTCTGCCAGGAGCGCGGCGCAACAAGGTCCACCACGTCGTTGACCGTGACGACTCCCTTGAGATGGTTCTCCTCATCAACGACGGGGATGGCCAGGAGGTCGTAGCGGATCAGCTTCTGTGCCACCTGTTCCTCGGGCTCGTCGACCCGCACGAACTCGACATCCTGGCGCATGATGTCGGCGACGCGGGCGTCCGGCGGCGCCACGATCAGGTTGCGCAGGGGAAGGATGCCGCGGAGGCGGCCCGCGTCATCGACGACATACAGGTAGTAGATCTGGTCCTCAGAGGGAGCCGTTCGCCGGAGCAAGTTGATGATCCTCTCGGCGGTGTCGTTCTCGCTGACCGTGATGATGCTCGTGTCCATGCGACCGCCTGCCGTGTGCTCGGGGTAGGCGAGCAGAGAGCGGACCTCCCGCGCGGCCTTTGGCACCATGAGGCGCATCAGCTCCTCGGCCCGCTTTTCCTCGACGTCGCCGAGCACGTCGGCGGCGTCATCCGGCCTCATCTGCTCCAGCACGTCAGCGGCCTCGTCCGGCTCCATCGCCGAGAGCACAGCCGCCTGGTGCTCATCGGGAAGCTCTGCCATAGCCCGCGCGGCTATCTCATCGTCCAGCGCCTCCAGCACGTCTGCCGCCTTGCCCGGTGACATCTGGCTGATGACCGTGCCCATGTCCGCTGGCCGCATGCGGCGCAGCCCGTCGAACGGCACCTTCAACCGCACCACGTCCACAGCAGGGCCGATGTCCACCTGCCCCCAGTCGATAAGGCGAGGCCGGGCGCCGCCGAAGGGGCGGGTCACCCACTCGAGCCCGAGGCGGCGCAGGAGACCGGCCGTGGAGTTGTCGACGCCGGCCAGGCGCAACTCGTCGTTGATGAGGGTGAGGGCGACGTCGTTGACCCGCACCAGCTTGACGCCCTGGGTGTCCACGATCTGCTTGTCCAGAATGTCGCGGCCGATCCAGATGAGGTCGTCGTCGGAAGGCGGGGGCTTGGCGGCGGGGTCGAAAGCATGGCGCAGGGCGGTGCCCCGTGGTGTGACAGAGGCTATGTCGTCCCAGGGCACGACCTGGAGATGACTGTTCCCGATGACGACCGCACGAACGGGGGGATAGGGCAATTCCACCGCGACAAGGAGGTCGCGGAGAGTGCCAACGCGGGAGCCGTCGGGGTCGAGCACAGCCCGGCCCAGCACTTGGCTGATGAAAGGCATAACAAACCACCTCCCAAGCGCTGTGCTTTTGCAGGAGGTGGTCGCCGCGGCCAGGCCGCGGCTAGGCGCGCACTCGCGTCAGCAGCGGCTCACCGAGGCAAAGCACCTCCCTGGGTTCTCTCTGTCGGGCGACTACTATCGCCGTCTTGGTCCGTTTCCATTTCCCCTGGCAGGCACCTCAGTGCGAGGTGTATCTCCATAGTGAAGTTACGCCACCGGCTGCCGGGCCGTCAACCCACCGGGCCTTGATTCGCGGAAACGGCGAGGGGTGCTATGTGATTGGTTCGTCATCGGTGGGGGATTCTCCACCCCCGCCTGAAGGCGAGGGCATAGATTTGCCTTCTGATTCCCCAGCCTTGAGGCTGGGGTCGTGTCGGAATCCCGCGGCAGAAGCCGCACGAAGAACGCGCCAATCGCGGTGCTAGCGAGACGTTGAGACGCCTGGGAGGCCGTGGTAGACTGTCTGGGCGCGCTCGTAGCTCAGCGGATAGAGCATCGGTCTTCGGAACCGAGGGTCGGGGGTTCGAATCCCTCCGAGCGCGCCAGC
>CAZSSQ010000170.1:0-4933 GCA_964609465.1 uncultured Dehalococcoidia bacterium
GGTGTTGAGGCCGTCGCTGTGGACGGTGTGGGAATGGAGGTCGCCCCGGTACCAGTGGCCGTTGCCCGAAGCGCCGCCGGCGCCTCGCGCTGGCTGCGGCTCTCCGCCTGAGGCGGCCAGACCCGCCCATGGCGGGCCCATCTGGGCGGATCCGCCTTCGGCGGGGGGCACGGCAGGCGGCGAGGAGGACTCTTCATCTGGCGGCTCCCGGTCCTCCGTCAGCACATCCAGGTCCACGTTTAGCCAGTAGCGGCAGGACGGGTCTTCGAGCTCGGCGGCGCCCAGGCAAACGTTCCAGCGGCCGGGCGTCAGGGGGCCGGGCAGGTAGCCCGGCGTGGCCGACGTGGGGGTGATGTAGAAATTCCAGCGGGCGCGGCCGCTCCAGCCGCGAAAGCCTCCCGTCAGGAAGTCGGTGCCCCGCGGGTCGAAGATGCCCAGGTCCAGGGCATTGCCGCCGCCACCAGCGAATTCGTCCCGCAACGGGTGCTCGAAGTGATAGCTGACCTCCAGACGCACCGTCCGCGGCGGCACCGTGAAGGGCAGATAGACAAACGGCCGCGTCCTGTCCCTGCGGGCGCCAGTCTTCTTGGTTACCTGGCCCTCGAAGTAGAAGCTCTGTCGCATCTCTGCCTCCTACCGGGGCTGACCCGTACCTCCCCGGAAAAGGGTGGCCGCCTCGGTGCCGATGGCGGTGGGAGGGATAGCATGCCATTCTAGCAGAAGGGGCCCTTGTGCACACCCAGCGTCTGCCCTAGCGACGGGCGCGCTTCGCGCGTCGGCGGGCGACGCGCAGGGCGGCGGCGTGGGCCGCCTCCTCGACGCTGTCGTCCAGGGGGAGCAGCTCCACCTCGCCGTAGCGCCGGCCCAGGGCGACGCGCAGGATGTGATCGGTGAAGCGGGGGTTCTTGGGCAGCAGGGAGCCGTGCAGGTAGGTGCCGTAGGCGTTCCTGTAGACCGCCCCCTCGCCGCCGTCCCCGCCGTTGTTGCCGAAGCCCCTCTCGACGCGGGCCAGGGGGCGGGCGCCAGCGCCCAGGTAGGTGCGGCCGCCGTGGTTCTCGAAGCCGACCAGGGTGCTGCCCTCCCAGCGCGCCGCCACGTCGCCGATGCAGCGACGGGCGCCCTCGCCGGGATGCACCGTCCAGGCGTCGAAGACGGCGGCGCCGGGCAGCTCATCGCCCGTTGCCGGGCGGTAGTAGCAGCCGAAGAGCTGGTAGCCGCCGCAGATCGCCAGCATCGCCACGCCGCCCGCCGCCGCCTTTCGCAGCGCCTCGCCCTTGCCGACGGCCAGGTCTTCGGCGATGCGCCGCTGCTCCCGGTCCTGTCCCCCACCCATGAAGATGAGGTCGTAGGCAGCCGGGTCCAGGGGATCACCCAGGTCCAGCTCCTCCACCGCCAGCTCGATGTCGCGGGCTTCACAGCGGCGGCGCAGGCAGATGATGTTGCCGCGGTCGCCGTAGATGTTCATGAGCCGCGGATAGAGGTGAGCCAGGCGCAGGACCTTCCTCACGGTTCCTCCCAGTAGTGGGCGCGGCGACCGCGGCGGGCGAGCAGCTCGCGGACGCGCAGCATGGCGGTGTAGGTAGGCACCACATAGAGGAGCCCGCCCGGCGGCGTCTCCCGCAGGGCCCGCGCCAGGGCGGCCTCCACATCGGGCTCGACGGCGGCCGGCGTCTCCAGGCCAGCGTACTTCAGGCGCAGGGCCAGGTCTTCGGCGCGGGTGCCGGAGAGGACCCAGGTGCCGGGCTGGCCTACGCCTGGGGCGGATACGCCCAGATGGGCCCGCCATGGGCGGGTCTGGCCGCCTCCGGGCGAGGCCAGCAGCTCGAAGTCGGCGTCCCAGATCCAGGAGACGTCCCGCCCATCGGCTATGCCGTCGTCGAGGAGAAAGAGCAGGTGCTTCTCGGTATCGGCAGCGGCGATGGTGCGCAGCACCTGGTTGAGGCCGGCGGGGTTCTTGCCCAGGAGGACCAGCACCCGGCGCCCATCGACCTCGAAGGACTCCTGACGGCCGAAGGCCGCCGTCGCCGTGGAGACGCCTTCGCCTATCGCCTCCAGACTCACGTCCAGGGCCAGCCCGGCGGCAGCGGCGGCGAGGGCGTTGTACACGTTGTAGAGGCCGCTGAGGGCCAGCGACAGCGGAAGGCGCCCCAGCGGCGTCTCGACGCCGATCAGCGTCCGGTCGTCCTCCCTGGTGACAGTGGTCGCCCACACCTGGGGCGCCGGCCGGGAGCGGCCGCAGCCGGGGCAGAACCAGTGGCCCACGTGGCCGTAGAAGAGGACCGAATAGCGATACTCGCTGCCGCAGGAGGGGCACCAGCGGGCGTCGGCGGCATGCTCGGCGCAGGCGAGGCCCGCCGAGGGGTCGTCGACCCCGTAGCAGACGACCTCGCCGGGGGCGACGTCGGCCAGAGCGGCCACGGAGGGGTCGTCGGCGTTGAGGATCACCGCCGTCGACGGGTCTGCTGCCTCCAGCGTGCGGCGCCAGCACGCCGCCACCGAGTCCACCTCACCGTAGCGGTCCAGTTGATCCCGGAAGAGGTTGGTGAAGAGGAGCACGCGGGGTCGCAGGGCCTCCACCGCCTGCGGTAGGGTTGCCTCGTCCACCTCGAAGACGCCGAGGCGTCGGGAGCCGTCCCGCAGCCGTCCCCGGACATCGGCCTCATCCATGAGGGCCGTAGCGATGCCCCGCATTAGGTTGGAGCCGCTGCGGTTCGGCAGGGGCTGGAGGCCGGCCGTCGAAGCGATGCCCGCTATCATGCGGGCCGTGGTGGTCTTACCGTTGGTGCCGGTGACGATGAGCGAGCCGCTACCTAGCTGGGAAGCCATCTCGGCGGCCAGGCCGGGGGCCAGCGCCTCGGCGACGAGGCCCGGCAGGGCGGTGCCGCCACCGCGTCGCAGAGCGCGGCTGGCGAAGCCGGCAGCCCGACCGGCCAGCAGGGCTGCCGACCGTCGTAAGGGTGAGAGCCGTACGCTCTCCAACCTTGGCCGGGAAGCCGCGCGCCCGCTGTCCACTGCTAGCCCTTCCCTGCGATGGACCTAGGCGGTCAGTTCTCGGTGCCCTGCCAGCAGACGGCCCACACTCTCCCTGGAAACGAGACCAAGGAGACGGCCATCCTCCACCACGGGCAGACCGGAAAGGTCCTCCGCCTCCATCGTCTGGAGGATGCTGGCGGCGTCCTCGTCGGGGCCCACGACATGCACCCGGGCGGTAGGCGTCATCAGTTGGCCGGCCGGCGTAGTCTGCCAGCCGGCTCGACTGAGGCGGCTGAGGGCATCGGCCTGGATGAAGCCCACCACCCGCTCATCCTCGACGACGAACACGCAGCCGGAGCGCAGCGCCACCGGGTTGGCGGACAGCACTTCGGCGATAGAGGCGCTGGCTTCGACGGCAGGGAAATCCATCGTCATGATGTCGCGGGCGCGGAAGGTCTTCAGGAACTCCAGGGCGCGCACCTGCCGCCAGCTCTGACGGGCGGCGCCGTCCAGGAACATGCCCAGCACGATCAGCCACAGGCTGCCCACCGGATCCATCCAGGGGATAAGACGGATGATGCCGGCGAAGCCGATCGCCATGAGCGTGTAGGCCATGAGCTGACCGACGCGTGAGGCCCAGCGAGTCGACTGGCGGTAGTTGCCGGTGAGCCCCCAGAGGGCGGAGCGCAGGATACGCCCGCCGTCCATTGGGAAGCCAGGCGCCAGGTTGAAGGCCCCCAGGAAGAGATTCATGAGCCAGAGCCACTCAAGTACGACTGCCAGCGGCTCGCCCTCCCCCGCGCCCGTGAGCCACCAGAGGAGCCCAAACACCCCGGCCAGCAGAACGCTCGTGGCCGGCCCGGCGAAGGCCATGATGAACTCCGCCAGCGGCCGTGTCGCCTCCCTGGTGATCTGGGACACGCCCCCGAAGATGAAGAGCGTGATCCCTTTCACCGGGATGCCATAAGCCTTGGCGATAAGGCTGTGCGCCATCTCGTGGGTGAGGATAGAGGCGAAGAAAAGCACCCCACTGATGATGGCCATAGACCAGTAGAGCCAGGCGGCGGAATCAGGGAAGATGTCGGGGTAGACGCGGACGGCCAGGATCAGGATGACGAACCCGAAGGTGAGGAACCAGGAATAGTTGAGGCCGATGGGCACCCCAAAGATGGAGCCCAGCTTAACGGAAGAACGCAAGCTATTCCTCGCAATCCCTGGTCGGCGTCATCCCTCGCTGCCGATGACCGCCGACACTAACCATGATAGCACGCGCCCCCAGCCGCAGCACCCGTCTCAGCCGCTGGGAGGCGTGAACCAGCGATAGGACCTCTCAGCCACGCCGCCGACGCCCCGGATCACCAGCTCTACGCCCTCGCCCCCCAGCTCCACCCTGCGGAAGGTGAGCAGACCCTCGCGATGATCGCCTGCGACGTTCAACGGAAGCCACGCCTCCGGCTGGTATTCGCCGCCGCTCAGGTCGTGGAGGACGCTGATGCGGCCGAGGTCGTACTTCGAGAGGTCAGCCGAGTCTGCGTCCAGGCGCACGTAGAAGGCCAGGTATCGGGAAAGGTCCAGGTCGCCGGCGCTCTCCATATCAGGCGAGGCCATCAGGTCCGTCGTCACCCAGGTCACCTGAATGGTGACGCCGCCCTGGCCGCCGTCGACCAGCGTCAGAGGCGAGGTCGTGGGCGATGATTCGGGTGCCTGAGCGGCCGGCTGGCCGCCGTCGCCGCAGGCAGCGGCGAAAGCCAGCGCGAAGACGGCGGCCACAAGTACCGCCGGGCTCGCCTGACGCACCGACCGCATGGAGCCGGTCACCCCTGGCGTCCGCCGAGCCGCTTCTTGACCCAGGGCGTGACCGTCGGCATGAGGATGATCATCAAGAGCAAGAAGACCCAGCCGGCACCACCCAGGCGGGCTACCCAGTCGTAGTCCCCGCGAAGGGTGGTGGCCACCAGGA
>CAZSSQ010000171.1:0-4812 GCA_964609465.1 uncultured Dehalococcoidia bacterium
TCGTCTACAAGGTGAAGAAGCCCGTGGACCTGGGCTTCCTGGACTTCACCACCCTCGAGAAGCGGCGCCACTTCTGCCAGGAGGAGGTGCGCCTCAACCGGCGCCTCTGCCCCGGCATCTACCTGGACGTGGTGCCCGTCGCCTACGTGGAGGGCAACGTAGCGGTCGACGCGGCAGGCACGGTGGTGGACTACGCGGTCAAGATGAAGCGTCTGCCGGAAGAGCGCATGATGGGCCACCTGCTCGAGGAGGACGCCGTCACCGCCGCGATGGTGCGCGGTCTGGCACGGCGGCTGGCCGAGTTCCACGCCTCGGCGGAGACGGGGCCCGACATCGAGGCCTTCGGCAGCCTGGAGACCATCGCCGGCAACTGGCGCGAGAACTTCGAGCAGACAGAGCCCTATGTCGGGCGCACCATCACCGCCCGCCAGCTCGGGGAGACCAGGGGGTACGTGGAGCGCTTCCTGGAGCAAGAGAGGGACCTGTTAGAGGCGCGCGTCCGCGGGGGCCGCGTTCGCGACTGCCACGGCGACCTGCGGGTGGAGGCCGTCTGCTTCCAGGACGGCATCTGCATCTTCGACTGCATCGAGTTCAACCAGCGCTTTCGCTACTCGGACGTGGTCGCCGACCTGGCCTTCCTGGCCATGGACCTGGACTTCCGCGGCCGGCCCGGCATGTCCGACGAGCTGGTGGGCCTCTACCTGGAGATGTCCGGCGACAGCACGATGCCTCTAGTGCTGGACTTCTACAAGTGCTACCGGGCCTACGTGCGGGGCAAGGTGGAGGGCTTCCTGCTCGACGGCCCGGAGGTGCCGGCGATCCAGAAGACGGCGGCCCGGAGGCGGGCCCGCGCCTTCTTCCGCCTCGCCCATAGCTACGCCCGGCGGCACACGCCCTGCACGCTGGTCAACATGGCCGGCCTCAGCGGGACGGGCAAGAGCTTCCTCGCCAATGCCCTGGCCGCCCGACTGGGTGCCGTGGTCGTCTCCTCTGACGTCGTGCGCAAGCGGCTGGCGGGCGCCGAGCCCACCGAGCGGCACATCGAGCCGTGGCAGCGGGGCATCTACGCGCCGGAGCTGACGGAGCGCACCTACGAGGCGATGCTGGAGGAGGCGGAGCCGCACCTGGAGCGTGGCCGCGCGGTCATCCTCGATGCCACCTTCCTGCTGCGCCGGCACCGTGAGGCGGCAGGCGGCCTGGCGCGTCGCCGGGGCGCCCGCTACCTGGCTGTGGAGTGTCTGGCGGAGGAATCGGTGGCCCGCGAGCGGCTGGCGCGGCGGGCCGAGGACCCCTGGACAGCCTCCGACGGCCGCTGGGAGATCTTCGCCGCCCAGCGGGAGCGCTTCGAGCCGTTGACGGAGGTGCCGAAACGGGAGCTGCTGCGGGTGGACACGGCGCAGCCGCTAGGGGAGCAACTTGACATAATCGCTCATACCCTGGTCCAACGTTCGGAGCGACATTAGGGGGCTTCTGGGCTACTGCTGGGAGCATAGGATGCCTGGCATCATCGAAGTTGAGGATCTGAGGAAGAGCTACGGGTCGACGGTAGCCGTAGACAACGTGTCGCTCGAGGTGGCGGAGGGGGAGATCTTCGGGGTGATCGGTCCGAACGGGGCGGGGAAGACGACGACGGTGGAGTGTGCGCAGGGTCTGCGGCGGTCGGACGCGGGTCATATCAGGGTGCTCGGGCTCGATCCTCAGTCACAGGCTCAAGAGCTGCGGCGCCGGATTGGGTGTCAGCTTCAGGAGGCTGCATTGCCAGATCGGATCAAGGTCTGGGAGGCGCTCGACCTGTTCGCGTGCTTCGTGCCAGGCGCCTCTGACTGGCGGACTCTCATGGAGCAATGGGGCCTGGCTGAGAAGCGCAACGCGCCGTTCGCCAGCCTGTCCGGAGGCCAGCGCCAGCGGCTGTTTGTCGCCCTCGCCCTCGTCAATGACCCCGAGGTTGTGTTCCTGGACGAGATGACGGCAGGCCTGGACCCAGCGGCCCGCCGGGTGGCCTGGGGCCTGATCCGGGCCGTCAGGGATCGCGGCACGACCGTGGTCCTTGTTACCCACTACATGGACGAGGCCGAGCAGCTCTGCGACCGCGTGGCCGTTATCGATCGAGGGCGCGTCGCTGCAGTCGATACCCCGGACGGACTGATCAACCGTTTCGGGGGCCCGACCGGCCTGACCTTCAGCACTGATCGCCCGGACCTGGCCTGGCTGGAGCAGATTCCGCACGTGCGGCAGATCACCCGCAGAGGCCAGCGGGTCGAGGTTGAAGGCACCGGCCCGGTGCTCGCGCTCGTCGCGGCCGAACTCGTCAACCACGGAATCACGCCCTCCGACCTTCGAGTGCGGCAGCCGACGCTGGAGGACGTGTTCCTGACCCTTACCGGCCGGGAGATCGTGGGCGGGGTGGAGCAATAATGCGAACGCTGGCGAAGCTGACCTGGGTCGAGATGAAGCTCTTCTCCCGCGAGCCGATCACCATGGTCTTTTCTCTCGCCTTCCCGCTTGTCATGCTGCTCGTTCTGGCAGCGGTGTTCGGCAACGAAGCCGAGACAGAGTTCCGCGACGCCATCCCGGTCGACTACTACGTGCCGGGCTACTTGGCGGTGGTCATCGCGTCCGTCGGTCTGATCGGCCTGCCGGTGCACCTGGCCGCCTATCGTGAGCGCGGGATTCTCCGTCGCTTTCGAGCATCGTCGGTGTCGCCGTGGAGCCTGTTCGGCGCGCAGGTGGCCGTCAGCTTCGTGATCGCAGCGGTTGGGAGCGTTCTGTTGGTCGTTGCCGCCGTGCTGATGTATGACGCTCAGCTCCCCGAATCGCCGGCGCGACTGCTCCTAGCGTTCGTAGTCAGCACGCTGAGCTTCGTCAGCCTTGGCTTTCTGCTCGGGACACTGGTCGCGAACGCCCGGGCCGCCCAGGCGGTGGGGCTGCTTCTCTTCCTGCCCATGTGGCTCCTCTCCGGAGCCGGCCCGCCCCGGGAGGTGATGGGCGGCGCGATGCGCGTGATCTCAGATGCGCTTCCCCTCACGTACGTCGTGACTGCTCTCCAAGATGCCTGGCTTGGTCTGGGCTCCAGCGTGATCGAACTCTTAGTCTTGAGTGGGATGCTCCTGGCTGCAGGGGCGCTTTCAGTTCGATTCTCGCGGCCGGTGTAGGACTCCAACTGGACATAAGCCAACGTCTCGCCCTGCGTCGACGCCCACCGTAGGGCCTATTGCGCGGGCGCCGTAACGTGACGCAGCACGGTCTTCCACACCACCCATGCTATCGCTACTATGATCGCCCCATCTATGACCGCGAGCGTTCTCAGCCCGATCACGTCGGCGACCGCCCCTGCCACTATCGCGCCGACAGGGAACATCGCGGCGACCGTGAACATCAGCCCCATGACGCGTCCCCTCATCTCGTCCGGCAGGCGAAGGAGCAACAGCGTTTCGTAGGCCGCGAAGAGCGCGCTCTCTGCGGCGCCCACCACAAGGAGCACGGCGCCTGTTACTGGCACCCATTGTGAAAGCCCGTAGGCGATGGCGCATATCCCCGTCCCCAGCACGCCAGCGAACATCAGCAGGGCGAGCTGGCGATGCCTCCCGAATGCGGCCACAGCAATCGCCCCGATCAGGCCTCCGGCGCCCAGGGTGGCGCTTAGTGCGCCAAACGTTTCCGGCCCTCTACCCAGTTCCTTCTCCACGAACAGCGGCAGTAGTAGCACATAGGCCTGACCCAGCATATAGGGGAAGAGCATGGCCCAGGTGAGGTGCAGCAGGTCTCGATGTGAGAGCAAATAGTCGTAAGCCTCACGCAGGTCATGCGTGAGGCTGCTCACCGCCTTTCGTTCGACGTGTCCGAAGGAGGGTGCCACCCCCAATATCATCAGCAACGCCAGCAAGAACGCTCCTGAGGTCACGAAGTAGGCCGCCGCGATTCCGAAGGCAGCGATGAGCACGCCCCCGACGGCCGGTCCTGCAACGTTTGGCAGGCTGTGGCTGGCCGTGTTTAGGGAGATGGCATTCATCAGGTGTCTCCTCGGTACCAGCCTGGCCGTGATCGCCTGGCCCGCCGGATAGCGCGCCGCAAAGAGCACGCCGTCTATCCCTCCCGCCACCACCACATGCCAGATCGCCACAGTGTCCGTTATCACGAGCACGCCGACTATGAGTGTCACGGATAGTGTGACGCCATCCCCTAGCACGAGCAGGTTCCGCCGGTTGACGCGATCAGCCAGGATTCCCATCGGTATTGACCCCAACCCAAAGGTGACGGCCCACGTTCCCGCCACCACTCCCAGCAGCAGCGCCGAGTCGGTCAGTTGCACCATGAGCCACCCTCGGGCCGTGAACCCAACCATCCCGCCTATCGCTACGATGAGATTGCTCAGCCAGAACTGCCTGAACTGCGGATATGACAGGGAGATGATGGGGCGCTTGAACCACGCCCATTCTGACCCCTGAACCTCTAGCTGTTCGTTTGTGTCAGTCATTTCGCGTCAGCCGTCCGACCCTGCGTCCCCGCATACAGGCCCCGGGACGGGCATCCTGTAACCGATGACCCACTTGTTCGGCGCTTTCGCCAGGTTCTCGACGTAGTGGAGGGGGCTATTCTGAACGGCCCAGAACCACAGCCGCCTCCAGCCCCACCCGGATCATGCGCTCGATGCCCACGAGCAACTGGTCGTCGGGAAGGCGCTGGTGCTGGCCGGCCTGGTTGGAGACGGTGAGGGCGCAGCCGGCCTCCAGGCCCCGCAGGGCGGCCACGGTGAAGACGGCGCTGGCCTCCATCTCCTGGGCCAGCACGCCACGACGCGCCCACTTCTCCACG
>CAZSSQ010000172.1:0-4792 GCA_964609465.1 uncultured Dehalococcoidia bacterium
GAGCGCTGCGTTGACATCGCAGAGGTCACTGGTTCAAGTCCAGTACCGCCCACCACCAGAGAGAAGCGACTGCGAGGCTGGAGGTGAGAGCCTCCAGCCTTCAGGTAGGAGCGAGGACGAGGACGAGTAGCGGCCGGTAGGCGACAGAGAAGGGGGCCACAGGCTGGAAGCCCCCTCGCCGATTCGACCGCGAAAACCACCTCGGAGCTGGACCGGCGAACAGGAGAGGGAACCAGGAACCAGGAGTTGGGAACCAGGCCCCGCCACCCCCAGTTCCAACTTCCCAGTTCCTCCCGCAGTAGCCGGCCCCGGAGGCACCCGTTAGCGGCCTAACGAGTCCGCCTCAAGGCGGAGAACGTGGGTGGAACCACGAGAGGCTAGGCCTCCCGTCCCGCGAGGGACCGGGAGGCCTTGTGATTACCAAGGGAGGAAGTGCCATGGCACGGCAAAGCAAGGCAGAAGCGAAGGAGGACCGTCTGCACCGTATGCGACACTCCGCCTCCCACATCATGGCCGAGGCCATCCTCTCCATGTTCCCCGAGGCCAGGTTCGCCATCGGGCCACCCATTGAGAACGGCTTCTACTACGACTTCGATCTGCCTCGCAGCCTCACCATGGACGACCTGGCGGTCATCGAGGAGCGCATGCGCCAGTCCATCGCCGCCGATCGCCCCTTCGAGCATAGCCGTGTGCCCAAGGACGAGGCGCGCCGCCTCTTCGCCGGCCAGCCCTACAAGCTGGAGCTCATCGACGGCATCGAGGACGAGACGGTCAGCCTCTACCGCCACGGCCCCTTCCTGGACCTCTGCGAGGGGCCCCACGTGGAGAGCACGGGCCAGGTGAAGGCCTTCAAGCTCACCGGCATCGCCGGCGCCTACTGGCGCGGCGACGAGCGCAACCCCATGCTCCAGCGCATCTACGGCGCCCTCTTCGAGACCGAGGAGGAGCTGGATGCCTACCTGCACCGCCTGGAGGAGGCGCAGCGCCGCGACCACCGCCGCCTGGGCCGCGAGCTGGACCTCTTCAGCTTCCACGAGGAGTTCGGGCCCGGCCTGGTCTACTGGCACCCCAAGGGAGGGCGCGTCCGCACCATCATCGAGGACCTGTGGCGCCAGGAGCACTACAAGGCAGGCTACGAGCTGGTCTACTCGCCCCACATCGGCAAGTCGACGCTCTGGCAGACCAGCGGCCACCTGGACTTCTACCAGGAGAGCATGTACTCGCCCATGGACGTGGACGGGCAGGAGTACTTCATCAAGCCCATGAACTGCCCCTTCCACATCCAGATGTACCGGTCGAGCACGCGCAGCTACCGCGACCTGCCGATGCGCCTGGCCGAGCTGGGCACGGTCTATCGCTACGAGCGCAGCGGCGTCCTCCACGGCCTCATGAGAGTCCGCGGCTTCACCCAGGACGACGCGCACATCTTCTGCCGCCCCGACCAGGTGGAGGACGAGATCCTGCGCTGTGTGGACTTCGCCCTCTTCTTCCTGCGCACCTTCGGCTTCCAGGACTTCCAGGTCTACCTCTCCACGCGGCCCGAGAAGTACGTGGGCACCGTCGAGGACTGGGACATGGCCGAGGGCGCCCTCCGCCGCGCCATTGAGGCCGCGAAGCTGCCCTATGAGGTGGACGAAGGGGGCGGCGTCTTCTACGGGCCCAAGATCGACATCAAGATCAAGGACGTGCTGGGTCGCGACTGGCAGTGCACGACCATCCAGTTCGACTTCAACCTGCCGGAGCGCTTCGACCTGGCGTTCGTGGGTGACGACGGCCGCGAGCGACGTCCCTACATGGTGCACCGGGCCCTGCTGGGCTCGATGGAGCGCTTCCTGGGCGTGCTGATCGAGCACTACGGCGGCGCCTTCCCCCTCTGGCTGGCCCCCGTGCAGGCGACGGTGATCCCCATCGCCGACCGCCACGTCGAGTACGCCCGCCGCGTGGCCGAGGAGCTGCGCGCCGAGGACCTGCGCGTGGAGGTGGACGAGCGCGGCGAGCGCATGCAGGCCAAGATCCGCGACGCCCAGCTCCAGAAGGTGCCCTACATGCTGGTGGTGGGCGACAAGGAGATGGAGGCCGAGGCGGCTGCCCTGCGCTGCCGCAGCGGCGAGGACCTCGGGCCCCTGCCCCTCTTCCAGGTCATCGACCGGCTCAAGGACGAGGTGGCGAACCGGGGGTAGGCCGCGCGCTCGCTTGTCGCCCTCACCCCGCGTGTGTTACAAAGGATTTGCCAGGCCCCGAGCGAGGGCCTGGTTGAGCTATCCCCGCCGGAGAGAAGCTCTGTGTTCAAGAAGCTCCTGGTCGCCAACCGGGGCGAGATCGCCGTTCGGGTGATACGCGCCTGCCGCGAGATGGGCGTCTCCCCCGTGGCCGTCTACTCTGACGTGGACCGCAACGCCCTCCACGTCCGCTACGCCGACGAGGCCCACCTCCTGGGGCCAGCGCCCTCACGCGAGAGCTACCTGAACATCGAGAGGATCATCGAGGTGGCCCGTGGCTGCGGCGCCGAGGCCGTTCACCCCGGCTACGGCTTCCTGGCCGAGAACGCCGACTTCGCCGAGGCCTGCCAGGAGGCCGGCATCGTCTGGATCGGGCCGCCGCCCGAGGCCATCCGGCGCATGGGCGACAAGGTAGCGGCCCGGCGCATGGTGAGTGAGGCCGGCGTGCCCGCCATCCCCGGCACCGATGCTATGTCCGACATGGCCCAGGCAGGAGCGGCCGCCGTCGACATCGGCTTCCCCGTCCTCATCAAGGCTGTGGCCGGCGGCGGCGGCAAGGGCATCCGGCTGGTCAAGGACCCTGCGGAGATGCAAGCCGCCCTTCGCGTCGCCGGTGGCGAGGCCCTCTCCGCCTTCGGAGACAACGCGGTCTACATCGAGAAGTTCATGGAGCCGGTGCGTCACATCGAGGTGCAGGTCCTGGCTGACGACCACGGCAACGTGGTGGCCCTGGGGGAGCGCGAGTGCTCCATCCAGCGCCGCTACCAGAAGCTCATCGAAGAGTCTCCCTCCACGGCCGTGGACGCCGAGCTGCGGGAACAGCTCTGCCGGGCGGCAGTAGCGGTCGCCAGGGCGGCTGGCTACCGGAACGCCGGCACCGTTGAGTTCCTCATGGACCGAGAGGGCCGGTTCTTCTTCATGGAGATGAACACCCGTCTTCAGGTGGAGCACCCGGTGACAGAGATGGTGACGGGCACCGACCTAGTGATGGAGCAGATCCGCATCGCCGCCGGCGAAAGGATCTCCTTCCGGCAGGAGGACGTGCGCCTCTCGGGCTGGGCCCTGGAGTGCCGCGTCACCGCCGAGGACCCGTTCAACAACTTCCTGCCCTCGCTGGGCTGCATCGACTACCTGGCGGAGCCCAGCGGGCCCGGCGTGCGGGTGGACAGCGCCCTCTTCTCCAGCGCCGAGCTCCCCTACCACTACGACCCGATGGTGGCCAAGGTCATCACCTGGGGGCGCAGCCGCGAGGAAGCGATCCAGCGCATGCGGCGCGCGCTTCGCGAGTTCGTCGTCGTCGGCGTTGAGACCAACATCCCCTTCCACCTCCAGATTCTGGAGGACACCCGCTTCCTGGCCGGGGATGTCTCCACCGCCTTCCTGGAGAAGGAGTTCTCACTCACACCGCGCGGCGACGGCACCCGCGAGGAGGTGGCCCTCCTGGCTACCGCTCTCCTTACCCACCTGAAGCGACAGGCAGGCCCCCTGCCGGCCGCGCCCGCCGGTGAACACAGCCCCTGGCGCGCGGCCGGGCGCACGGCCGCCTTCGAGGGGCGCGCCGGAGGTACTGGATGGCGTCCAGGTATCAGCTGAGGCTGGGCGACCGCCAAGCCGAGGTAGAGGTGGAGGAGAAGGAGGGCGGGGTCTTCCACCTGAGGCTGAACGGCGTCTCATTCCCGGTCAGCCTGGAGCGCATCAGCGAATCCGCCCACTATTCCATCATCGTTGGCAACCGCCCCTACGACTTCTTCGCCGAGGAGACCCCTCACGGCTACCACATCATCATTGGCTCCCACACCTACGCCGTGACGATGCTGCCGGAAAGGGTCTCGCCGGCAGCCCCCAGCAGGCCGGAAGCGCCCGAATTGCCCGCTCTCGGCGGCGAGTGGGTTCTCACCTCCCCCATGTCGGGCATCGTCCAGGATCTGCACGTGTCCCCAGGGGACGAGGTGAAGGCGGGCACCGTCGTCGTGGTCATCGAGGCCATGAAGATGCAGAACGAGCTGCGCGCCCGCCACGACGGCACCGTGAAGGCCATCTACGTCTCCGTAGGGCAGCGCGTCGAGCAGGGCGCCCCCCTCGTGGTCTTGCTGTAGGGGCCGAGCTTCAGCTCGGCCCTGGACAGAGCTGAAGCTCTGTCCCTACGGGATGAAATCCCCAATCCTTGACCACCGCTCGGAGCGCATCCTACAATTCTCGGTAGGGCGGCCCCCGGACCTGCCAGAGGCGGGCCGAAAGAGGGGCTGTATCATTATGGCCAGGAGAAGAGCCTCCAGCCCTGTCGCGAAGCCGGACGGGTGGAGCGCCGACCGCATCCGCAAGACCTTCCTCCACTTCTTTGAGGAGCGGGGACACAAGGTCGTGCCCAGCGCGCCCCTGGTTCCCTTCGGCGACCCCACGCTGCTCTTCACGACGGCGGGCATGGTGCAGTTCAAGCCCTACTTCGAGGGCCGCGCCCAGCCGCCCTCGCGACGGCTGACCACCGTCCAGAAGTGCTTCCGCACCTCGGACATCGACAGCGTGGGCGACGCCAGCCACCTCACCTTCTTCGAGATGCTGGGCAACTTCAGCGT
>CAZSSQ010000173.1:0-4724 GCA_964609465.1 uncultured Dehalococcoidia bacterium
CAAGTTCGACCGCAAGAACTACCCCTACCCCGACCTGATGAAGGGCTACCAGATCTCCCAATATGACATGCCCTTCTCACGCAACGGCTGGCTGGACATCGACGTTGAAGGCGAGCGCAGGCGCGTCGGCATCACCCGCGTCCACCTGGAGGAGGACACGGCTCGCCTCGTCCACCGCGCCGACGAGGCAGGCCAGGCCTACAGCCTGGTGGACGTCAACCGCGCCGGCGTCCCCCTCATGGAGATCGTGTCCGAGCCCGACATCCGCTCACCGGAGGAGGCGCGTCAGTATGGCATCAAGCTGCGCCAGATCCTCCGCTACATCGGCGTCAGCACCGCCGACATGGAGGAGGGCAGCTTCCGCTGCGAGCCTAACATCAGCCTCAGGCCCACGGGCAGCGACAAGTTCGGCACCAAGGTGGAGCTGAAGAACATCAACAGCTTCCGCGCTGTCTACCGCGCCCTGGAGTACGAGGTCCGCCGCCAGATGGAGCTCCTGGAGTTGGGAGGACGCGTGGTCCAGGAGACGCGCGGCTGGCGCGAGGAACTGGGGCAGACGGTATCCCAACGCAGCAAGGAATACGCCCACGACTACCGCTACTTCCCGGAGCCAGACCTGCCGGTCATGACCTTCAGCCGGGAGTACGTGGAGAGCATCCGCGCCCGCCTGCCCGAGCTGCCTGACGCCAAGCGCGACCGCTTCATCGAGCAGTACGGACTCACGCCCTATGAGGCCGCCCTGCTCACGGAGGCTCGTGAGCGCGCCGACTACTTCGAGGCCTGTCTGGCGCCGGCAAAGGGGGAAGAGAAGGCCCTGCTGCAGCGGCGGGCGAAGGCGGTGGCGAACTGGATGCTGGGTGACTTCGCCCGCCTCCTCAACGCCAGCGAGACCGAGATCGCGGAAGCAAAGGTTCACCCCGAGCAATTGTATGATATGATCCGGCTGGTCGAGGACGGCACTGTCACCGGCACAGCCGCCAAGGCCGTATTCGAGGAGATGTTTGCCACGGGCAAGGGGCCCCGGCAGGTGATCGAGGAGCGGGGCCTCACCCAGATCAGCGCCGCCGACGAAATCACGGCCGTCGTCGAAAAGGTGCTGGCGGAGAACCCCAAGGCCGTGGCCGACTACCGCGGCGGCAAACAGGAAGCCGTCAAGTTCCTGGTAGGCCAGGTCATGCGGGAGACCCGCGGCCGGGCCAACGCCGGGGTCGTCCAGCAGCTCCTGCGCGAGCGTCTGGACCGGTAAGCAGGGAATTGCTTAGAAAAGTATTCCTTATCCAGAGCAGGTGGTATAATCTGGCCAGATGCGTGCCCTAAAAGATCCTGACTTCATGAAGTGGTTCTACTTCGGCATGCACATCAAGCGGTGGCTGCTCCTGCTGCTGCTGGGCGTCGCCGCCATGGGCCTCGGCCTTTCCTACCTGCTGCGAGAGGTCTACGTCTCTTACACGTTCCCCGGGTTCGTCTACTACCTGACCCTCCAGTTCCTACCGCGCTATGCGAGGGGCGGCCTCTTCATCACCGGCAGCACGGGGCTCATGCTCTTCGCGATCTGGAAGCTCAACACCTCCCTGCTCTCGGCCTTCATCCGGCCGGGGCGGGAGGAGAGCCTGGTGAACATCATCTACAACTTCCGCTACCTGAGCCGGGGTCCGCGCATCGTGGCCATCGGCGGCGGCACGGGCCTCTCCACCCTCCTGCGGGGCCTCAAGGAGCACACCGCGAACCTGACGGCGGTGGTGACGGTGGCCGACGACGGCGGTAGCTCGGGCCGCCTGCGCCGTGAGCTGGGGGTTCTGCCCCCCGGCGACGTGCGCAACTGCATCGCCGCCATGGCCGACGCCGAGCCCCTGATGACCCGCCTCTTCCAGTACCGCTTCAGCGAGGGCTCCGGCCTGGAGGGGCACAGCTTCGGCAACCTCTTCATCGTCGCCATGTCCGGCGTCACCGGCAGCTTTGAGGAGGCGGTGCGCACCACCAGCCGCGTCCTCGCTGTGCGGGGCCAGATCCTGCCCTCCACGCTGGCCAACGTTACCCTCTCCGCCCGCACCGAAGACGAAGAGACCATCCACGGCGAGTCCAACATCACCGAGCGGGGCGGCGCCATCCGCGAGGTGTACTTGCAGCCCGGAAACGTTCAGGCCAACCCTGAGGTCATCCGCGCCATCCTCAACGCCGACCTCATCATCGTAGGGCCGGGAAGCCTCTTCACCAGTGTCCTGCCCAACCTGCTGGTAGAGGGCATCCGCCAGGCCATCGCCGTTTCCTCCGCCCTCAAGATCTACGTCTGCAACGTGGCCACGCAGCACGGCGAGACAGACTCCTTCGCGGTGAGCGACCACTTCCGGGCCCTGATGAGACACACCGGACGTAACCTCTTCGACTACGTGCTGGCCAACAGCAACGTGCAGGAGCCTCTACCCGACGCCTGGCACTCAGAGCCGGTGCGGGTGGACGACCTTAGCCTGGACGGCGCCCGCGTCATGACCGCCGACGTCGTGAGCATCGAGAACCGCTACCACCACGACCCTAAGAAGCTCTCCGACAGCCTTGTCCGCCTCTACTACCAGCGGCCCGAGACAGAGGCCCTGGCCGAGGAGTCGAGGACGGAGAGCGCTGTCGTTATGTAATGTACATTCAAGGGAGAAGGCCCTGCCCGTGTCCTTTGCCAACTATCTGAACCTGGCCCAGATTATCGTCTCCGTCTCCCTCATCCTTGTTGTCCTTCTCCAGGCCCGAGGTTCGGGCTTCGGTGGTGCTCTGGGGGGTAGCTCCACCTTCTTTCGCACCCGCCGTGGCGCCGAGAAGACCCTGTTCCAGCTCACCATCGTCCTCGTCGTCGTCTTCATCCTCATGTCCGCCTGGAGCGTCAAGAGCACCTGAGCCCGGGCGAGGGCCCATGTTTGAAGGGCGCGGGCGTTGACTGCCGGCGGTGCCCTCCGACAGCGGGTAACCCCGTGAATCGCTGTCCCATCATCACCCTGACCACTGACTTCGGCCTGGCCGACCCCTACGTGGCCGCCATTAAGGGGGTCATCCTCTCCCTCAACCCGGCCGCCACCATCGTGGACATCACCCACCAGGTACGGCCCCAGCAGGTGGCCCAAGCGGCCTTCCTCCTGGCCCAGGCCCTGCCCTACTTCCCGCAGGGGACGATCCACGTGGTCGTCGTGGACCCAGGGGTGGGCACAGCGCGGCAGGCGCTGGCCCTGGCCACGCCCGAGATGCTGCTGGTGGGACCGGACAACGGCGTCCTCTCGGCTGCCCTGCCCGAGGAGACCCGGCGCCGCGCGGGCGCAGGGCACGAGGCCGCCGCGGTCGAGCTGACGGAGGGCTATCGCGCTGTCGCTCTCAAGCGACGGCGCTACATGCGGAAGCCGGTCAGCGCCACCTTCCACGGCCGCGACATCTTCGCGCCGGCGGCGGCCCACCTCTCGCTGGGGGTGGGACTGGAGGCCCTGGGCCCAGCCGTAAGGAGAATCCAGGCGCTGCCGCCTTTCCGAGCCCACCGCCGACCGGAGGGGGCGCTGGAGGGGCACGTGCTGCACGTCGACCGCTTTGGGAACCTGGTGACGGACGTGCGCGCCGAGGACCTGCCGAAGGGGCGGATAGAGGTCTCTATCGGCGGGCGGCGCATCGAGGGGCTGGCCCGCACATACGAAGAGGAGCCGGCTCTGAAGGCCCTGGTGGGCAGCGCAGGATACCTGGAGGTGGCCTGCCGAGGGGAAAGCGCCGCCTACTCGCTGGGGGTGGACGTCGGTGCCGGCGTGCTCGTCACGGAGGGGGTCGGCTGAGCCGGCGGGGCCAGGGCTATCGACACCTGCACTACGTCCATGCGGCTGCCGTCCTGCGCGCTGAGGTCATAGACCCAGAGGCAAGCGGGCTGCCCCCGGCTCACGGCGAAGGTCAGCTCCACCTCGAAGGGAGAAAGCTCCTGCCCCTGCTCGGCTAGCCCCTGCGTCTCGGCGATCACGCCGCCGAGCTCGCCGTACAGCGTGACGTTAAACTGGGCCTCGAAGACGCGCGCCAGGCCGGTGACGAGGAAGGGGCTTTGCACCACCGTCCCCGGCTCTGGCGACCGCACGACGATATTCGGGTCGGCCGGGTTGACGGGGCTGGGGTTGGTCGCGCATACGTTGGGAACCGCGGTGGGTGCAGGCGTCGGCGATGGCCCGGCTGGTGTCACCGTAGGCGAAGGCGAGGGAGTGAGCTGAGCGGTGGGCGTGGCCGTGGGAGACGGGGCCTCCGCGTCCCCACAGGCGACCGCCGCGAAGGCCAATAGAAGGCTAGCCGCCAGAAGAGCACTCAGCCTCAAGGGAGAGCTCCTTTCCCTGCCGCGACCAGAATAGGCAGGAAGCCGCGTTCGAGCAAGAGGAGGGCCGAACGCACGGGCTCGCGACGTGCTAGAATCAGCCCTGGCATGAGCGCTCGCATCGTCTTCATGGGCTCGCCCGACTTCGCTCTGCCCGTGTTGCGCCGTCTCCTTCAGAGCGAGTACGACGTCGTCGCCGTCTATACCCAGCCCGACCGGCCGGCGGGCCGCGGGCGCGCCCTGCAAGCGCCCCCTGCCAAGGAGCTGGCCTTGGCCCACGGCGTGCCTGTCTTCCAGCCCGCCAGGGTGAGCGCCCCCGACTCCGTGGAGGAGCTGGCAAAGCTGGCCCCTGACCTTATCGTCCTCGCCGCCTACGGCCAGATCCTGAAGCAGCCGGTGCTGGACATACCGC
>CAZSSQ010000174.1:0-4717 GCA_964609465.1 uncultured Dehalococcoidia bacterium
CCTTCGTGGGCTGAGCCGCCGCTGGCTCCGAGGACGCCCCGACCACTTTTTCTTGCGCTGCCTGCCCCGGTGTCTAAGCCAGCCAGGATGACATGACCGCGGACTCAAGACGCGGTCAGGGATCGGCCCGGGTCCGGCGTCATCCGCCGCCAGCACGCTGAGCTCTCAGCCATCCGTAGGGACAAAGCTTCAGCTCGGCCCCTACGAGATGACCCACTCGCCGCCTCCCCAAGAAGCCATCACCACAAGCTCCACCCCTACGCATGAAACGTAGGTCTGGGTCTTGAGGCCCCAACAGGCCTGGTGCAGGTCGCGCGGGTGGCGGCTAGTAGCTCCGGTATCGATTGGCGATGGGCAGGCGGCGGTCGCGGCCGAAGGCGCGAGGGGTGATCTTGACGCCGGGGGGCGCCTGGCGACGCTTGTACTCGTTGCGGTCCACCATGGTCATCACCCGCCGCACCGTCGCCTCGTCAAAGCCCTGGGCCACGATCTCCTCCAGGCTCCTGTCCTCCTCCACGTAGGCCAGCAGGATAGGGTCCAGGACCTCGTAGGCGGGCAGGCTGTCCATGTCCAACTGGCCGGGACGCAGCTCAGCGGAGGGTGGCTTGTCGATGACGCTCTGGGGGATGACAGGGGTGCCGCCGCCCGCCTCTGGCCGGTTACGGTAGTGGGCCAGCTCGTAGACCAGGGTCTTGGGTACGTCCTTGAGGACGGCAAAGCCGCCCGCCATGTCGCCGTAGAGGGTGGAGTAGCCAGTGGCCATCTCGCTCTTGTTGCCGGTGGTGAGCACCAGCCAGCCGAACTTGTTGGAGAGGGCCATGAGGATGTTGCCCCGGATCCGGGCCTGGAGGTTCTCTTCGGCCACGCCTTCCTCGGTGTCAGCGAAGGCCTCCGCCAGCATCTGGAGCGAGGCGGTGAAAGCCCCCTCTATGGGGACCGATAGGAGGCGCAGGCCCAGGTTCCTGGCCAGGGCGGCGGCGTCGGTGCGGCTTCCCTCCGAGGAGTAACGGGAGGGCATGGAGACGCCGACCACGTTCTCGGCTCCGAGGGCATCGGCAGCGATCACCGCCACCAGGCTGGAGTCGATTCCGCCGGAGAGCCCCACCAGCACCTTCTCGAAGCCGTTCTTGCGCACGTAGTCCCGCGTCCCCAGCACCAGGGCGGCGTAGACCTCGGCCGTCGGCTCCAGCGGCGCATTCTCTGAAGGCGGCAGGGGCGGCCTCTTGCCGGGCGCACGCTCCCGGGACACCTCGATGACGGGTGGCAGGCCCGATGCCACCGCAGCCAGCTTGTCCTTGCGCCGCCGCGGGTCGTGGAGGCGGGTCTCGCGCACCTCCTCCAGATTCAGGTCGCAGACCAGAAGCTCCTCCTCAAACTGGCGGCAGCGGGCCAGGAGGTCGCCACGCGGGTTGAACACCATGCTGCCGCCGTCGAACACCAGCTCGTCCTGGCCGCCGACGGGGTTCAGGTAGCAGAGGAAGACAGCGTTATCGCTGGCCCGGGTGCACAGCATGCGCTCCCGGAACTGGCGCTTGCCGGCGTTAAAGGGCGAGGCGGTGATGGTGATGATGACCTCGGCGCCGCCGAAGGCCTCGCTGCGGGCGGGGTCTCCTGGATACCAGATGTCCTCGCTGATCGTGAGGCCGACGTCACCGCCCGCCACCCGGAACACCGGCGATTCACTGCCGGCCTGGAAGTAGCGGTTCTCGTCGAAGACGCCGTAGTTGGGGAGGTACTGCTTGCGGTAGACGCCGGCCAGGCGGCCATCGTGGATGACGGCGGCGGCGTTGTAGATGTCGTCATCCTGGTCCACGAAGCCTACCACCAGAGTGAGGCCGCGGCTGGCTGCCGTGACCTTCTCGAGGGCGCGCAGGTTGTCGTCGATGAACCGCTGTCGCAGGAGAAGGTCTTCCGGCGGGTAGCCCGTGATGGCCAGCTCGGGGAAGCACAGCAGGTCCACCGCCAGGTCGCGGCCGCGCGCGGCATGCTCCAGGATCTTGGCCACGTTGCCTTCCAGGTCACCCACGGTGGGATTGATCTGAGCCAGACCGACCCGCAGGACGCGCACCAGCTTCTCTCCCTTTATGCGCCTTCTTGGCGCCATTATCGTTTCCCCTTGAAGGGCGGGTCAAGGATGGGCGAGGCCGGGACTCCGGCACCAAGCCGGACTGCCCGGGAGCCACGGGTGCCCGTAGGATGCGTCGGGGGCCTCCTTTTGAGAGGCCCCCGAGGCTAGTTCACGACGCGATTCTTGTCGATGTCGAAATCGACGGTGCTGCGGAAGGCTGACATGCCCTCCTACTGGCACGGCAAGATAAGGAAGGCCATCCTGGCCACCGTCAGGGTGTCACTGCCGAAGTCACCGGCAATGACGTTGTTACCGTTCAGGTCGAAGTCTCCATCCTTGCCGAACTGGCCGGCGCCGGTGCCGGCGGGCAGCAGGGTGGCCCTGGCCGAGTTGAGGGCGTCACCGCCGAAGTCGATGATGCCGTTGCCGTCGGTGTCCACGGCCTCAATGCAGTCGCCAGGACCGTCACCGTCGGAGTCCACAACATTGGGGTCGGTGCCCCACTTGCAGGTCTCCCAGGCGTCCAGCAGCCCGTCGCCATCGCTGTCGCCCTCGCCGCCACACTGGGCGACCGTGGGCACGCTGGCGGGGTTCGCCGGATCGGTGCCCAGCGCGCACTCGGCGCCGTCCAGCACGCTGTCGCCGTCGCTGTCCCAGCTCGGCGGGTCGTCCGCGGGGTCGGTGCCGCCCAGGCTGCCCGCGGCCGGGTTGCCGTTGTTGTTGTCGTCATAGGTGATGTCGCCGCCGGGGCTGGTCAGCGCGGTCTTGGCCGGACACGACAGGGGATCGGGGAGCAGCAGCTCGAACTGGTCGAGGTAGCCGTCGTTGTCGTCGTCAGCGTCCGCGCAGTCGTCGAGCGCCGGCACGTCGCCGGGCACGCTGGTGTCGGCATCGGCTATGCCCGTGCCGTTGCCGATCTCACCGTCCGAGTCGGGGCCCGTCAGGCAGGCTAGCTCGCCCTTCAGGGCGTCCACGTCATCCGGCCATGGCCCGCCGATCAACGGGGAGGCCAGCCCGAGCTGGTCGGCGAAGTGCTGAATCCCAATCACCCCCGGGTTGCAGCCGTCCACGAAAAGGACATCGCCCTCCGTCGCCGGGAGAGTCGCCAGCGTGGGCGAGCCCGGCGCGAGGGACAGCCACACCCAGTCGCCGCAGCCGAACGTGGGGTCACCGTTGTCGTACAGCATCAGCCCATCGATGGCGTCAGCGTCTGGGTTGAGTCCCAGCGCTGCGGCGGAGACGCATACGTAGGGCACTGCGCCGCCGGCGCTCCGCAGGATGTCCGCCGGCGTCGCCGAGATCGATGCCAGCGTCGCCGAGCCCGGCGCCAGGGTGAAGAACACCGGCCGGTCGGGGATGCCGTCGCCGGCGACGCCGCCGTCGCTGCCGTCGTCCACGAAGCTGGCCGGCCTCTCCTCCAGGGCGTCCAGGTCGTCGCCGGGCGGAGCGCCGGTGCCCACCGGGTAGCCAGGCGGCGCGGCGCAGGCCGGCGTGTCCTGCACGCCGTTCTCGTCCAGCACCTGGGTATTCGTGTTGCCGACGCCCGGAGCTGGTGGCGGCATCGGCGCGTCGAACTCGTCGCCGGTGGCCTGTCCCGGCCACGCCATGCAGGTGGACTCCGCGAAGACGGCCGTCCCCGGCAACCCGTCCGGCTGGAGGGTGTCCGGGCCTATGGAGAAGCGCAGGAAGGGCGTAGTGTCGTTCGGGTACTCCATCCCGTAGGAGAGGGAGCTCAGGTCGTCAGCCCCGACGATGCCGATCCCGAGGGCGGGCCCCGGGATGGCCACGACAGGCGGCCCGCCGACCGCCGGGTTGAGCTGGAGGATGGCGTCCGGCGGCGCGGTGACCGCCCCCGCCTTCAGGCTGAAGCTGGGGGTCTCCGGCGGCTCCACGACCTCTTTCACCGCGGGCACGCAGAGCATGTCGCCGGTGAGCACGTCTAGCATCTCCTCCAGGCCGAACTGCGTCAGCACGTTGTAGAGGTAGGAGCCCGGCGGGAAAGGCGGGCCGACCCCGTAGCAGACCTCATGCGGCGCATTGGGGATGGGCGCCTCGTCCTTGCCCGCCGGCAGACAGAGCAGTTGTGGCTCGTAGACGGTTGTCGTCATGGGGACGTGCGTGAACTGCGAGTATACCTCGACCACCTCGTTCACCTCCGGCCCCGTGATGTGGTAGCAGAGGTAGTGCGGCTCGGGCGGCTCCGGCGGCGGGGGGGCCGGAAACTCGGTCTTGCTGGCCGGGGCGCAGAGGAGGGCGCGGTCGCCGACGAGCACGTTTTGGAGCTCGCCGAACTGGGTGGTGAGGTTGACGAGCTGGTCCGGGGCCGGGCCCGGGGCGTCGAAGCAGCGGAGGTGCGCCGTCTCGGTGTCCGGCACCCCCTCGCCGTTCTTGAGGGCGGGCGCGCAGAGCCAGTTGCCCGGGCCGGGGTCGATAGTCTGACCGCGAGGGGCAAACTGCGTCGCCACGTCCACCGGCGGCGGGTCCACCATGCCGGGCGGAGTCAGGTGGCAGGCGTAGTGCGGCTCCTGCTGCCCGTACTTGATCGTCGCGTAGTCGAAGCCCGTGCCGAGGCCCCCATAGGACTCTCCCGTGACGTAGACGTTGCCGGCGCCGTCCACCGCCAGGGCGTAGGCGCAGTCGACGTCGCTG
>CAZSSQ010000175.1:0-4610 GCA_964609465.1 uncultured Dehalococcoidia bacterium
CAGAGGAGCACGCCGAAAGCGGCCCGGGTCAGCACCCAGACCTCCAGGCAGCCATGGCCGCCGGAGGCGGGTCCGCCTCTGGCGGAGGGTTCTTGCTGGGGCTCCTGCTGGTGGTACACTGGCTGCTCCGTCGTGGAGAGCGTAGGCTGGACGGCGGGCGGCGATCAAGGTGGGCCGCCGGGGGCGAAGCCAACGCAGGCGGTCAGCGTCTCCGCTCGGCGCAGACGCCGGCCCTGTCGACCAGGTTGCCCCCGGTGGTGTTCTTGCTCACGTCCACGGAGCCGGCGCGGAAGAGGCAGATGGCAGAGCCCTTGTTCCACATGATGTAGTTGGAGGTGATCTCTCCCTCGGCGCCGTTGACGAAGGAGATGCCGATGCCGGCGTTTTCCACGAAGCTGTTGTCGCGCACGATGAGCTTGCCGCCCTGTGAGAGGAGGCCGCCGCCCAGTATGGTGCCCAGGGGAGCGGTGGTCTGCACGACGTTGCCCAGGAAGGAGCCCGTCGCCCGGAGCACGATGGTTCCGGGGGGCTGGCCGGGCAAGTGCGGCGCTGGGTATGTGCGGTACTCGACGGCGTGCTCCTCGTTGCGCACGAAGGTGTTGAGTGAGGCGGAGACGTCGGCGCCCCACACGAAGAGCCCCGTCAGGAGGTTGTCTCTGATCCGGTTGCTGGTGAGGGTGGCCTTGGTGCCGGGGAAGAAGACCAGCCCGGTGCTGTCGTTGTCCTCGAAGGTGTTGCTGTTCAGGTAGTATTCGCCGCTGGCCACGAAGGCGTTGGGGTTGGCCAGGAAGCAAGGCGGAGGCTCGACCGTGGCCGGGGGCAGGAGCTGGCAGGGCGTCTGGCCGGCGAAGAAGCCCGGCCCTCGGTTGGACGTCACCTCGTTGCCCGTTAGCCGGACGCGGCCAACGTTGCCTACCGCCGACACGCCCACGCCGCCGTTGTCCCGTATGTCGCTGCCCAGGACTTCGGCGCTGGAGCCGTTGCGGATCAGGACGCCGTCGGCCGAGACGCCCGTCACCAGCGCGTCGCGGACCTCGGCGCTGCTGCCGCCGTCGATGTGGATGCCGACGGCGCCCCCGGATACGGCGACGTTCCGGAGCCGGACGTCCTTGGAGTTGAAGACGTAGGCATTGGCGGGGACGCCCCCGCGCAGGCCCAGGTTCTGCAGCGTGATGCCGCTGGTGTTGAGGATGAGGACGCCGTCGCGGCTGCCGAGGCCGTCCACGATGGTGGCCTGGGGTCCGGCGCCGCGCAGGGTGAGGCCGGGGGGCGTCGTCTGGTCGAAGACGGGCGTCTCCGTGTAGAGGCCGGCCGCCAGGCAGATGACACCGGCTGGCGGAGCCGAGGCGATGGCGGCCCGCACGCTCTGGCCGGGCGATACGATGACCGAGCAGGACGCGGCGGTTTGCGCGAGGGCCCGGCCGGGGAGGGAGGACAGGAGGACGGCCAGCGCGACCAGGAGGAGAAGCCCGCCTGCCTGCCGGACAGGCAGGGCTGCCGCCGCTGGGCGGCGTCCTATGGTTGGGCCGGGGCGGGTGTTGCTGGCGGGGTGCACGGTGTCCGCAGATTAGGGTGAGCGCGCGATTCTGTCAACTGGTTTGTTGGGGGCGGTTCGCCGAGTCCTCACATGCCGTGTGAAGACGAGCGATCCATTCTGGCCGTAGGGGCGGAGCTTCAGCTCCACCCACCCTTAGTGGCTCGCTCGATGCGAGGAAGCCCCCACCTCTCGTTTGGGACATGTCGGGGTCTCAGGACCCCGGCCTACGACGACAGACTGTGAAGCACCTCCGCCGCCCGTAGCGGCGACCTTCAGGTCGCCACCTGCTTCACTCACGAGAAGCCCGCGGCGAGCTAAAGCTCGCCCCTACGGAGATGCCCCTCCCGCTTGTCGCCGGGGGAGGCACCCCTCCCCAGCTGATTCTGCCCACCCGGCCTGTGCGCCAGGGAAACGCCACCCTACCCGCACTTGTTGTACCCGCACCGGCGGCAGACCAGGCAGCCCTCGGCGAAGACGAGGATGGCGCCGCACTCCGGGCAGAGGAGGCCGGTGGAGACGTCGGAGGAACCGGGAACCAGGGGCCGGGAACCAGCGCGTCGCCGCCTCCCCGGTTCCTGGTTGCTGGCTGTTGGTTCCTTCCTCGCAAACTTCAGCTCCAGCCAGCGGAAGATGTAGTCCACTATCGAGCTGGCCTGGGGCATCTCGGGGTTGCTGGTGAAGCCGTGGGGCTCGAAGCGGACGTTCTTGAACTTGGCGGCCAGGTTCTCGATGGGGACGCCGTACTGGAGGGCCAGCGACGTCATCACCGCCAGCGAGTCCATGAGCCCGCGGATTGTAGAGCCCTCCTTGGAGATGGTGATGAACACCTCCCCCGGCGAGCCGTCCTGGAAGAGGCCCACCGTCAGGTAGCCCTCCTGCTCGCCCACGCGGAACTTGTGGGTGAGGGAGCGCCGCTCGTCGGGCAGGCGGCGCCTGTAAGGGACGGCGGCCCGGCCCGCGGGCGGCAGGACGCCGGGTGGCAGGGCCATGGCGACCTCGGCGGCGGCGGCCTCGGCCTGCTCGGGGCCGCGCACCGTGGCGTGGGAGAGCACCTGCATCTCCCGCGAGCGGTCCCGGTAGATGGTGATGCCCTTGCAGCCCTCGCGGTAGGCGAGGAGATAGGCCTTCTCCACGTCGTCGGGCGTGGCCCTCTCACGGAAGTTGATGGTCTTGCTGACGGCGTTGTCGGTGTGGCGCTGGAAGGCGGCCTGCATGCGCACGTGCCACTCCGGCGAGATGTCGTGGGCGGTGACGAAGACCCGCCGCACCGACGCTGGTATCGAGCGGCGGCGGCTGGCGGAGAGAGCCTTCAGGCTGCCCACCCGGGCCAGCTCCTCGATGAGCTCCGTGGAGTGGAAGCCCTCCCGGCGCGCCGCCTCCTCGAAAGACTTGTCCACTTGCGAAAGCTGGGTGACCCGCCCCGGGTCCTTGGGGTCCAGGAAGTGCTGGCGGACAAAGGCCAGCGCAAAGACCGGCTCGATGCCCGCCGAGCAGTCGGCGATGATGGAGAGGGTGCCGGTGGGCGCCACCGTCGTGCGGGTGGCGTTGCGCAGGCGCCGGCCGGCCTTCTCATAGATCGAGCCCTTCCAGGCGGGGAAGACGCCTCGCTCGCGGGCCAGCTCCGCGGAGGCACGGTCGGCGTGCTCCTGGATGAAGGTCATCAGGTGCTCGCCCAGGCTCAAGGCCTCCTCCGAGTCGTAGGGGATGCCGAGCCGGAAGAGGAGGTCGGCCCAGCCCATGACCCCGAGGCCGATCTTGCGGGTGAGCTTCGTTTTCTCCTCGATCTCCGGCATGGGGTAGAGGTTCATGTCGATGACGTCGTCGAGGAAGCGCACGCAGAGGGGGATAAGCTCCGCCAGCCCCTCCCAGTCCACGTTCCCGCCAGGAACTGCGAACTGGGAACCGGGAACCAGGCCCTGCCGCCCCCTGCGTTGCTCGCTGCTTCCCGCATGTTCCTGCCGCACGAACTTGGAGATGTCCAGGGAGCCCAGGTTGCAGGACTCGTAGGGCAGCAGGGGCTGCTCGCCGCAGGGGTTGGTGGCCTCGATGCGGCCCAACTGTGGCGTTGGGTTGTCGCGGTTGACGTGATCCAGGAATACGAGGCCGGGGTCGCCGTTTTTCCAGGCGTTCTCCACGATCTGGCGGAAGACGTGGCGGGCGTTCAGGCGGCGCACCACCTGGCCGCTGCGGGGGTTGACCAGCTCGTACTCCTCGTTGCGCTCCACGGCGCCCATGAACTGGTCGCTGGCCGCCACCGAGATGTTGAAGTTGGTGAGGGTGACCATGTCCGACTTGAGGTTGACGAACTCCTCGATGTCGGGGTGCTCGACGGCCAGGATGGCCATGTTGGCGCCGCGACGGGTGCCGCCCTGCTTGATCGCCTCGGTGGCGGCATCGAAGACGCGCATGAAGGAGACGGGCCCGCTGGCGATACCGCCGGTGGACTGGACGCGGTCGCCGGTGGGGCGCAGACGGCTGAAGGCGAAGCCGGTGCCGCCGCCGCTCTGGTGGATGAGGGCCGTGTGCTTGATGGCGTCGAAGATGCCGGTCATGGAGTCCTCCACGGGGAGGACGAAGCAGGCCGATAGCTGCTGGAGGGGCCGACCGGCGTTGCCCAGGGTGGGAGAGTTGGGCAGGAAGCGCAGAGAGGTGAGGAGGGAGTAGAAGCGCTCCTCCCACGTCGCCACCTGCTCCTTGGAGCCGCCGTAGCCCTTCTCGGCCGCCGCGATGTTGTGGGCCACGCGCCGGAAGAGGTCCTCCGGCTTCTCGATCAGGCGGCCGCTCTCGTCCCTGGCCAAATAGCGCCGCTCGAGAACGACGCGTGCGTTGGCCGAGAGGGGCAGCCTGGAGCGGCGTGGCCTTTTAGGAGAACGGGTCGAGGTGCGCATAGCAGTCATGGCACCCTATTTTAGCACGTTTGTCCGCTGCGTGGGTGCTAGAGGTGCGAAGGTGTTGTGGCGGCGGGCTCCGAGGGGGAGTCCGCCGCCACTGCTCTCACGACGGGTCCGTGCCGGCCGATGGCTGGTGGCGGGGAATTAGAGATCGGCCGGCGGGGCGGGGTGAACCCGTCGCG
>CAZSSQ010000176.1:0-4547 GCA_964609465.1 uncultured Dehalococcoidia bacterium
AGAAGCGTCTTGCCCTCGTCGCGCAGCCCCTCGAAGAGGTGAAGGACATCGTGCTGAGAGGCGGCGTCCAGGCCGGCCATGGGCTCGTCCAAGAGCAGGATGTCCGGTTCGCGGGCCAGGGCGCGGGCGATGAGCATGCGCCGCTGCTCGCCTCCAGAGAGCTCGCCGATGGGCCGCTTCGCCAGGGAGCCAAGGCGTACGCGCTCCAGACACCGGCCCACGATACGGCGGTCCTCCGGATCCGGCCGGCGCCAGGGGCTCGCCCGGACGCCTGCCCGTCCGGGAAGGCGCCCCATGCGTCCCATGCCCACCACGTCCTCCACGGTCACGGGGAAGTTCCAGTCCACCAGCTCCGACTGCGGCGCGTAGGCCACGCGCCGCCGGCCCGCCGCCGGGCCCTCGCCGAAGAGGTGGACAGAGCCACGCCAGGGCCGGTGGAGGCCGAGCATAACCTTGAGAAGGGTAGACTTACCGGAGCCGTTGGGCCCCACCAGCCCTACCAGGCTCCCCTTCTCCAGGCTGAAGCTCACGTCCTCCAGGGCAAGGTGACCGTCGTACCCAGCCCAGACGCCGCGGACCTGCACAGGCGCCTCCACCGCTTCCACCCGGAGCGAAAGGCTGGGCGCCGCTACCTCCTCCATCAGACCGCTCCGCTTCCTCACGTCCCGCCTGCAGCCCGGCCTCCTGCCAAGCCGTCCTCGCCCGTCGTCGGCCACGCCCGTCCGGCAGGCGGGCGCGAACGGCAGGCGCCGCAACGTCCGTACACCTCGAGCCAGTGCCCTTCGATCTCGTAGTCAGTGCGCCTTGCCACCTCCTCTGCCAGGGCAGGAACATCACAATTGGTGAAGGCTTCTACGCGACCGCACCCCGTGCACACCAGGTGATGGTGATGGCCGCGAGTCCTGTTCAGGCGGTAGTGGAGGCTGCCGTCGTTGAGGAGCACCCGGCAGACCATGTTCAGGCGCTGCAAGAGACGCATGGTGCGGAAGGCCGTGGCCCTTCCTACCCCCCGCGCCCGCTGACACACGTCGTCCACGGTGAAGTGAGGGCCAGCCTCCAGCACCGCTGCCAGCACTGCCCTCCGGGCCGGGGTTACGCGCAGGCCCCGCATCTCCAGCCGCTCAGCAACAAGGTCCAGCTCTGTCATGGAATGATACCTGGTATCACTCACCATAGCGCGACATGCGCCTCGTGGTCAATGGGTCATAGAAAGTGGGAAGAGGATAGCCTATTAGCGAAGACCCTGGAGGACGATCTCTCCGGTGGGGGTTTCGCTGCCGCCGGCGGGCTCCACGGTAATGGCCATGCCGGTGAGAGTGCCCCCCAAGTCGCCGGTCCGCACCATCAGCCGCGCCGAGCCGTCGGCCTGAGGAGTGAAGGTGCCACCGCTCACTGGAGTACCGCCCTCCCTCAGCAGCCAGAGCTGGTAGACGCCATTCTCTGAGAGCTGGGGCAGGTTGATCAGGAAGAGAACGCCCAGCTTTTCCTCGTCGCTCCAGAGGTAGCGACCACTGGCCGGGCTGGCCGGCGCCGTGCCGACCAGATCCTCGCTACCCCCACCGCTCAGGGCCACAACCCTCATGGCCTGGTCCTGCTCCTGGAGCACATTCTGGATGTCCTCCTGGCGGAAGGCGGCTTCGGTCAGGGCCTTCTGGAGGACATCTACAGTGTCACCGCGCCGCTGCAGTTCGTCATAGAGGACGGCGTAGCGATCGCTGTCCGCCTTCAGGTTGTTGACCTGCGTCTGGAGCAGCCCTCCCCACATCAGCGCGCCGAGCGAGATGATAGCGAGCGCGGCGGCGGCAAGAGCCCAGCTTGGGCGCGGTGCCAGGAACCAGCGCAGCGCTGGCCGCGGCATCACCCGCTGCCGCAGGCGGAGACGGAGGGCCGGACTGGCCCGGCGCAAAGGCGCCGCCAGGGCCAGGAGGGCAGTTGTCTCCATCGCCTGCTCGTGCAGAGGCCGGCAATTGGGGCAGCTTGACAGGTGCTTCTCCACCCGCCGGGCTTCGGACTTCTCCAGGGCGCCCAAGCTATAGGCGTCCAGCAGTTCCTGAGCTTCCTCGCAGTTCATCTTCACCTTCATGTCTGGGCCGCATGGCGGCCAGAGCTCCCCGCATCTTCTGCATGCCCAGCCGGATGCGGGTCTTCACCGTGCCCAGCGGCTCGTCCAGGGCTCGCGCTATCTCCTGCTGCGTGAGCCCCCCGTAGTAGGCCAGCTCGATGGCGGAGCGTTGCTCCGGAGGCAGGCCAACAAGGGCGCGACGAACAGCCGAGCGCTCATCGGTCAGGAGAGCGGCCAGAGCGGGATCATCGGCCTCGTCACCCTGAGGGCCCTCGCCGTCCAGGGGTGAGGACCCCACCTCGAAGCGCTGGCGGCGGCCGCGGCTGCGTCGCTCGTCGATGGCGCGATTTCGGGCCACGCTCAGCAGCCAGGTCAAGAGACGACCGCGGGCGGTGTCGTAGTGGTCTGGCTTCCGCCACACCCGCAGGAAAACGTCCTGAACCACGTCCTCTGCTGCCTGCACGTCCCCCAGTATCCTCAGTGATAGGGAATAGACCACATTCCCGTACCGGCCGTAGAGGGCCTCGAAGGCGTCGACGTCTTGACGACAGAGCTGCGCCATGAGCTCTTCATCAGGGCAGTCCGTATAGTCCACCGCCGTCTCGCCCCGGGACCGGCGCCCGAGGGCACCCGTCCTACTAAGAAATACGATGGTCCGCCAGTTCCAGATTGGCCGGAAAGGCTCGAACTTCCCCTGCCCTCTGGCAAGTCCATTGTACCAGCGCCATCCTTCGCGCGCATAGGTTGTAGCCTTGACACCCTCAGCCTGCCTTGCTAGACTCAGGCGACGCGCGCTCGACCGGGCGGGGGGTGGTGCCGTCTTGTGTGGTGAGTTTAGAGGCTCAGGACACTGCTAAGCGGCGTCGAAGACGGGCTGCTCGACTTCATCCGCGGCACCTACGACTTGATATCATGGCCGGGCGTGGTGGCCATGATGGCCATCGAGAGCGCGGCTATCCCTCTGCCCAGCGAAATCATAATGCCCCTGGCCGGCTGGATGCTGGTCAAGGAGCGCGGCCTGGGCGTGCCCTGGCTCCTGCTCGCGGCCTTCTGTGGCGCCGTGGGCAACCTCCTCGGCTCGCTGCTGGGCTACTACGTCGGCGCCTGGGGCGGGCGGCCTCTGGTCCGCCGCTACGGGCGCTACCTGCTAATTTCCCACCACGACCTGGACCTGGCCGAGCGCTGGTTCGACCGCTACGGCCAGTGGACGGTGTTCTTCTCGCGGCTCATGCCGGTGGTGCGCACCTTTATCAGCGTGCCGGCCGGTGTCGCCCGCATGCCCATCTGGCAGTTCAGCGCCTACACCTTCGCCGGTTCCTTCCCCTGGTCCCTGGGCCTGGCCTGGGCCGGCTTCGTGTTGGGGGAGCACTGGGAGCGTATTCGGGACTGGATGCGGCCGGCGGACATACCCATCGTCATCGTCGTTCTGCTGCTCATAGGGTTGTATGTCTACCGGCATGTAAGGAGAGCCTGGACCGAAGAAACGGAGACATAGGGCAGCAAGGTGCAGGATGGCCGGTGAGGCTTCGTCCTGAGGCTCAGGCCGAAGGGCGGGGCGCCGGCCTTGAACAGAGGCCCTGAGGGGCCGCTCCTGTCCCTGAGAGCCGAGGACCCAGACATGGTGCCACCGCTACGCCTTGCCTGCCTGCCGGACAGGCAGGCCCGCCTCCTCCGCCGACGGCGGACCCGCCTCTCGCGGGTGGCAGCGGTCACCCTCGTGGCTGGCGTCGCCTTCGGCCTCTGGCGACTGGCCGGAGGCATAGCCGGCAACCCCGCCGACCTCTTCTCCTCGGCCGGAGCCCCGCCGGCCTCAGGTTCAGCCCGCATCGTGATCAACGAGTTCGGGATCGAGGCCGATACCCTCTGGATGGCCCCCGCCGACAGGCCTTCCCAGCGCCAGGTAGTGGCGGAAGTGCCCCATGCCGCGCACTACGGCATCTACGCTACCCTTTCGCCCGACGGCCGCTACATCGCCTACACCGCCCTCAGCCCGGGCCTGAGGGATGCCAGCAGCGACTCACCTGCTGAGGTGTGGGTGATGGGGGCCGACGGCAGCTACCCTCGCCTGCTGGCCACGGACGCTGACCTCCTCATCGCCCCCGTTTGGGCGCCCGACAGCGCCTCGCTGGTCTTCCGGCGCAGCCAGTCGTGGGAGAACGCGGCGGGCACGTTCCAACTTGTGCGGGTCTCACTCGGCGATAGAGGCCAGACCGCCGCTGGTGCGGTCGAGTCGACCCTTATGACAGCCGAAGCCGGCCTCTTCCCGGTGGGCTTCTCGCCCGACGGGCAGCGGCTCTACTACACGCAAGTCTCCGCCGCCGGGACCGAGCTGGGCCAGGTGGCCGCAGGCGGCGGCCTTCCCTCCCTCCTTGCTCACCTAGGCGACGACTTCACCCGCGACTGGCACCTATCGCCCGACGGCGCCCGGCTCGCCTTCCTGGCGCCTCAGCAGTCCCACGCGGGGACAGTGCTGCGAGCCATGGTC
>CAZSSQ010000177.1:0-4501 GCA_964609465.1 uncultured Dehalococcoidia bacterium
CCGTCGTTGCTGGGGTTGAGGCCCAGGTCCGACTTCTGGATCGCCTTCTCGATGGCGCCCAGGGCCTGGCGGTCCCAGGGCTGGATGGTGAGCAAGCGCGCCTCGGGGGCGCTGACGGTGGCGAGCTGGTTCAGAGGCAGGGTGGAGCCGTAGTACTCCACCTTCACGTGGTCTACCAGGCTGGGTCGGGCGCGGCCGCCGCGGATGGCGGCCAGATCGCGTCGCAGGGCTTCAACGGCCTTCTGCATCCGTTTCTCGGCATCGGCCAATGCATCCTCGATCATGGTAAGCCTTCGTCCCACCTAAGCTAACGAGCGGGGAACACCTCCTGGACAGCAGCAAGAGCAGGCCGGCCGCCAGTGTAGGGTTAGACGGCGGACAGAACCGACTCCTGGCTTCCCACCAGGGTGCCGATCTTCTCCCCTCGCACGGCGCGCACGATGCTGTCTGGAGCGGAGAGGTCGAAGACGATGATGGGCAGGGCGTTTTCCATGCAGAGGGATAGGGCAGTGCTGTCCATCACCTCCAGGCGGCGGTTGATGGCCTCGATGTAGCCCAGGGTCTGGAAGCGGCGCGCCCCCGGCACCTGCCGGGGATCGGCCTCGTAGACACCGTCTACTTTGTTCTTGGCCATGAGGACCACGTCGGCCCCGATCTCGATTGCCCGCAGGGCGGCCGCCGTGTCGGTCGTCATGTAAGGGTTGCCGGTTCCGGCGGCGAAGAGGACTACTCGACCCTTCTCCAGGTGCCGGATGGCGCGGCGGCGGATGTAGGGCTCGGCGACCGCCTGCACGTTGATGGCCGATTGGGTGCGTACGGTGACGCCGGCCTTCTCCAGGGCGTTCTGGAGGGCCAGGGCGTTGATGATAGTGCCCAGCATGCCGGCATAGTCAGCGGTGGCCCGCTCCATGCCTTGCTGGCTGGCCTCGGTGCCCCGGAAGATGTTGCCGCCTCCCACCACTACGGCCGCCTGCACCCCCAGGTTCAGGACATCCGTGATCTGGCGAGCGATGAGGTCCAGAACGGCCGCGTCGATGCCATACTGGCGCTCGCCCATGAGCGCCTCGCCACTCAGCTTGAGGAGAATACGCTTGTAGGCAGCCCGGGTCATGGTTATCTCCCGGCTACTGGCCGAGCTCGAAGCGGGCGAAGCGGCGTACCTGGATGTTCTCCTTCGTCTGAGCGATGGCCTCGCTGATCAGCTCCTGAATGGTGCGCGAGGGGTCCCGGATGTAGGGCTGGAGAAGGAGACACGTCTCATTGGGGTCGCCCTCAGCGCCGGGCGGCAGCTCGTCAGGGGAGATAAAGAAGGGGCCGGTGGCCGCGACCTGCATGGCCAGGTCGTGAGCCAGGGCCTTGAAAGCGTCGGTGCGGGCCACGAAGTCCGTCTCGCAGTTCAGCTCTACCATGGCGCCGATGCGGCCGCCAGCGTGGATGTAGCACTCCACCAGTCCCTGGGTGGTGCTGCGGTTGGCCCTGGCCTCGGCCAGGGCCAGGCCGCGCTGGCGGAGGATCTCGGCTGCGCGTTCCATGTCGCCGTTGGCCTCCTCCAGTGCCCGCTTGCACTCCATGACGCCGGCGCCGGTTCGCTGGCGCAGCTCCTTGACAGCTTCCGTCGAGACGGCCACAGGCTTTCGCTCCCTGGCGCTATTCCTCGGGCACCGGGCTGGGCACAGCCGAGGCTTCTTCTTCCTCGTGAACGGGCTCTGGCTCGTCCGGCGAGGCAGAGAAGGTCTGGCCAGCCGCCACCAACTCCTCTACCGTTCCGGCGGGGTATCCTGCCTCACCACCGTACTCCCGGACGGTCAAACCCTCCAGGGCGGCATCGGCGATGCGGGCGGTCATCAGCTTGACAGCGCGGATAGCGTCGTCGTTGGAGGGGATAGGGTAGTCGATCTCGTCCGGGTTGCAGTTGGTGTCGACCATGGCCACGATGGGGACGCCGACGCGGACAGCCTCGGCGACGGCGATGCGCTCCATGCTGGGGTCGATGACAAAGACGGCGCCAGGTAGCCGCGTCATCTCCTTGATGCCGCCGAAGTGGCGGTTGAGGCGCTCGATCTCTTCGTCGATCTTCAGGGCTTCCTTCTTGGGGAGACGCTGAAACTCGCCGCGGGCGCGAGAGTCCTCCAGGCGCACCAGATAGTCGATGCGACCCTGGATGGTAGCGAAGTTGGTGAGAGTACCACCTAGCCAGCGGTTGTTGACGTAGGGCATCGAGCAGCGCTTCGCCTCCAGCTCGATGGCCTCCTGAGCTTGTTTCTTGGTGCCTACGAGGAGGACGCCCTCTCCCCTGGCCACCACGTCGCGGACGAAGTCACAGGCTTCGGCCAGACGCTGGACGGTCTGCTGAAGGTCGATAATGTGAATGCCGTTGCGCTCCGTGAAAATGAAGCTGCGCATCCGGGGGTCCCAACGCCGGGTCTGATGCCCGAAGTGGACCCCCGCTTCCAGGAGCATCTTCATAGATACGGCTGTTACCAACTCTGTTCCCTTCGTCTGTCTGCCGAAAGAGAGCCCCGGGAGGGGCCCGTTCTCATTCCCCGCGGCGACCGCCGCAGATCAGGCCTTGCGCCAGAGGTTGTTCCCCTGGCGCGCAGCCAGTATAGCACAGGGCCCTGGGGCGGGCAATCTGGTCTGCCGAGGGTGCTGAACAGGTCCGCGGGCGGGGCTTTCGAGCCCCGCCGCAGCAGCCAGCCGTGGCTGGGAAGCCCCGCCTACCTCGCCTATTCGGCACTGTCTCTGACTGTCCAGCGACTGCGGCGACATAAGCGGGCCTTACTGCGGTGGTGGGCACACGATGGGCAAGGTGGGGTGCCAGGCAGCCGGCGCCACACGGGCGCACGACGCCCACTGGCGAGCCGTTGGCATCGACCGATGGGCAGATTCTCTTTCATCCTCTTGGTCAATGTCCGATCCAGTGAGCGCTGCCGAGGAAGACTATGGGAGGGAGGTCCAGCCCTGGCCAAGCCGTCTGCACGTCGCGGCGGGCGGGCCTGGGGGTTGAGCCTCCATCGCGACAATAAGTGCGTATCCATCTCGCGAGGGGCTCCGACAGATGCCCAGGTAAGCGCGGGAGCCGCCTCTGCCCAGGTTACCTTTCGCAATCCCAGCCTGCCATGAGCGTGATCGAGCAGGAGGGAGAGTAGCGACAACGATGTTTGGTTGGAGATCGGCCCGCGGGCGAGCCCTCCTAGCAGGGGCAGTCTTCGTGCTGCTCCTGGCGGCCGTGGTGGCGCTGGCGGTCTGGCGTGCCCGTGACGACCGGGAACGACACAGCTCACTGGAGTGCAGGTCCAATGTAGCTGCCGCCCTAGACGATGCCCGCGCCCAGTCTAACCTGGCGGGAATCTGGGCCGTTTTCTCGCTAGTGGCAGATGAGCCACTCCGCTTCTATGACTTGTACGAGCAGGCCAGCCAGTTGGCGCAGGAAGACCTCGCACAGGCACAGGGTGAGTTGACCTCCTTGGGCGCGAAGGAGGAACTCGATGCGCTGGACGAAGTGGTCAACCAGCGGCAGCAATTCCTCGGAGAGATGAACACGCTCTGGGCCGTTTCGCTTTCCGTCGACAGGAGTGCTCGGGCACAGGCGGCGCAAGAGGAACTGACGCGAATGTGGTCTCTCGCCGGGAGCTTCATCCTCGGCCTGGAGCAACTGGCCGAGGGACAGCAGGCCAAGCTGGCGGCCGAGCGAGCGGCAGCGGACCGCGCCGCAGATGCCACCGTCACGCTGTTCATCGCCATTGGACTGGTTGCCCTCGTAGGTGGGACTACTACGATGGTCGTGCTCATCTTGTCAGTCGTGCGTCCGCTGGCTTCGCTGCGGAAGAGCGTGAGGGCCATCACATCGGGGGACCTGACAAGGAGGGCCGAAGTGTCCGGACCGGAGGAAGTGGCTTCCCTGGCCCACGACTTCAACGAGATGGTCAACGAGCGGAGACGGACGGAGGAGGCTCTACGCGAGACCGATCTGAGATACCGCACCCTGTTCGATCGCTCCCACGACGCCATCTATGTGCACGACTTCGAAGGGAGATTGCTGGATGCCAACCACGCGGCCCTGCGACTCCTGGGATACTCGCGAGCTGATATCGCCAAGTTGTCGCTGGCCGACTTGCTGGATGAGTCTCAGGTCCCAACCGCAGTTGCTGCCATCGACGAGATCATGAAGACCGGCACACAGGCCACACCCACCACCTACAAGTTGAGACGCAAGGACGGCGCCTTCGTGGAAGTCGAAACACTCGCCGCAGCCTTGCATGAGGAGGGGCGGCCGGTCGCCATTCAAGGGATGGCCCGTGATGTCACCCAGCGCAAGCAGATGGAGGAGGCGCTGCGGGAATCAGAAGCCAGGTACAAGGCGCTGTTCGCAGGCGCCCCAGAGGGAATGGTCGTGGCCGACCTGCAAACGAAGCAATTCCGCTATGCCAACCCAGCCATGTGCAGGATGTTCGGATACACTGAAGAAGAGTTCTTGCGGATAGGCGTGGCGGACATTCAC
>CAZSSQ010000178.1:0-2793 GCA_964609465.1 uncultured Dehalococcoidia bacterium
ATTATCGAGAGGGAGTCTGCCCTGGCCACGGTGCTGCGGGAGTCGCCGGCCTGGCGCCCCGCCTTCTCCGCCGACGCAGAGGAGGTCTTTGTCCGCGCGCCCTGATTGGCCGCGGCCCCGCGCCTTCCTTCTAGTCCTCCTGCTCCCGGCCGGCGGCCGCCTCGGCGGCCTTCTTCAGGTTCGATAGGCCTTCGGCCAGGGCCAGTTGGTAACCGATGTCGTAGCGGCCAAGGGTGATGGCCCGCATGAAGGCGTAGCGGAACCCCTGGGGCTCCATGCGGGCCACCACCTCCACGTAGTCCTCCCGCGGGATGAGCTGGTAGGTGATGACCGCCTCGATGCCAGTCTGTAGCTCCACCCGCACCGCCAGCTCCTGATCCCGCAACGATCGCTCGATGGTGTGACTGCCCGGCGGGGCCTGTGCCAGCTCACGGGTCAGCTCGCGCCAGATGATGGCCGGTTCGGCGTGAATGGCGAAGGCCTTTTCGAGAGCCATCTGCCCCTCCTGGGTGCTTCCCCCTAGCGGGCGGGCCGCAGCACCACCGTCTCGACGGTCGCGGGCAGCTCATCTTTGCGCACGGCGACTTCGCTGGCGTCGAGCCTCTTCACCGACGACCTCATCGCCACGAACTCGTCCACGCCGGTGACGGGGAAGTTGGGGCAGCGGTCGTTCCGGAAGTGCATGGGGATGACCATCTTCGGCTTCAGTTTGTCGCAGACGCGGTTGGCGACGGCGGCGTCGATGGTGAAGTTGCCGCCCACGGGGATCAGCAGGATGTCCACCGGCCCGGCCTCGGCCACGGCGCGGTCGTCCAAGTCGTGCCCCAGGTCTCCCAGGTGGCAGACGTTCACGCCGTCCACGGCGAAGCAGAACAAGGTGTTCGCGCCCCGCTGGCTGCCTGACGACGGGTCATGGAAGGTGGCCACGCCCTTGAAGCGGATGCCCCTGGCCTCGTGGGTGCCGGCGCCCTGCACGACCTGGGGCTTGCCCTTCACGTCGGCCACGTTGTTGTGGTCGGCGTGGTCATGGCTCACCGTGACGATGTCCGCTTCCTCAGCGATGGGGCCGTAGTCCAGCCCGAACGCCCCCGGCGTGTAGGGGTCGGTGATGATGCGGGTTCCGCTCTCGGAGGTCAGCAGGAAGCAGGCATGGCCCAGCCACTGGATCTTCATTGAACGGCACCTCCTTTCCGACTTGTTCCGGCCGCAGCGGGCCCATCCTCTCCGGCGGCTGCCGGCAGTGGCGGCGGCCCGAACCTAGCGCAACTGAGCGCGCCTCTCGTAGTAGCGCGCCACGTGCGCCACTGCCCGGACGGCGCGCTCCAGCGTGGGGTAGCACAGGACCCTCATCTCCAAATAGGCGTCGCGGATCTCCCGTCTCCCCTTCTCGGCCTCGAGCATGTCCAGCTCGTCGCCGCCTATGGGCAGGACGATGACCACCGGCTTCCCGGACCTGTCCCTCACCTTTGCCGCCACCTCGATCAGGGCGCGAATCAGGGCGGGCCTCTGCTCGGGTGGGGGGCCCAGCTTTCCGGCCAGGACATGATACATCGCCTGGGTGGCAATGATGGTATCGATGTTGTCTGCGGAGGCAACGGCCTCCATCACGCCCCCGAAGACGGTGGGGAGCACGATAGGCACGCCAAGATCCACAGGGTTCCTGAAGGCGGTGCCGGCGGCGGGAAGGACACCCCGCAACCTTTCCTGAATGTCGTGGCTCAGGGGAGGGACTTCCAGGCCTGCCCGGCCGCAGGCATCGGCAGCGGCAACGCTGATGCCGCCGCCGCCGCCCACCACCCCCACGCGGCGGCCGGTGTTCGGCGGCAGGGTGAGGAAGGCGGCGGTGGCGTCGGCCAGCTCCTCGAGGGTGTCGACACGCAGGGCGGCGGTCTGGCGGAAGATGGCCTCCCAGACGGCCTCCTCGCCGGCCAGGGAGGCGGTGTGAGAGTAGACGGCCCTGGCGCCGGCGCCGGTGAGCCCGGCCTTCCAGATAAGCACCGGCTTCTCCCGTGCGACCTCCCCCACGAGCCGCAGGAAGCGCCTCGCCTGGCGGGGCCCCTCCAGGTACATGGTGATGATCCGCGTGTTGCTGTCCCGCGCCAGGTACTCCAGGAGGTCCGACTCGTTCACGTCGCAGGCGTTCCCGTAGCTGACCACCTTGCTGAAGCGGATGCCCGTGCCCCTGGCCAGGCGGGCGAACTCGACGGCGTGGCCGCCGCTCTGGGTGATAAAGGCGACAGGGCCGCTGTCCCGGGGGAAGTCGCCTCCCGGCAGGAGGGTGTGGCCGCCTTCGGGGCAGTAGACGCCGAAGCAGTTGGGCCCGATGATCCGGATGCCCCGCTTCGCCAGGGCCCCTAGCTCCGCCTCCAGGAGCCTTCCTTGCTCGTCGCCGGTCTCGGCGAATCCCGAGGTGAAGATCTGAGCCGCCCTGATCCCTTTCGCCAGGCAATCTTCCAGTACCTGCGGCACCAGGTGGGCCGGCACCATGATGTCGGCCAGGTCGACAGGCTCCGGGATGTCCCGGACGCTGGGGTACATCTTGAGGCCCACGATCTCGCTGCCCTTGGGATTGACGGGATAGATAGGCCCCTGGTAGCCGAAGTCGATGAGCGCCTGGAGGAAGCGGCCGCCGAACTTCGTCTCGTTGGTCGAGGCGCCGACGACGGCTATGGACCTGGGGTAGAAGAGGGGCTTCAGCTCGTCGACCTTGTGCATGGGGGCGCCTTTGCCGTGCTGCGGGGGTCCGGGCGGGACGGTCGGTTAGAGGGTAAACGGCGGCGGCGGCAGTGGCAA
>CAZSSQ010000178.1:2893-4493 GCA_964609465.1 uncultured Dehalococcoidia bacterium
GCAGGTCTTCGATCCCCGCCCATCGGGAGTTCGACTGGAGGTAGCGAAAGTGCCCACCGCGATAGTCAATGGCGTAAGCCTCTACTACGAGCTGCACGGCGATTCCGGCGAGCCCCTCGTGCTGGTCCACGGCTACACGGGCGACATCACCGACTGGCGCCACCAGCTTCCGGAGTTCTCCCGGACCCACCGCGTGCTGGCGATGGACCTGCGCGGCCACGGCCGCTCGGAGGTGCTGAAGGACCGCTCGCTGTACACCGTCGAGCAGATGGCCAGCGACGTGGAGGCCCTCATCGACGAGGCCGGCGTCGAGCGCTACCACCTACTCGGCCACTCAATGGGCGGGGCTATCGTGCAGGAGATCGCTATCCGTAGCCCTCGGAGGCTCCTCTCGCTGACGCTGGAAGATACGTCGTTCAAGTTCGCCCTGATGGCCGAACCCGCCGTGGAGGAGTGGTGGAAGACCCGCATGGCCCTGGCGGAGGCCGGCAAGATGGCGGAGCTGGCGGAGCTGCCGCCGCCGATCCCGCCGCCGCCGCACATGCCCGCTGAGCGGCTCGAGGAAACGAAGGTCCGCCTGTCGAAGATGTCGCCTGACGCCTTCATCGGCGCCTGGCAGGGGCTGGTAGGCTGGCAGGGGACGAAAGACCGCGCCGCCGCGATCTCAATGCCTACCCTCATTATCTACGGCGACTTGGACACCCCGATGCTGGTCGGGGCCGCCAAGAAGCTGTCGAAACTTCTCCCCAACGGTCGCGTCGAGGTCATACCGGAGGCGGGCCACTCGCCGCAGCAGGAGCGGCCGGAGCTCTTCAACCAGGCACTCCGCCGCCACCTGGAGGCGAACGCCGCGCGGGGGTAGGGGCGCACGCATAGTGGCATGCTAGAGCGCTCCTTCATCTACTTCCCCGAGCGCGAGCTCATCGGCGACCCGGCCGACTTCGGCCTCGCCTTCGATGACGTCTACTTCACGGCCAGCGACAACGTCCGACTCCACGGCTGGTTCGTGCCGGGCAAGAGCAAAGTCACCTGCCTCTGGTGCCACGGCAACGCCGGGAACATCAGCCACCGCCTGGAGAACGTCCGCCTGCTCCACGACGAGCTCGGGGTCAGCGTCTTCATCTTCGACTACCGGGGCTACGGCCGCAGCGAGGGCTCGCCCTCTGAGGAGGGGACCTATCGGGACGCCGAGGCCGCGCTGGCCTACGTCCTCTCGCGGCCGGACGTGGAGCCGGAGCGCATCGTCTACTTCGGCCGCTCGCTGGGCGCCGCTGTGGCGGTGGAGCTGGCGACCCGCCGGCCGCCCTTCGCCCTCATCCTGGAGTCGCCCCTGCCGTCCATAGCCGAGCTGGCGCGGCACCACTACCCCTTCCTCCCGGTGCGCGGCCTCCTGCGCACGAAGTACGACTCCCTGTCCAAGATCGGGAACGTGCGCGCGCCTCTCCTGGTGCTGCACGGCGACCAGGATGAGCTGATACCCTTCGAGGCGGGGAGGGAGCTCTTCGAGGCTGCCAACGAGCCGAAGCGGTTCTACACCATCCGCGGCGCCGGCCACAACGACACCTACATCGTCGGCGGGCGGGAGTACCTCCGGGCCCTG
>CAZSSQ010000179.1:0-4387 GCA_964609465.1 uncultured Dehalococcoidia bacterium
TCGCGAGATAGGCCAGCGGTGTAGCTCGTGCCACCACTGTCCCCGCCAGTGGAACCGAATTTCGAACCCCATTTCGTTCAGGCCGACGATGTCGTCTTCTCTAGGCTCAGCCGTGAGGTCGAATGTGGAGACAAAATGTGTCCTGGCGAGAGCGGAACCGCTCGCTGGCCGCCAATCCATGGCAAATCGAGGCCCTCGTATGCGCCACTCAAGGTTGGCAACGGAGTCGCCCGATACTTGCCTGACCCCAAAGTGCGGGGCGAAAGCCGTCTCGAGACGGTCTAGGCCTTGCGGCATGACCTCGAAGCGGGGGCGATCTCGTTCTTCTGACCACGCAGATTCCTCTTCTCTGAGCCTGGCTTTCTGCTGTTCGGGCGCCATCACTTGATTGGTCTTTCCAACACGGATTCGGGGCACGCCGAATACATAGAACAGCTGCCCTGGGCCTGCCTTGCCGATTGTGACAGGCACAACCTCTTTGCCTTCGAGAAGCACCCGGTCGATTGTCGGGGCGAGAGGTGGCTGGGTCTCGCGCGTGAGTTTGTTGGCGAAGTTCTCGATGGTGTTCTGGCCTAGCGAGACACCGACCATGCGTCCATCGGGGGCCACGCCAAAGAAGACTGTGCCACCATCCGCGTGAGTGAAGGCGCAAAGTGACTCACTGGCCTCGTTCTCTTCGGCGAAGCTGCTCTTGAATTCGACCCGCTGCCCCTCGCCTTGCTTGATCAGTTGCAGGGCTTCGTCTGGCGTCATGGCTGAGGCTCACCGGTGCGTGGGGTGGGTACGCGGGCTACTCCGGGTTCGTCACCACTGGACGAACATGGGCATGACGACGTGGACGTAGTTCTCGACGCCCACCGGCTTGATGACGCCGGGGCTGGAGGGGCTGGTGGTCTCTAGGGCCACCTGGCCGCCGTCCAGGACCTGGAGGACCTCCTGGAGATACTTGCCGTTGAAGGCGATCTTGGCCGCCTCCCCCTCTACGGCGGCGTCGAGCTCGCCCCGGTTGTCGCCCACCTCCTCGGCGCGGGCGGTGATGGTCAGGCGGCCGGGCGCCTTCCCCTCGCCGGGGGCGAACTGGAGCCGGATGATGCCGCTGCCGTCGCGGGCAAAGATGGAGGCGATGCGCGTCTCGCGCAGGAACTCGCTCACCTCTACCACCGCCCGGCTGGCGTAGCTCTGGGGTATGAGCTGGCTGTAGTTGGGGAAGGTCCCCTGGATGAGCTGGGTTACCAGCTCGATGGTCTTGAGGCGGAAGAGGACCTGGGTCTTGGTGCTGTTGAGGGTCATCTCGACGGGGTCCTCCTCCTCAGCCAGGAGGCGGTCGAGCTCCCCCAGGGCGCGGGCCGGGATGATGATCTCGGTGCGCTCCGGCACCTTCTCCTTGAGCGGCATGTTGTGCACCGCCAGGCGGAAGCCGTCGGCGGCGGCCAGGGTGAGCAGGTTCTCCTCTAAGACGACGTCGACGCCGGTGAGGACGGGCCGCGAGTCGTCGGTGGCGGCGGCGAAGACGACCTGGCGGATGGCCCGGTGCAGCGTCTGGGGGTCCAGCTTGACGCCGGGGCCACCTTCCACCTTCGGGATGGGCGGGAAATCGTCGGCGTCCATGCCGCCGATGGTGGCCTCGTTGCGGGCGCAGACCAGCTTGAGCTGTCGCGAGCGGGCGGGCAGTGTCATGTCGATGCGTTCGCTGGGGAGAGAGCTGACGAAGTCCACGAGCAGGCGGGCGGGAGTGGTGATGGCCCCCTCTTCCTCTACCTGGGCCCCGATCCAGCAGCTCAGGGCGATCTCCAGGTTGGTGGCGGCCAGCTTCAGGCGGCCTTCGTCGGTGGCCATGAGGATGTGGGAGGTGATGGGCAGGGTAGTGCGGGCGGCCACCGCCCTCCCGACGATGCCGAGGCCCTTGGTCAGGTTCTCCTGGAGGCAAGAAACCTTCATAGCGCTCACCCACTTAATCGGTTTGACCGAAGTATAGCGCAGCCCTGGGCGGGCGGCAAGACCATGAGCCACAGATGGACACAGACAAACACAGATTGCGGCAACAGGCTCCGCCGACCCCGGAATCTGTGTGAAACCAGGCCGAAAGGACGGAGCTTCTCCGCCGAAGGCGGATGCGCCTCTGGCGCAAGCTCCGTCCGCCTCCTTCGGCTGCCTTGAGGACGGAGCTAAAGCTCCGTCCCTACTGTGTTCCATCTGTGTGAATCTGTGGCTACTCAAATAGCATGTAGCGGAAGGCTTCAGCCTTCCACTGAGGTTCGTGGAGGGCTAAAGCCCTCCTCTACGAGTTCTCGATGCCCCAGCCTTCAGGCTGGGGTGGTGTCCGCGGTCAGGAGAGCGCCCGGAAGGCCTCCTCGGCGGCGGCGATGGTGGCCTCCAGGTCGGCCTGGGTGTGGCTGAGGGAGACGAATAGCGCCTCGAACTGGGAGGGCGGCAGGTAGACGCCGCGCGCCAGCATCTCCTGGTGGAAGCGGGCGAAGCGGGCCGTGTCGGAGCGCTTCGCGCTGTCGTAGTCGATCACCGGCTCGGCGGTAAAGAAGGGCGTCATCATGGAGCCGAGGCGGTTGACGCGCAGGTCGACCTCGGCCCGGCGGGCGGCGTCCTCCAGCCCTCCAGCCAGGGTTGCGCCGAGGCCCTCCAGGGCGTCGTAGGTGCCGGGGCTGCGCAGGATGCCAAGGGTGGCGATGCCGGCGGCCATGCTGAGGGGGTTGCCGGAGAGGGTGCCCGCCTGGTAGACGGGGCCCAGGGGCGCCACCATCTCCATGATGTCGCGCCGGCCGCCGTAGGCACCCACCGGCAGCCCGCCGCCGATGATCTTCCCCAGGCAGGTCAGGTCGGGCCGGACATCGAACAGGGCCTGCGCGCCGCCGAGGGCGACCCGAAAGCCCGTTATCACCTCGTCGAAGATGAGGATGCTGCCGGCCTGCCGGGTGACATCGCGCAGGTACGCCAGGAAGCCGGGGGCGGGCGGCACCACACCCATGTTCCCGGCCACCGGCTCGACGATGACGGCGGCGATCTCCTTCCCCCACTGCTCGAAGAGCCTCTGGACGGCCACAGTGCTGTTGTAGGGGGCCTGCAGGGTGTGCTGGGCGTAGGAGGCGGGCACGCCGGGGCTGTCCGGCAGGCTGAGGGTGGCGACGCCGGAGCCCGCCCGCGCCAGGAGACCGTCGGCGTGGCCGTGGTAGCAGCCCTCGAACTTGACGATCTTGTCGCGGCCGGTGAAGGCGCGGGCCAGGCGGAGGGCGGACATCGTCGCTTCGGTGCCGGAGCTGACGAAGCGGACCAGCTCCAGCGACGGCATGGCCTCGTGGATGAGGCGGGCCAGCTCCGTCTCGGCCTCGGTGGGGGCGCCGTAGCTGGTGCCACGCTCGGCGGCGCGCTGGAGCGCCTCGACCACCGACGGGTGGGCGTGCCCCAGGATGAGCGGGCCCCAGGAGCAGACGTAGTCGATGTACTCGTTGCCGTCCACGTCCACCAGCCGCGAGCCGTGGCCGCGGGCGATGACCACGGGCTCGCCGCCGACGGCCTTGAAGGCGCGCACGGGGCTGGAGACGCCGCCGGGCATGAACCGCTGCGCCTGGGCGAAGAGCTGGCGGGAGCGGTCGCGACGGCGGCTCATGCTTCCTTGCCTCCCTGCGAAAGGAGGTTCGCAAGCTCACCCAGGGAGCGCAGCTCGAGGTCGGGCCGGGGGACGCCCTCGGGCAGCGCGCGCCCTTCGCGGTTGAGCCAGGCGACGCGCAGGCCGGCGTGCTTCGCCCCCAGCACGTCGGCGAAGTGGCTGTCGCCCACGTACATGATCTCCTGCGGCTCGAGCCCCAGCTCGGCGGCCAGGCCGTGGAAGATGGCCTCGTGGGGCTTATAGACACGGGCCGACTCGGAAGAGACCACCGTCTCGAAGGCGATGCCGTTGCGCTCCAGGCAGGGCAGCAGGAAGTCGTCGTCGGCGTTAGAGAGGAGGGCCACCCGGTAGCGGCCGCGCAGGCCTTCGACGACGGCCCGCGCCTCGGGGAAGGCCGCGGCCTCCGCGAGGCGACGGCGCACGTGGTCGTAGGCCGCCTCCGCGTCGCCTCTCAGGCCCAGCTCGCTGAAGGCCTGGGCGAAGTGCGCCGGCCACTCCACTCGATAGGGGTGGAACGCGGGTGGGGGGCCCTTGAGGGGCCTGTTCTCCACGACCAGCATGGGGCCGTTGGGCGGGCTCTCGCCGCCGCCCGGCTCACGGACCTGGCGTCGCCAGATGTCCATCCACTTGTCCCAGAGGGCAGTGCCATCGCAGTGGAGCCCCTGGAGGCGGCACACCTCGTCGTAGGCGCGCTGGAAGCCGTGGTCGCCGAAGTCCACCAGCGTCCCGTAGCAGTCGAAGGCGATGGCGCGCGGCGGTGGCTTCACC
>CAZSSQ010000180.1:0-4317 GCA_964609465.1 uncultured Dehalococcoidia bacterium
CTAGCCCCCGATCTGGATCATCTTGCGCCGGCGGGGGCGGTTGCCGTCGGTCAGGTGGTGGGCGTCAGGCTTGGTGCGAAGGGCCTCGAGAATGCCCTCCCGCAGCGTCTGCTCATCGCCGCCGCCGCGCAGAATCGACTTCAGGTCCACCTCGTGGTCGGTGAGCAGGCAGGGGCGGATCTTGCCGTCGGCAGTGAGGCGCATGCGGTTGCAGCTCTCACAGAAGTGTTTCTCGCTGACGGGGCTGATGAAGCCGATGTTGCCCTTCGCCGCCGGCAGCTTGAAGTAGCGGGCCGGCCCGTGGCCCACCTTCGTCTGCGAGGGCTCCAGGTGGCCCAGCTCCCTCTCGATCTGTTGCTTGATCTCTTCCGTGGGCACAAACCCCAGCACCAGGGACGTGTCCTTGATGCAGGTCTCCTGCTCCTCCAGGAAGGGCATCAGCTCGATGAAGCGAACGTCCCAGTCCTGCTCGTAGGTGGAGCGGGCGAAGTCCAGCACCTCATCGTCGTTGATGCTGCGCATGCCGACGACGTTGATCTTGATGGGCGAGAGGCCGACCGCCCTGGCAGCGGCGATGCCCTCCATGACATCTTCGTAGCGGCCCCAGCGGGTGATCTGGTGGAAGCGCTCCGGGCGAAGGGTGTCCAGGCTGATGTTGACCCGCCGCAGGCCGGCGCGCGCCAGGGGCTCCGCCATCCGCGGCAGGGCGATGCCGTTGGTGGTGAGAGAGATGTCCTCGATGCCGGGGACGCCGTTGATCATGGCCACCAGGTCCGCGATGCCGTGGCGCACCAGCGGCTCGCCGCCGGTGAGACGGACCTTGCGCAGCCCCATGGAGGCACCCACCCGCACGATGGCCAGGATCTCCTCGTAGCTGAGGATCTCCTCCCGCGGCTGGAACTCGATGCCCTCCTCGGGCATGCAGTAGACGCAGCGCAGGTTGCAGCGGTCGGTGACGGAGACGCGCAGGTAGCTGATGACGCGCTGGAAGGGGTCGACCAGAGGCGTCAGGGGTACGAACTCAGCCTCGACACTCACGGAGCAGCCCTTCTAGATGGGCCCTCGCCTGGCGGGCGGCGCGCCCTCGATGGCTGATGGCGTTCTTCTCTTCTGGCGGCAGCTCGGCGACGGTGAGCCCGCGCTCCGGCAGCAGGAAGACGGGGTCATAGCCGAAGCCGCGCCCGCCCTGGGGCTCCTCCGCCACCCGCCCCTCGCACTGGCCCTCGAAGAAGCTGACTTCCCCCTCCGGCCGGGCCACGGCGATGACGCAGCGGAAACGGGCCGAACGCCTCTCGGGCGGCACCCCCTTCAGGCGCTCGAGGAGGAGGACCACCCGCTGCTCGTCGCTGGCGCCCTCGCCGCCGAAGCGGGCCGAGAGAGGCCCTGGTGCACCGCCCAGGGCCTCCACCTCTATCCCCGAGTCGTCGGCCAGGGCCACCAGGCCGCTGGCCTTCGCGAAGGCCTCTGCCTTTATTCTAGCATTCTCGGCGTAGTCGCCGCCGGCCTCTTCCACCTCCAGGCTGAGGCCCAGGTCGCGGGGCGTCACCAGCTCCCAGCCGCATCCCTCCAGCAGGGCCCGGTACTCGGCCGCCTTGCCCGGGTTGTTGGTGGCAAGAAGCAGCCGCTTCCCCACCGCTAGTCCAGCGGCTCCCAGCGGTCGGCGTGCTTGGCCGCCACCGCCGGCATGGTGGTGTACTCCATCTCCTCCAGGGGCAGCCGGTGGGGCTCGAAGGGGCCGTGGCGCCGCATGTAGTCGGCGATCTCGGCCGCCTGCCGCCGCGTCGGCTCGAAGGCGGGGTCATCGAACATGTCGCGGGGCCCGATCAGCTTGCCCTTGGTGAGCTGGAAGCCCAGGCAGACGATGCGCGGCGGCCCGTCGAAGCGCGAGGGGTTGGCGTCGCGGACGGCGCAGGGCATCCAGGGGCCCTGGTGCGAGCCGCGCATCCAGCCCTCGACGATCATCGGCAGGGAGAAGGGCTCCAGCACCTCGCCGACAGCCGGAAACTCGCCCTGGGAGCGGACAACGCAGGTCGGGTCGTCCTTGCCGACGTAGCGCCCGGCGATGAGGGACAGCTTGTCGGTGCTGGAGACGGCGGCGATGGCGCCGGTGCCGCGGCTGTAGACGGACTTCACGCAGAAGTGCGACGGCGACCCCATGAAGACCAGCATGTCGTAGATCTCTTCCGGCGCGTTGAACCTGATCTTGCGGTGGTTCTTGATGTCATGCACCTCAAAGGTGAAGCCGCCGTGCAGGGGTTCGGCGATCACCAGCCCCGCCGTGTTGAAGGGGTCGGCGAACATCTTGTAGAGGGGGAAGTTGAAGGAGCCGGCGGAGGTCTTGTCGGCCATGAAGACGAATATGGGCTCCGAAGGCCGCTCCTCGATCTCCATCTCCGCCGAGCCGGGGCCCATGCCTCGGATGTTCCCCGAGAAAGCGTCAGAGAGGAGGTCCTGGCCGGCGCCGTAGAGACCGAGCTTCTTCGCCACCTCGGTGCCCTTCAAGAAAGTGTTCCAGGCCAGGGTGTGCACCTCGGTGTCGTTGACGCCGCGGTCGTGGGTCATGATCAGGAAGAGGTCGTCGCCGCACTGGCCAGGGTAGAAGTCCGCCAGGGTGCCCTTCTGCTTGGCCTTCTCCATCTCCTCACGGGCCGTCGCCACAATGTCCGGGTGCATGGACGAGTGCCCGACATAGCCGCCGATGTCGGCCTTGATGACGCTAATGGTTGTCATGGGGTCAGCCTCCTACCTAGATAATGTTCTCGAGTCTACCTGCAACAGTCCTGAAGATGCTTCGGCCTGAGCGCAAAAACGCCCCCTGCCGACGTGGGCTCTCCGGGGCTTGAGTGCAGACTAGCAGGGCCCTTGCAGAGTGTCAAGCAAGGGTATCCAGGGACCACCCGGTCCCGACTCGCCGCATCTCCAGGGCTCTGGACACCCGCCAACGCGAGCACACCCTCATGGACAGCCCCTCGGGCCCTCTTCTATTATAATGCTAGCGTGGCTTGGATGCCTGAGTGAGTACGTCGTGGATCCTGTCCGCCGAAGGCGGACTCGACTGAAAAGGAAGGGGCTGCCGCCTGTTGGCTAGGACCGATTCGCTACAGGAAATCGACGCGACCACCCGGAGGATCAGGCGCCACATCATCACCATGATCGCCGCCGCCGCCAGCGGCCATCCCGGCGGGTCCCTCTCCGCCGTCGAGATCCTCTGCGGCCTCTACTTCCGCATTCTCCGCCATAACCCGCAAGACCCGGCGTGGCCCGACCGCGACCGCTTCATCCTGAGCAAGGGCCACGGGGTGCCCGCGCTCTACGCCGTGCTGGCCGAGTGCGGCTACCTGCCGGTGGAGGAGCTCACCACGCTCCGCAAGGTGGACAGCCGGCTTCAGGGCCACCCGCGGGCCGGCTCGCCGCCGGGGGTGGAGATGTCGGCCGGCTCGCTGGGCCAGGGGCTCTCCTACTCCATCGGCCAGGCCCTGGCCGCCCGCCTGGACGGCCGCGACTATCGCGTGTACTGTCTCCTGGGCGACGGCGAGCTGGACGAGGGTCAGGTCTGGGAGGCGGCAATGGCCGCCAGCCACTACTCACTGGACAACCTGACGGCCATCGTGGACCGCAACCGCATCCAGAACGACGACTTCTGCGAGAATGTCATGCGCACCGACCCCTTGCCGGATAAGTGGCAGGCCTTCGGCTGGCACGTGCAGGAGGTGGACGGCCACGACCTCTCTCAGGTCATCGAGGCCCTGGAGAAGGCCAGGGATGTTCGAGGCCGGCCCGCTGTCCTCATCGCCCACACGGTGAAGGGGAAGGGCGTCAGCTTCATGGAGAACAAGCCCGAGTGGCACGGCAAGCCGCCGACGCCGGAGCAGGCGGAGCTTGCCCTGGCCGAACTGGCTGGATAGGACTGGCCACAGATTGACACAGACAAACACAGACTGGTGGGGGCTCGTGATGGGATTCTGTCTCAATCTGTGTGAGTCTGTGGCCGAAGGACTAGCCGGATGACAACGGTATCGCAGGCGACGGCCGCTACACGGGAGGCCTTGGGCCCTACGCTGGTGCGCCTGGCCCAAGAGGGCCTGGACATCGTGGCGGTGGACGGCGACCTGGGCGCTTCCACCACGGCCCGCGTCTTCGGCAAAGCCTTCCCCGACCGCTTCTTCACCCTGGGCCCCGCCGAGCAGAACATGATCGGCATCGCCGCCGGGCTGGCTGCCGCCGGCAAGATCGCCTTCGCCAGCTCCTTCGCGGTCTTCATTACCGGCCGCTGCTTCGACCAACTCCGGGTCAGCGTGGCCCAGCCCGGTCTCAACG
>CAZSSQ010000181.1:0-4189 GCA_964609465.1 uncultured Dehalococcoidia bacterium
GACGGGCCTCATCGCCGGCCTCGGCTGGCAGGGCTACCTGCTGGCCCTGGAGGCGGTAGTGGAGCTAACCAAAGCGAGGAAGGATTGAGGGCAAGGGTCAACAGACTCCAGCGCCGCATAGAAGAGCTGGGGCTGGACGCCGTCCTCATCTCCCAGCCCCAGAACCGGCGTTACCTTTCGGGGTTCACCGGCTCGGCCGGCTGCCTGCTTATCACCGCCGACGACGCCGTCATCGCCACCGACTTCCGCTACTACGAGCAGTCGGCCCAGCAGGCGCCCGACTTCCGCCTCTACCAGGCTACAGGCCCCATGGACGGCTGGCTGCCCGGCCTGCTGACCGCCGCCGGAGACCTGGGCGGTAGGCGCCTCGGCTTCGAGTCGGCCGACCTCACCTTCCTCGTCTACCGCACTCTCCGCAAGGCCGTGGAGGGTCTGCCCGCCGGCCAGCGGCCCAGGCTGATCGCCACCACCGACCTAGTGGAGGCCCTCCGGGCCATCAAGGAGCCCGAGGAGCTAGCGGCCATCCAGGCCGCCGTCGACCTGTCCGACGCTGCCCTCCAGCACGTCGCGGAGCGCATAGAGCCGGGCTGGACCGAGAAGCAGGCCGCCTGGGAGATCGAGAGGCACATGCGGGAGCACGGCGGCGAGGCCGTCTCCTTCGAGACCATCGTCGCCGGCGGGCCCTGGTGCGCCATGCCCCATGCCTACCCCCGCGACCGCGCCCTGGAGCAGGGCGAGATGGTGGTCATCGACATGGGGGTGCGCCTGGACGGCTACTGCTCGGACCTCACCCGTACCCTCTTCCTGGGCAGGCCGGACGACCAGTTCAAGAAGGTGTACGATATCGTCCTGGGGGCCCAGCTTACCGCTGAGGAGCTGGTGGAGGCCGGCATGACCGGGGAGGAGGCGCACAACCTGGCCCACCGCGTGATCGAAGAGGCGGGCTATGGCGAGAACTTCGGCCATGGGCTCGGCCACGGCGTCGGCCTGGCCGTCCACGAGTCGCCCCGCCTGGCCAGGACCTCGAAGGACGTCCTCGCCGACGGAATGGTCGTCACCATCGAGCCCGGCATCTACGTCAGCGGCTGGGGCGGCGTTCGCATTGAGGACATGGTGGTCATCCAGAACGGCAGGGCGCGAGTCATGACGCGCGCCCCGAAGGCTCCGGAGAAGAGAGGAGCATAGCCATGATCAGGACACTGCAGCCCCTTGAGATCGGCACTAAGGAGGCGGCTGGCGCTCTCAGCCGTGTCCGCTGCCCGAACTGCAGCCAGTACATTCTCATCCACCTGCCCCAGAGAGTGGGAACGTTTGAGAGACCTTTCGCCAGACGCCGGTATCGGCGTATCCTCTACCGCGAGAGCGTTAGCGATCCGCAGCACGAGAGCTGGGCCCTGGCCGAGAAAGAGTCCCCTGGCTTCGTTCAGCTCTACCCCCACCTCAGGGTGTAGAACAAGAGGGTAGCGCAACATGATCAGCACCGGTGACCTGAGGTAGGGGCGAGCTTTAGCTCGCCACGAGCTTCTCGAGGGGTGAAGCACGTGGCGACCTCCCGCCAGAGGCGGGTCCGCCCAGACGGGCGGCCGTCTGGCCGCCTTCGGCGGAGAAGGTCGCCGCTACGGGTAACGGTGACACTGGGGCGGCGTTCGCATCGAGGACATGGTGGTCATCCAGAGCGGCAAGGCGCGAGTCATGACGCGCGCCCCCAAGCTCCTGGGTGCAGGAGGCTGGCCCCTCGGACAGCCCGCTTCGTTTGGCGCGCCAGAGACCGACTGACTGCCAAAGGGATGTCCCAGCCTATCGTGGATAGTGACTAGAGAAACGGGAGGTACAGATCATGACTGGCAACCAAGAGGTACTGCTTGCGACCTCCGACCAGGTACCGGGCCGGACCATCGCTAAGGTACTGGGGTTGGTCCGGGGCAACTCCGTCCGGGCCCGGCACCTCGGCCGGGATATCCAGGCTGGACTCCGCACCGTCGTGGGCGGAAAGGTGGGTGTCTACGCGGAGCTCCTGGAGGAGAGCCGCGCCGAAGCTGTCGACAGGATGGTGGAGGAGGCCCGCAAGCTGGGCGCGAATGGCGTGGTGGCCGTGCGCCTGAGCACGTCCCAGATTATGAGCGGGGCTGCCGAGGTTCTGGCCTACGGCACCGCTGTGGTGTTAGAGTAAGGCCTAAAATTGGTGTGATGACATGATCAGTACAGGCGACCTGAAGAAAGGCATCACCCTAGAGCTGGAGGGCACTCTCTACACCATTGTGGACTTCGCGCACATCAAGATGGGCCGGGGGAGCGCCCAGGTGCGCCTCAAGCTCCGCGACGTCAAGGCCGGCCACACCATCGAGCGCACCTTCCAGGCCGGCGAGAAGTTCGCCCGCGCCCGCCTCATGCGCCAGTCCGCCCAGTACCTCTACGCCGACGGCGACATTCACCACTTCATGAACACCGAGACCTACGACCAGATCGCCCTCAACTCCGACCAGTTGGGCGACGCCCGCCAGTACCTGCGGGAGAACGCCACCTGCGAGGTGCTCCTCCACGGCGACCAGCCCATCGGCGTGGAGCTGCCGGCGGCCGTGGAGCTGGCCGTGGCGCAGACGGACCCCTGGGTGAAGGGCGACACGGCCCAGGGCGGCACCAAGCCCGCCCGAATGGAGACGGGCATCACCGTCCACGTGCCCCTCTTCATCAACAGCGGCGACATGATCAAGGTCGACACCCGCAGCGGCCAGTACCTGGAGCGCGTGAGCACGTAGGGGACATCCCGGTCAGCGACCATCCTAGACAGCGCGCAACGAGTGAGCCCAGGTTGTCGGGCCCGGGGAGTTCGAGGGGGCGGGAGCCCCCTCGATTTCGATGAAATCGGGCGGGTCGGGTGGGACCTCAAGATACCTTCACCGGTATGGCTTTCGTGTGGGCTCCTTAGGCTGCTGGGCCGTGTGCCGTCTTCAAGACTGGGACATTGGATGGATCGACATCGATAACAATGGTCATGGCAAGTGGAGGTAGATGAGTTGACCGAAGCTTCCCGAGATGCCCTCGAGATCCTGAGAGATGCGAGCCTCTTCCAGTGGTACCTGGTCCCTCTTTTTGCCCTTGTGGTGTACGTCTATGCTGTCGAGATTGAGCGGCGAAACTGGAGCTGCGTTCTCGCAGGGCTCGCCTTCTATGGGATGGATCTGTTCAATGAGATCTGGAATGCCCTGGTCTTGCACTTCACCGATCGGTCTGCCGTATGGACTGCGCCTGGTGCTACTGCCTATCTGATCTTTGTCGGGCTTACCATCGAAATAACGTTCATGTTCGCTGTCGCAGGTGTGGCCTTTACAAAGCTGCTCCCAGCGGACAAGAGCCTCAAGATCCTGGGTATTCCCAACCGATGGCTCTTTGCTGTTGTCAATTCGATCTTCTGTGTCTTTGTCGAGGTATTGCTGAACAGGGCAGGCGCTCTCGTCTGGGAATACCCCTGGTGGAATTTCCCGAATATCGGACTTATCGTGCTCTTCGGCTACCTCCCCTTCATGGCGGTGTCATTCTGGGTGTACGATATGGAAAAGATACGGAACAAGATCGCAACAGTGTCTGTCATCTATGCTGTTGACCTTACTGCCATCATCCTTTTTGCATGGCTGTTGGGGTGGATCTAGTTATGTATGCCTTGGCTCGTTGCTCTATTCGTGTTCTGGGGAAGTAGGATGGACGGGGAAAGCGTGAGGGGCACGGTCCTGCCCCGATTCATGAGGGCGGCGGGGGCTGACAGATGACACAGGTCTATTCGGTAGGCCAGGTCACCACCTATCTGAAGGAGCTGCTGGAGACCAACCCCCGCCTGGCCGACCTCTGGGTCAGCGGCGAGGTCTCCAACCTCAGCCGCTCGCCTGCCGGCCACGTCTACTTCACCCTAAAGGACGAGACCGCCCAGCTCCGCTGCGTCTTCTTCCGCCGCCCCAACATGGGCGCGCCCCTGGACCAGGGGATGCAGGTGGTCGCCCACGGCCGCGTCTCGCTCTACGAGGTGCGTGGCGAGCTCCAGTTTTATGTCGACTTCGTTCAGCCGGAGGGCGTCGGCGTCCTCCACGCCCAGTTCGAGCGCCTAAAGGCCCAACTGGAGGAGGAGGGCCTCTTCGACGAGGCCCGCAAGCGGCCGCTGCCCCGCTTCCCGCGCCGCATCGGCGTCGTCACCTCGCCC
>CAZSSQ010000182.1:0-4056 GCA_964609465.1 uncultured Dehalococcoidia bacterium
CGCCCAAGGGCTGCTGGGTGATAAGGGAGTAGGGACCGGTGGAGCGGGCGTGGATCTTGTCCTCCACCAGGTGCACCAGCTTCATCATGTAGATGTGGCCGACCGTCACCGGCTGGTCGAAAGGCTCCCCGGTACGGCCATCGTAGAGCATCTGCTTGCCGAAGATAGGTGGTGCCACGCCTTTCTGCCGGTAGACCGCCTCCGCCTTTTCTTCTAGCTTCTCGGCGGAGAGGCCGCGCACCTTCTTCTCTCCCATGTCCTCCAGCCACAGCTCCAGGCAGGCACGCTTGGCCACGCCGAGCTGGTTGTCGTCCAGCACGTCGCGGCCGTTGTAGCCGCGCTCGGCCAACCAGCTCTCCAGGGCCGAGACATCCAGGTGCTCGCCGTAGGTGCCGTCATGGCCGTCGGCCGGCTCGGCCCGGATGGCTTGGGCGTGGACCGCGAGCCAGGCACGGCCCAGTGCATCCTCAATGGTCTGGTCGTTGGCGCCGTCGAAGACGGGAGAGATGGCGCGGAAGCCCAGGGTGCGAACCACCCAGCCGAGGTGGGTCTCCAGCAACTGCCCCACGTTCATGCGGCTGGGGACGCCGATGGGATTGAGGATGATGTCCACCGGCGTGCCGTCGGCCAGGTAGGGCATGTCCCCCACGGGGAGGATGCGGGCGATGACGCCCTTGTTGCCGTGGCGGCCGGCCATCTTGTCGCCCTCAGCGATCTTGCGCTTCTGGGCCACGGAGACGCGCACCAGCTTGTTGACGCCGGCGGGCAACTCGTCATGGTCCTGCCGGGAGAAGACGCGCACGTGGATGACCTTGCCGCGCTCGCCGTGGGGCACGCGGAGGGAGGTATCCTTCACCTCGCGGGCCTTTTCGCCGAAGATGGCGCGCAGGAGCTTCTCCTCGGCGGTGAGCTCGGTCTCGCCCTTGGGGGTGATCTTGCCCACCAGGATGTCACCGGGGCCAACCTGTGCACCGACGCAAATGATCCCCTCCTCGTCGAGGTCGCGCAGGTTCTCCTCGCCCACATTGGGGATGTCGCGCGTGATCTCCTCTGGGCCCAGCTTGGTGTCACGGGACTCCGTCTCATGCTTTTCGATGTGGATGGAGCTGAACTTGTCGTCCCTGGCCACGGCCTCCGAGATGACGATGGCGTCCTCGAAGTTGCAGCCCTCCCAGCTCATGAAGGCGCAAAGAACGCTCTGGCCCAGGGCTAGCTCCCCCTGGTCGGTAGAGGAGCTGTCGGCCAGGGGTTGCCCCTTGCTCACCCGTTGCCCGTGGTCAACGATGGGCCGCTGATTGATGCAGGTACCCTGGTTGGAGCGCACGAACTTCATGAGGGGGTAGGACTTCTCTTCGCCGGAGTCGTAGCGAACGGTGATGGCGTTGGCGGTGGAGGCGAGGACGACGCCGTCGTCCTCGGCCAGGACGACCTGGCCAGAGTCCTGGGCCACCTGGCTCTCCATGCCCGTCACCACCAGGGGCATCTCGGGGCGAAGGAGGGGCACCGCCTGTCGCTGCATGTTGGACCCCATGAGGGCCCGGTTGGCATCGTCATGCTCCAGGAAGGGAATGAGCGAGGTGGCTACGCTCACAACCTGCTTCGGCGACACGTCTATGAAGTCGACGCGCTCCGGCGGCTCCATGAGGAAGTGCTCCCCGAAGCGAACCTCCACCTTCTCTTCCAGAAAGTGGTTGGCCTCGTCCAAGACGACATTGGCCTGAGCGATGACGTAGCGTTCCTCCAGATGGGCGGAGAGGTAGGCAATGTCGTTGGAAACGAAGGGCCGCACGGCCACCATCCGGTGCGAGAGAGCCCCCAGCTTCTCCGCCAGGTCCGGCGTTACGGTAGTCCCAGCGGGGGCGATCACCGTGCCCTCTTCGACCACTTCCTGGCGCAGGATGCGCCCCACCAGCTCCGGGGCATCGTTCCAGAGCTCGCGGGTGACCCGCCGGTAGGGCGTCTCGATGAAGCCGTACTCGTTGATCTTGCCGTAGGTGGCCAGGCTGCCGATCAGTCCGATGTTTGGGCCCTCCGGCGTCTCAATGGGGCAGATACGGCCGTAGTGACTGTGGTGGACGTCCCTGACGTCGAAGCCGGCGCGGTCCCGCGAGAGGCCACCGGGCCCCAGGGCGGAGAGACGCCGCTTGTGGGTGAGTTCCGCCAGGGGGTTGGTCTGGTCCATGAACTGAGATAGCTGGGACCCTCCGAAGAACTCCTTCATGGCCGCTACCACCGGCCGGATGTTGATCAGCGCGCTGGGCGTGGCCTGATCGGGGTCTGTGATGGTCATGCGCTCCCGGACGACCCGCTCCATGCGCAGGAGACCGATGCGGAACTGGTTCTGGATCAACTCGCCGACGGCGCGCACGCGGCGGTTGCCCAGGTGGTCGATGTCATCGGGCTGCCCGAAGCCGTTGTTCATGCGGATCATCTCCTGCACGATGGCCCGCAGGTCGTCCGGGACCAGGACGCGAGTAGACTCGGGCACCTGGACGTTGAGACGTTCGTTTAGCTTGTGGCGACCCACCCGGGCCAGGTCGTAGCGCCGCGGGTTGAAGAACAGAGAGGTGATGAGGCCGCGGGCGTTGTCCAGGGTCGGCGGGTCGCCGGGGCGCAGGCGGCGGTAGAACTCCAGCAAGGCCTCTTGCTTGTTCTGGCAGGGCTCCCTCTCCAGGGTAGAGCGGATGTACTTGTGGTCCGGATGGGTATCGATGTCCTCAAAGAAGGCTATGAGCCGCTCGTTGATGCCGAGCTTGGCCTCGTCGGTCTCCTCCTCGTCGTGGTCCATGGCGCGGAGGAGGGTGGTGATGGGGATCTTGCGCTTCCGGTCCACCTTGACGGAGAGCACGTCCTTGTTGCTGGACTCGAACTCCAGCCAGGCGCCCCGGTTGGGAATGAGCTTCGCATAGCAGAGGTCACGGCCGCTGGTGAGGTCGTTCTCCAGGGTAAAGTAGACCCCCGGCGAGCGCACCAACTGCGAGACTACGACCCGTTCGGCGCCGTTGATGACGAAGGTGCCGTTGGGGGTCATGAGGGGAAAGTCCCCCATGAAGAGCTCCTGCTCCTTGACCTCGCCGGTCTCCTTGACTATCAACTGGACGTTGACTCGAAGCGGGGCAGAATAGGTCATGTCCCGCTGGCGGCACTCCCACTCCGAGTACTTCGGCTCGCCGAAGGAGTAGTCGCCAAAGCGGAGCTCGAGTCGGCTGCCGGTGAAGTCCTGGATGGGCGAGATCTCGTCGAAGAGCTCACGCAGGCCCTCGTGCTGAAACCGGTGATAGGACTCGACCTGGATGTGGATCAGGTTGGGCAGATCGAGGATGTGGGCGATCCTGGCGTAGGACTTCTTGACGGTAGGGACAACCGTTCGACCGTGGACAACGTCCCTCGACACAGTCATAGCGACGTGCTCCTCAAGAGGTCTGTCTAACCCCGCGGGCTCTGGCGATCAGCAAGCGGTATAGACACTAGTCCTGCGATGGGGAATGTGAGACAAGGGGGTATTCTGTCTAGCCGGCAGCAATCAGTGTAACAAATGGGACGCAGCGTGTCAATCGAATAACTTACCACTATCTCCTCTAGAAGTCCAGCCCTCTGGCTGGCCGCCCAGGCTTTCTAGCCTCGGCTACAGCACAGGATTCTCTGGGTCCTGCTCCCATCGCGCCGGATTGTCAGCTATGTACTGCCGGACGCGATTCAGTTCTTCTTCGTCACGGATGATGTGTTCGTAGTAGTTACGCTGCCACACGGTTGCACCGGGCGTAGCACGCAGTTCATTGATGCGTTTGGATACGGCGGATTTGAACCCAGCGACAAAGGAACCGACTGAGCGTGGCGCACGATGTAGGGGCGCACGATGTAGGGGCGCACGATGTAGGGGCGCACGGCCGTGCGCCCCTACGATGGGCTCACCTATGATGACTATGCCGTGAATGTGATTCGGCATGACCACGAATGCATCCAGTTGGATTTCGCGCCGGATTTGCGTCGACCGCAGCCATTCTCGCTCCACCGCTTCGCCGTGGCCACCCAGCAGCACCCGCCCGTCGACAATTT
>CAZSSQ010000183.1:0-3992 GCA_964609465.1 uncultured Dehalococcoidia bacterium
CCAGCGTTCGCCCGTTCCGGTGGCGCATCTCGTCAAAGCGGGCCAGGGCGGCCAGCACGCTGCTCACCGGCACCGCGAAGCCGACCCCACGGGCGAAGGGTATGATGGCCGTGGTAATGCCGATAACCCGCCCCTGAGCGTCCACCAGCGGGCCGCCTGAGTTGCCGGGGTTGATGGGCACGTCTGTCTGGATGAGGTCGCGCAGGGCGAGGCCGTCTCCCATGGGCAGATCGCGTCCCAGGGCGCTCACCACGCCGGCCGTGACCGTCCAGCTCAACCCATAGGGGTTGCCGATGGCCACCACCAACTGGCCCACCTTGAGCAGCCCGCTGTGCAGCTCGGCGACGGGCAGGCCCCTGGCAGCCACCTTCAACACCGCGATGTCCAGTCGCGGGTCGGCGCCCACCACGACGGCGGGAAGACGGCGGCCGTCCGCCAGGGTCACCTGCACCTGGAAGTGGCCCCGCGCCACGTGCTCGTTGGTGAGGATGCGGCCGTTGGAGTCGAAGATGACGCCACTACCCACACCGCGGCCATGCCCCGACTCCACCTTGACCACCGCCGGGCCCGCCCGCTCGGCGGCGCTGCTCACCGCCTGTGAGTAGGCGTCCAGGGCTTTGCTTTCGTCCACTGGCCCGGTCACGACTTCCGACCCGCTTTCTGCATAGCCCTCAGCTTCTCGAACAGCTCGCGTTGCTCAGGCGACAGCTCCTGAGGAAGCGCCACCCTCACCCGCGCGTACAGGTCTCCCTTGCCGTTGCCGCCCAGGCGCGGCATGCCCAGGCCGGTGAGTCGGATGTTGCGCCCGTTCTGGGTGAGGGGCGGCACCTTCAGCATGACCCGCGAGGTCATCGTCGGGACCTGCACCTCACCGCCCAGGACGGCATCCGTCAGGGGAACGTCTACGTCGGTGTACAGGTCGTTGCCGCGGCGCTCGAAGCGCTCGTGCGGCCGCACCGACACCACCAGGTGGAGGTCGCCGGTGCCGGCAGGCCCGACGCCGCCCTCGCCGGCCACACGCACGCGGGAGCCGTCGCGGACGCCGGGCGGGATTCTCACCTCCAGGCGTCGCGGCTTGACGATAGCGCCGGCGCCCCGGCAGACGTGGCAGATGGCGCCCGCCACCTGGCCCTGGCCGCCGCAGGTCGCGCAGGGCTCCTCCCGCTCCATCTGGAGGACGCGGGCGGTGCCGTGATAGGCCTCCTCCAGGGTCACCTCCACGGGCTGCTGCACGTCGCGGCCGCGCTGTCGACTGGGGCGGCGGCCGAAGCCGCGGAAGATGCCCTGGAAGAGGTCTCCCAGGTCGCCGCTCAGGTTGATGTCGCCCAGGTCGAAGGCGCCGCCTCGCCCGAAGGACCGGCGGCCGGCCGACTGGCGCTGCGCCTGCTCGATCTGGTCGGCGTACTGCCACTGGTCGCCGTAGCGGTCGTACTTGCGGCGCTTCTCGGTGTTGGAGAGGACCTCGTAGGCGGCGTTGATCTCCTTGAAGCGCGCCTCGGCCGCCTTGTCGCCCGGGTTGACGTCCGGGTGGTGCTGGCGGGCCAGCCGCCGGTACGTCTTGCGGATGTCCTTGTCGCTGGCGTTGCGAGGGACGCCCAGGATGTCGTAGTAGTTGCGTGCCATGACTGCTCAGCGACAGGATAGCGTATCTGACCGCGAAAGTCAAGAACGGACGAGCAGGAACATTGACAATGATGTTATAAGATGTCTTGACAGCCCTTGTATCCGCCGCTATAATCTGAGCTGGAAAGAGGTGCGACGGGTGGCAACCGCCCCGAGCTCCATCAATCAGATTCTCAGGCACTAGGGAGGTGACTGAACAATGGCGAACATCACTCGTTGGGACCCATTCGGCGAGATGGTCCACCTGCATCAGGCGATGGACCGGCTCTTCGACGAGAGCTTCAGCCGGCCCTGGCGGCTCCTCGACCGGGACGGCGGGGCTTTCGTGCCGCTCGATGTCTACGAGACCGAGGACGAGCTCGTAGTGAAGGCTTCTCTGCCCGGCGTCAAGCCCGAGGACGTCGATGTCTCCATCGTCGGGGACACCCTCACCGTCAAGGGGGAGTTCAAGTCCGAGGAGGAGACCAAGAAGCCCAGCTACCACCGCCAGGAGCGCCGCTACGGCAGCTTCCACCGCGCCCTCACTCTGCCCACCCAGGTGGAGTCGGACAAGGCGGAGGCGGTCTTCGAGCACGGTGTCCTCACCCTGACCATGCCCAAGGCCGAGGCCGCGAAGCCCAAGACCATCAAGGTCAAGGCCCGCGGCATGATCGAGGGCGAGAAGTAGGGGCGCATGGCCATGCGCCCCTACGGAGGGGCGGTCCGTCCTGCCGCCATCCAACAAGAGGCCGGGTCGGTGAGACCCGGCCTTCCCGTCTCTCCGATGGCCACTCCCAGAGGAAGGGCGCGGGTTCTATTGCTTGAGGTACGCCTCCACCAGGCGCAGGGCGAACTCCAGCCCCACGGTCAGCGCCCTCTCATCGAAGTCGAACCTGGGGTGATGGTGGGGGAAGCGCCGCGAGCGCTGTCCAGGCTGCGCGCCCAGGAAGAAGTAGCAGCCGGGGACCTTCTCCAAGAAACAGGCCATGTCGTCGGCGCCGGTGCTGGGCGGCCGTCGCAGCGTGCTTTCCTCGCCGAAGAAGGCCCTCGCCTCACGCTCCACCAGAGCGGTGATGGCAGAATCGTTCACCAGCATGGGGCAAGACGTGTGGTGGCTGAACTCGTACTCAGCGCCCATAGCCGCCGTCACGCCCGCCAGCACGCCTTCGACCCGCTTCAGTGTGCGCTCCAGCACCTTGTCGTCGAAGGTGCGGATGGTGCCCGTCATGCGCACCTGCTCGGCGATAATGTTGTGCCGTTCGCCTCCTTTGATGGTGCCGATGGTGAGCACGACGGTATCGCTGGGGTCCGTGCTGCGGCTGACCACCGTCTGGAGCGCCGCCACCGCCTGCGCCGCCACGACGATGGCATCGACGGCCTGGTGGGGCTGGGCGGCGTGCCCGCCGCGCCCCCTGATGGTGACAGCGATGGCGGTCGGCGCGGCGAAGGCGGGCCCCTCCACGACGACGATGGTGCCCAGCGGCGCGTCGGCGGCGATGTGCAGGCCGAGGGCGGCCTCCACGGCTGGCTCCTCCAGGACGCCCGCTTCGATGCAGCGCTGGGCGCCGCCGGCGCTCTCCTCGGCGGGCTGGAAGACGAAGCGCACGTTGCCCGTCAGCTCCCGGCGCCCCTTGTGGAGGAGGCGCGCCAGGCCCAGGGCGATTGTCACGTGGCCATCGTGGCCGCAGGCGTGCATGACCCCTGGCACCGTCGAGGCGTACTCCACCTCGTTGCGCTCTTGGATGGGCAGGGCGTCCATGTCAGCCCGCCAGAGGAGGGTGCGGCCAGGGCAGGCGCCGCGCACCAGGACCGTGGCGCCCGTATCGGCGATGGGACGGGCATCCTCCAGGCCCCAGGTCCGCAGCCGCTCGAGGACCACCTCCTGGGTGCGCCTCTCCTGCCAGGAGAGCTCCGGGTGCCGGTGGAGGTCTCGGCGCAGGGCCACCAGCTCTCCGGCCAGCCTCCGCACGGAAGGACGGACAGCGGGCAGCGATCGAGAGGGGGAGTGCATCGGCCTTTCAAGCCTCGAGGGCGTGAATCGCGGGTCGCCCGACGGACGCGGGCCCATCATACGGGGAGACCTGGCCCCAGTCAAAGACGGGCCGGGATCTGGGGACTTCCACAAAACCGAAGGCCGGGCTCACGGCCGTTGAGATAACAAGCCTACACATCGAGCGACCTAAACTCCGAAGGCCAGGCTTGAGCCTGGCTGCCGTGCCAGCCTGAAGACCGGCCTTCGGGAACCTTATGGGGGGTTCCTTGTGTCGGGTTACTCTGTTCATGACCACCAGCCCGGCGCCTCCGCCTCGCTGGCCAGCGCAAGCGAGTCGAGGTAGCCCGCTTGAGTTGATCCCCTTCCTTCTTGGTGGCAAACTGCTTCTGTGAGAGAG
>CAZSSQ010000184.1:0-3938 GCA_964609465.1 uncultured Dehalococcoidia bacterium
GCTCCTCAGCGAAGCCCAACTCCGCTGTGGAGAGGAGTACCACTGGCTCAGCGGAGCGGAAGGAGAAGTCGTAGACGGAGAGGTGGCGGGTGTCGGCATGGTAAAAGCCGAAACCCTGACGGTTGTCGGGGGGCACGTTGCCGCTGGGATTGGTGAGGAGGAAGAGGTCCCGTTCCCTGATGATGAGGGCATCGCGGATATCCTCGATGCCCATCGGCTCGCCCTCGAGGAGGGGAGGCCTCTCGGCGGTCAGGTCATCTCTCGCCCGAGGTACAGTCATCTAGGACCAGATTGCCCTCTTGAGCCCACTGAGGGGCAGCCCAAAACACCTCAATAGCACCGCTGCCCCCGCTGCTCGCTCAAAGTCACCCGTTACACCGGCATAGGCAGGTCGATGCGACGGCGGCGCACGTCGGCAATCAACCGTAGCGACTGACCGGCACGCCGACCTTCGCCAACGCCTCCAGGAACGCCTCCGGGTCCTCCAGCGAGAAGGCGAGCCGGTTGCAGGACAGAGGCAGTATCATCCAGATCCACCGCCTCCGCCTTAACCGCACCTCTACCACGTTCCGGCGCGACCCGACAAGGCCGATGACGCCGACGAGGTTGCTCCGCCAGCCGGTGCCGTAGAGCAAAGGCCACGACCTTGGCCCGGCTCCCCCAATCTCGATCAGGGGAAAGCTATGGTGGAAAAGCCAACCGAAACGCACCACCAGCCTGTCGTCGGCCAGCTCGACATAGGAGCGATCTGACGTGGCTCCAAAGAGGAGGAGCAGCGGCACCCCACAAGGATCCCGCCGGATGGGGAAGCGCATTGCCTCAGATGCCGTGCTTTCCACTCTTGTCCCTCATAGTCGTTTGGCAAACGCGGGTCGAGAGAGGCGCCGCCGAGGTCAACCGAGCTTCATGATACAGCAGTCAGGACGAAGGAAGAATCCTCGCGGCGGTCAGGGTGGCGCGCGTCACCCCTGCGGGCAAAAGGCGTCGCTTTCGCGCTCTGTCGCCCGCTTTCTCGGTCTCGTGCGCTTCTAGAGGCTGGCGAAGGTGCTGCCCTGCCACAACAGCACGGCGAGGGCACCACCTGCGATGAAGGGCGCGTAGGGCATGGGGTGGCTGCGCCGCCTGACCCGCAGGGCCAGGTAGGCCGCCGCCAGGCCGCCGGCGAGGGTGGTGATCATCAGGGCGGGGAGGATGAGAGGGCCGCCCAGGGCCAGCCCGGCGAACCCGGCGAGCTTCACGTCGCCCAGGCCCAGGCCGCCGCGGGAGATGAGGGCTATTGCCAGCAGTAGGCCAGCGCCCAAGGCGCCCCCGATCAGGGCCTCCGTGGGGTTGCCGTGGGGCATGAGGGCGGCAGCCAGCAGAGCGCCGCCCGCCGCCGGGTAGGTGATGACGTTGGGGACGCGAAAAGCCATCAGATCCGTAGCAGCGCAGGCGATGAGGACAGCGGCGTAGGCCGATATCACCGCTGCCTGCTCCGGCTGCTCGTAGCGGGCGGCGGCCGCGGCGAAAGCGGCCGTGGTAGAGACCACCAGGGCCAGCCGCCGCCACAGGGGCCCCTCGCCCACGAGAGCGGCGAGGTGAGCTCGACCTGCCTCGCCGAGCGAGACGGCGGTGAGCTGCTCCTCCGGCGGCGCGGCCCCCTCCTCTGAGGGCACGGCGAGTCGCACCACCAGGGGTTCCAGCAGGAGCCCGGCGGCGGCTCCCAGTAGCGCGAAGAGGACGACCTGCATCGCTAGGGCACCATGTACATTTTCGGCAGGGCCGTCGTAGGCCTGAGGCGTATGTGGTGCGGGGGCCAGGCCGTGAGGCCCAGCGCCGGCACTTCATCTCGCCTCTGCCCCCTGTTACAGCTCATTTGGGGAAGGCCTGCCCCAACTCCACAGGACACGTCCGTCTATCATTTGGGCGACCAGCAACCCTTCGGCTTCCAGCCGCATTACCTGTTCGTCAACCTGGTTGAGGGGCAGCGAAAGACGCTCCGCCAATCTCAGCGCCAGGTCTTTGGTTGGCCTCTCCGCTATTTCCAGCGGCCCAAGGTTCTCAATGCAGTCGTTCTTGAGCAGTCTCCAGGCAAAGCGCTGATCTCTCCTCCGCCTTATCTCCTGAATGTCCTCATCACTTAATCTACCCTCGCGTTCATGCCTCTCCTGAGCGCGATTATAGCGTTTTACATCACTGTAGTACTGGTGCAGTATTTGTTCCACCTCTCTGGCGCCGGCGTTCGGGGTAGCGGTGACCACCCGGTTGGCATCGTATTTTGACCAGTCGTTGGTCAGGATGGTAATGCCATATTCCTCAGCCTTCTCCCTTACCTCAGTTCCAGGGAAAGGAGCCAGCACATGCAAGCAATAGGGGGCATTCAGTCGTCTCGCGAGGTCATAGCTCTGCCTCATGGTCTTCTTGGTCTCTCCTGGCAGTCCCAGAATAAAGGAGGTGACAGCGCTCATGCCCGTCTCTTTTGTCAGGGCCACCGCCTCCCTTACCTTTTTCAAGGTGATCTTCTTCTTGACCCTGTCCAATATCTCTTGGTTTCCGCTCTCTACACCGAAGACCAGACCGAAGCAACCTGCCTGCTGCATCTTCTTGAGGAGTTCTCTGGTGACCGTGTCCACCCTAGAGAAGGCGTTCCACCTGATCTTCAGGCCCCTGTTCACTATCTCGTCGCAGATAGCATAGACATGCGCGTGGTTCAAGGTGAGAAGATCATCCTCAACGTAGATCTCCTTAAACCCCAGCTCTTGAACCAGTTGCATCTCATCTACCACCAACTTTGCGTTGCGCAGCCGGACCCTCCTTCCCGTCATCCTATGCCCGGCGCAGAAGATGCAGTTGAAGGGGCAGCCTCTGCCGGTGATGAGGCTGCCCCCGGCGTTGAAGGCGCGGTATTTCGATAGCGGGAACAGGTGTCGGGCCGGGAACGGAAGCTCGTCCAAGTTCTCGATCCAGGGCGGGTTGCCGGTTGTCACCATGCCGTCCCCTTTCCTGAAGACGAGCCCTTCTATCTCCGCGGGCTTCTTGCCGCTCACGATGTCGAGCATGGTGTATTCCCCTTGCCCCCGCACCACAATGTCAATCCATGGAGCCTCCCTGAGTGTTTCCTCGGCACAGAAGGTCACGTGGGGCCCGCCGATCACCGTGACAACGTTCTCGTCGAATCTCTTACACAGCTTGAGTATGTTCGAGGATGCGGGGTAGTTCATGGTCACTGTGGTTATCCCCACAACCTCTGGGCTAAACTCCGCCATACAGCGGTGCACCTTTTCCTCTGAGTATTGGCTTACCAGGAGGTCGAGAACTTTGACCTCAACCCCATTCTGTTCCAGTACAGCCGCAATGTAGCTCAGCCCCAGGGGCATGTTGGGCCACTCTGTAAAAGGGTACGGAGGGTTTATAAGAAGAGTTCTCACAATACAGTTCTCCTTGCGCAAGTTCCTTTCGGGCAGCCGGTAACAAGTTCACTTCGAAGAGGGCGACTGTCCCTGATAGCGCCTCAGGACCAGGCAGACGTTCTGCCCTCCAAGCCCGAAAGAATTGGAGAGGCAGACGTCCACCCGGTGGGGACGGGCTTCGTTCGGCACATAGTCCAGGTCGCACTCCGGGTCCGGAGTGCGGTAGTTGATGGTGGGCGGCAGGACCTGGTCGCGAAGGGTGAGGACGGCGGCGACGGCCTCGACGGCGCCGGCCGCTGCCACCAGGTGCCCGATCATCGACTTGTTGGAGCTGACAGGGATGCGATGGGCCAGGTCGCCAAACACCTTCTTGATGGCTGCTGTCTCCGTCTTGTCGTTGAGCTGGGTGGAGGTGCCGTGGGCGTTGATGTAGTCGATATCGGTGGGGGCGACCCCCGCGTCCTGGAGGGCGCGGGCCATGGCCTGTGCCTGGCCCTCCACGTCGGGCGCTGTCTCGTCGACGGCGTCGAAGGACCAGCCGGCGCCTGC
>CAZSSQ010000185.1:0-3812 GCA_964609465.1 uncultured Dehalococcoidia bacterium
GGATAGAGCGCCGGCCTCCGGAGCCGGGTGCGTGGGTTCGAGTCCCGCCGGGGGTGCCATCGATAAGCCAAGCAGGCGCCGCTTCCAGGCGGCGCCTGTAATTTGTCCTGCTCGGGCTCTCGGGCTGCGGGAAGGTGGTCCCCGCACAGGGTAGCCTTGACCGGAGGATGGCGCTTCCGTAGGGTAGGCTCGTGTAACGTTCGAGAGGGCCGGCAGGGGGAGTCGGCTCTTGTGTTGACGGGGGCATGAAGTGGCTGAACAACCGGACAAGCGGTCACGCCGAGCAGCCAACTTGGGGCTGTACTTCCTGATAAGCCTGGTCACGGCCATCGCGGTCACGGCGGCAGCCGCCTGCAAGGAGGAGTCTGCACCGACGGCGACCACCACTCCAGCCTCTGCCCAGGCTGACTGCATGCCGGCCCGCTCACACGAGCCCGGCAACTTCTCTGGGACGCTCACTTCGGGCGAGCTAGAGCGGCAGTACATCCTGGATGTCCCGACATCGTACACGGGCGAAGACGCCGTGCCACTCGTCGTGAACCTTCACGGGCATGGCTCCAACGCCGTAGAGCAGGCGATCTACAGCGGCCTGCCAGCCAAGGGCGAGGAGGAGGGCTTCATCGTCGTCACCCCGCAGGGGATGGGGGCTGAGCCGCACTGGAACTTCACCACGGTTGAACCTGGGGCACCTAACGACGTGGCATTCATCAGCGACTTGCTGGACACGCTGGAGGCAGAGCTCTGTATCGACCCCTCGCGGGTGTACGCCGCAGGGATATCGAACGGTGCGGCCATGACCGTGACTCTGGCCTGCTTCCTCTCCGACCGGATCGCCGCCATCGCGCCCGTCGCGGGGCTCTTCTTCTTCCCCGGCTGCCCATCCATTCGCCCCGTGTCTGTCATCGCTTTCAACGGCACCGATGACAAGCTCGTCCCCTTTGAGGGTGGTCCCGTGGGCGACTCAGCCGTGCGGGTGGCCCCTGTCGAGGATTCAGTGCAGCAGTGGGCGGAGCACAACGCGTGCGCCAGCGGCCCACAGGACGAGCGGGTGAGCGACCATGTGCGGCTGCGCCTCTACGGGGACTGTGCGGAAGGGGCGACGGTAGAGCTGTACGCCGTGGAGGGCGGCGGGCACACGTGGCCGGGGGCCGCGATTGATGTCCCCTTGGGCGCCACGACCCACGAAATCAGCGCCACCGACCTCATGTGGGCCTTCTTCGAGGCGCACCCCAAGCCGTGAGCTCTTGAGTTTGGCGCAGGTAAAGGCGGTGGCGGAAGCGATCCAGTACCGGCGTCCGGGCCGGGCCTGAGGCCGCAGGGAGCCTGCCTGCGGCCCTCGCCAGGGTCTGCCCCTGGGTCTAGGATGAGCTCGTGCCCCCGTAGCTCAGTTGGATAGAGCACCGGCCTCCGGAGCCGGGTGCGTGCGTTCGAGTCCCGCCGGGGGTACCACTGGCGAATGAGACGGGCGCCGCTTCCCAGGTGGCGCCTGTCGTTTATCCTGGTTGGGGTCTCCAGCTCGTAGAGGATGCGGCCGGCCCTTTTTGCCTGGCTGCGGTCGCCTTTGCTATACTGCGGTTGAGGCCCGGTACAGGCCTCTGATGGGTTAGCAAGGTGCCGAAAACTCGAAGGCCTACGAAACGGCGTTCCCGGCAGTACAAGCCTGCCGACTGGACTACCAGTCGTGCCAAGGCCAGGTTCCCCTTCTCGCTTTTTAGGAACGTCAAGCTGTTTGCCATAATCGGGGCGATGATCATGCTCGGCAGCGTGGGAGGTGCTGGCCTGATGGCCGGCTCCCGGCGTAGCAGCACCGCCCCCCAAACCCTGACGCCGCAAGCCACCGCTGAGGCGACAGGCACGCCGGGGGGGACGCCGGCGGCTTCGCCGACAGCGGCAACGGAGCGCTACAGCGGCCCGCCACCGATGACCATCGACCCCAGCAAGAGCTACTCCGCTGTCATCCACACAGACAAGGGCGATATCCGGGTGGAGCTCTTCGCCCAGCAGGCTCCCCAAACGGTCAACAACTTCGTCTTCCTGGCCCGAGACGGCTTCTACAACGGGCTCACCTTCCACCGTGTTATACCCGGCTTCGTCGCTCAGGCGGGCGACCCTGAAGGAACAGGCCAGGGAGGTCCCGGCTACACCATCCCCGACGAAAACAGCGGGCAGCCGTTCCAGGCGGGCACCCTGGGCATGGCCAAGAAGCCCGACCAGCCTGATTCTGCCGGCAGTCAGTTCTTCATCACATACACTGATCAGCCGCAGCTCAACGATCAGTTCACCGCCTTCGGTCGGGTCGTGGAGGGGATGGACGTGCTCAACGCCCTCACACCACGCGAACAGCAGGCCGGGCAGGAGTTACCCCCCGGCGACAAGGTCCTGAGCATCGACATTGAGGAGAAGTGAGGCGGGGGGACAAGAAGAGATGGCAGGAGCCAGCCCGTGCAGGCTGGCTCCTTCATTCGGTGCCGCCGGGGGCCGCCTTCGCTCAGCGGCGGTCGCTTGTCCCGCTGCCACGGGCCTCGGGCAGCGCCTCAGACAGCGTGTCCAGCAAGAGGCGGGCGGCGATGCGGGCCGTGGCCCCTGAGAAGTCGTAGACGGGGTTGACCTCGGTCACGTCGAATCCTACCAGGCGGCAGCGCCTTGCCATCACGGAGACGGCGTCCCGGAGCTGGTAGTAGCTGAGGCCGCCGGGCTCCGGGTAGCCCGTCCCGGAGGCCAGGGCCGGGTCCAGCACGTCGATGTCGATGCTCACGTAGCAGTCGGTCTCAACCTTCACCCCGGCCAGGGCTTGCTCGGTGCCCTCGCGGACGATGCGCTCGGCAGGGACGATCTGCACACCGCGGGCCAGGGCCGCCTCCCAGGGCTCGCTCTGGACCATGAGCTCGCGGATGCCGATCTGGACGATGTGGCGGACGTGGGGCAGCTCGCTGGTGCGGCGCATGTGGTTGTCGTGGGAGTAGCGCACCCCGAACTTCTCGTCGGTGTAGTCCTGGTGGGCGTCGAACTGGACGACGGTCAGGGGCCGGTCGTCGAAGGCGCGGACGATGGCGAAGGTGATAGCGTGGTCTCCCCCTACGAAGACGGGGAAGGCGCCCGAGGCCCGCACCAGGCTGGCGGCCTCAGTGATAATCTGAAAGTTCTCCACAAGGTCGACGGTGCGCACGTCCACGTCGCCCACGTCCAGCATGCTGACGGCGCGTAGCATGTGAACCCCGCGCTCGGGGTCGAACCAGCCGGCCCGGTGAGCGGTCTGGAAGCGCATGGAGGCGTCGCGGATGGCGGCCGGACCGAAGCGCGCGCCGGGGCGATCGTTGGTGGCCGCGTCGAAGGGCACCCCCAGGAAGGCGACGTCTGCCTTCAGCGCCGACAGGTCCTCCACCACAGGGGTGCCGAAAAAAGAGGCCGCCCCGTGGCGGATGACGCCGCCGCCGCCACGGGGGATGGCATCAGTGGACGGTTTGCGAATCATGGCAGTGGAAGCACTCCCATGTACATTATCGATCTTTCTATCTTATCCCATTGCAGGCCGCCGGGGAGGACACTGGTGCGCTGAAAAGGCTACGGGCCGCGTGGAGCGACCCGTAGTACAGCCTACTTGCGCATCCAGCCTGTCTAGTCGCTAGGTGCCTTTACATCGATCTGCGCCCGCTGGAGCTTGCCGCTGTAGTCCACGAACACAGTCTTCCACTCCGTGTACGTGTCCAGTGCGGCCTGGCCGGCCTCGCGGTGGCCGTTGCCTGTCCCCCGCGTGCCCCCAAAGGGCAGGTGCACCTCGGCGCCGATGGTGCCGGCGTTGACGTAGAGAAGGC
>CAZSSQ010000186.1:0-3804 GCA_964609465.1 uncultured Dehalococcoidia bacterium
GGGCCCATTGTAGACTGAGGTCGCCAGTAGGCCGGGTGGCCGCTTTTCTGGTTTGCCTGCCTGACGGCAGGCAGGCCGGAGGGGAGGAAAGTCCGAGCTCCACCGGGCAGGGTGCTGGGTAACACCCAGGAGGGGCGACCCTACGGAAAGTGCCACAGAAACCACACCGCCCGGGGCTGGAAGATCCGCCTTCTGGCGGAGGAAACCCCCGCCGCGCGCGGGCGGCCCCGGGCAAGGGTGAAATGGTGCGGTAAGAGCGCACCAGCGGTCGGGTGACCGGCCGGCTGGGCAAGCCCCACCCGGAGCAAGACCAAATAGGAGGACCTAAGGTGCCCGGCCTGTCCTCGGGTTGGTCGCTAGAGGCGGCGGGCAACCGCCGTCCCAGACAGATGGCCACCATCCGCCCAAGGCGGATACAGAACTCGGCTTACAGGCCTACTGGCATTGCCATCGAGCCGTTTCGCCCCAGAGGTGGAGGCTCTCTTTCTTTCTTGCGCTTCCTATAGGTTCGTACCGGTCCCACCGGTTGGCAGCAGCTATCTAGCAAAGGAGGGCTCTGACAGTGAAACGCTGGTTGTGGGTTCCTGGACTCGTAGCGGCAGTCCTTCTCCTGGCGACAGCCCTGGCGCCGCGCTCGGTGAGCGCACAGCGGACCGTTGACCTGGTGGTCGGGTGCAACCCCGTGGCCATCACCTACGACGACGGCACCGCCACTACGACGGTGGCCGACGGTGTCGCGCCGACAGGCTCTCTCATCTCCATCTGGAAGTTCCTGCCGGCGGAGGGGCGCTGGATCGGCTATTCGGCTGGCGCGCCTCCCGAGGTCAGCGACCTCCAGACCGTCGAGCGCCTGGACGCCCTCTTCGTCTGCGTCAACGCCGTCGGCACCATAACCATGCCGTCGATCGGAGGAGGGGGCTGAGGGTGCCACTAGCCTGCCGGCGAGCAGGTCCGGCTTGCCCCTCCGCTACAGGTCGTGCTGGTGAGGCATGTCTCGGGGGCCTGCCTGGCTGACGGGCATTGGCGAAGCGGAGGTTGTCGGCGACCTGCCGGCTTCGCTGACCGGGGTCTGCTACGACTCCCGTCGCGCTGAGCCTGGCTGTCTGTTCGTGGCCGTCCCAGGGGCCACCCCGCGCTCCCGCGACGGCCACGAGTTCATCGCCCAGGCGCTGGCGCAGGGTGCGGCGGCGCTGGTGGTCCAGGCGGACCATCGGCCAGCGTGGGAACGGCTGGCAGAGGGCGGTCGCGTACCTCTGGTGGTGGTCCCGGACAGCCGGCGGGCCCTCGCGCCGCTGGCCGCGGCCTTCCATGGCTGGCCGGCGCGGCGCCTCCGGGTGGTAGGCGTCACCGGCACCGACGGCAAGACCAGCACCGTTCATCTCGTCGCTGCCGTGCTGGAGGCGGCCGGGCGGCGCTGCGCTCTCCTGAGCAGCGCCGAGTTGCGCTCCGGCGGCCGGCCACGGGTCAACGCCACCCACATGACCACCCTGGAGGCGCCCGAAATCCAGGCTTTCCTGGCCGAGGCGCTGGAGGCCGGGGATCAGTGGGTCGTCGTGGAGGCCTCCTCCCACGGGCTGGCGCTTCACCGGGTCGACGCGTGCGAGTTCGATGTCGCCGTCTTCACGACTCTTGGGCGCGACCACCTGGATTTTCACGGGAGCCTGGAGGAGTACCGGGCGGCCAAGGGACACCTCTTTCGCCTGCTGGACGAGTCGGCAGGCAAGGGCGTGCCCAAGACGGCCGTCCTCAACGCCGACGACCCGGCGTCGGACTACTTCCGGGGCTTGACGGCGGCGTCCGTGGTCACCTACGGTCTCGAGGCCCCGGCCGATGTGACGGCCCATGACGTCCGCGCCGAAGGCCTCGCCATGTCGTTCGAGCTGGCCGGGCCCTCCGGTGCTGTGCCTGTGAAGACGCGGCTGGCTGGGCGGTACAATGTGTACAACTGCCTGGCGGCCGCCGCCGTGGGCCTTGCGCAGGGGCTATCGGCGGAGGAAGTGAAGAGCGGGCTGGAGAGCGTGTCCGGCGTGCCGGGCCGTATGGAGATCATCGATGCTGGGCAGCCTTTCGCGGTGGTGGTGGACATCGCCTCCACGCCGCAGGCTCTGACCAACGTCCTGGGTGTCGTGCGGACCGCCTGCCTGCCTGTCGGACAGACAGGCCGGGGGCGGCTCTGGGCCGTGTTCGGCTGCGCCGGGGAGCGGGACCCCGGCCGGCGCGACGGCATGGGGCGCGCCGCCGGGCGGCTGGCCGACTTCGTGGTGCTCACCAATGAGGACCCTCGCTCGGAAGACCCAGACGCCATCATCGAGGCCATCGCCGCCGGCCTGCGAGAGGCTGGCCGCCGGGAAGAGGACGACTTCGTGCGCATTCCGGACCGGTGCCAGGCCATCGCCTACGCCTTCGAGAGGGCGGGCGACGGCGACGTGGTCCTCCTGGCTGGCAAGGGCAGCGAGCAGACCATGGTCTTCGGCGACCAGCACGTCCCCTGGGACGAGCGGTCAGTGGCCCGCGAACTGCTAGAGTTGAGGATGCAGACTCACTAGGAGCAAGCATGGACAGAGAACAAGTAGAAGCCCTAGCCCGTAGCGACCTGGCTCACTTCATTCATCCCCAGTACCACGCCAGCGAGCATCAGGCCCCTCTGATCTATGTTCGCGGCGAGGGCGCGATCCTGACGGACGCGCAGGGCCGGCAGTATATCGATGGGCTGTCCTGCCTCTGGAACGTTGCCGTTGGGCACGGCCGCCGCGAGCTGGCCGAGGTCGCTGCCCGCCAGATGGCTGAGCTGGCCTTTTGCAGCAGCTACACCGGCTACTCCAACGTCCCCGCCATCGATCTGGCGGAGCGGCTCTGCGCCCTGGCCTACCCGAACATGGCGGCCGTGTTCTACGCCAACAGCGGCTCGGAGGCCGTCGAGGGGGCTTTTAAGGCGGCCCGCTTCTACTGGTACCTGCGCGGACAGTCCGAGAAGTCGAAGATCATCTGCCGGCGGGAGGCCTACCACGGCGGCACGCTGGCCGCCACCAGCGCCACCGGCATGCCCGCGTTCTGGCGCGGCTTCGAGCCCTTGATACCCGAGTTCGTGCGGGTCGGCACCTGCTACTGCTACCACTGCGAGTGGGGGAAGACGTACCCCGGCTGCGGCCTGGAGTGTGCCGGCGCTGTGGAGGAGACCATCCTGCGCGAGGGCTCTGACACAGTGGCCGCTGTCATTGCCGAACCCGTTCACGGCGCCGGCGGCGTCATACCGCCTGTGCCGGAGTACTTTCCCCGCCTGCGGGAGATCTGCGACCGACACCACGTGCTCCTCATCGCCGACGAGGTGATCACGGGCTTCGGGCGCACGGGCCGCTGGTTCGCCCTGGAGCATTGGGGCGTGCAGCCGGACATCATGGCCATCGCCAAGGCTGTGACCAGCGCCTACGTGCCCCTCTCCGCCTTCATCATGTCGCGCCAGATCCATGAGGTCATGACCTCGGCGCCGTCATCCGAGCGCTTCATGCACGGGTACACCAACTCCGGCCACCCCGCGGCCTGCGCCGTCGCCCTGGCGAACCTGGACATCATAGAGAGGGAGGGTCTGGTGGAGAATGCCCGCCGCATGGGCGAGCGGCTTCTCTCCGGCCTGCGCTCTCTGGAGGAGATGGAGCTGGTAGGGGAAGTGCGGGGCCTGGGCCTGATGGCCGCCGTCGAGCTGACGGCGGACAAGGAGACGCACCGTCCGTGCGAGCCGTCGATGAACGTGGGTGGCCGCGTCGTGCGCGAGGCCCGGGAGCGGGGCTTGGTGGCCCGCGTCAAGGG
>CAZSSQ010000187.1:0-3730 GCA_964609465.1 uncultured Dehalococcoidia bacterium
CCGAGGCCAGCCGAGAGATGCCGGCACCCGGCGCCCGCTGAGAAGAAGCCTCAGGGCTGTTCACGGCGCATCGCCGTCGCTTTGGGTAGAACAGTTCGAAATGAAACTGCGTGCGTGCGCACTTGAAAACCGCGGGGGCCTTCGTCTAAGATGGACAGACATGCCCTTAGGAGGGAGCTCATGGCTACCCCGAGCCGGACTAACATAGCCCCCCTTCCGCGAGGCAAGCACGCCAAGGATCAACGCCAGCGGGCGCTCATCGAAGCAGCGACCGCCGTCTTCGCCGAGCACGGCTATGACGCCGCGACGACCCGCGAGGTGGCGGAGAGGGCTGGTTGCTCAGAAGGGCTGATCCATCGTTACTTCAAGGGTAAGCACGGACTTCTCCTGGCGATTATGCAGAGCAAGGCCCCAGGCGTACTCGAGGTTCTTGGGTCCGGGTTGCCCGACCGCGATACCGTCGAGGCAGAGATCGAGCAGGTCCTGCTGTGGCATCTGGCATGTCTGTGGGACTACAGCGACTTCATAAGCGTCGCCGTGTCGCGGGCGACCATCGACCCCGACATCGGCCGAGCCGTGGGCGAGAGCATCAACCAGCAGCGAGTCAGTCTCATCCTCGGGAGATTGCAGCGCCATCGAGAGGCTGGCCGCATTCGCGACAACGTCGACCTGGAGGCTGTGGCCGAGGCCGTGGCCGCAATCGGTCTGATGCTCGGTTTCTTCGGCCAGGTGGTGTTTGGGATGGACCGAGATCGTGTGCAGCACATAGCTATCGAGAGCGCCGCGGCGTTGAGTCGAGGCATCGCCGCAGAAACGGCGGTCCAGGCATGAAGACCCGTCTTCACGACAGAGTGGGGGCAGACCGATGAGGGCGCTGGAATACAAGTGGCGTGTGGCCATCGTGTTCCTCTTCGGGATCTTCATGGCCCTGCTCGACCAGACGATAGTGAACGTCGCGCTGCCCACCTTCGCCAAAGAGTTCGCGGCTCCGCCCACCACCATTGAATGGCTGGTCACCGGCTACCTGCTGAGCCTGGCAGTCTTCATCCCCCTCAGCGGGTGGGCCGGCGACCGGTTCGGCACGAAGCGCACCTTCATGTTCGCCCTCGCCATGTTCATACTGGGCTCGGCACTCTGTGTCGTTTCCTGGAATATCCACGCCTTGATCGCCTTTCGCGTGTTCCAGGGCGTGGGTGGCGGCATGCTCACGCCCGTGGGTATGGCCATGCTCTTCAGGGCATTCCCCCCGTCGGAGCGGGCGCAAGCCGGGGCGGTGCTTGCCATACCCATGGTGGTGGCGCCGGCCAGCGGCCCGGTGCTGGGCGGCTACCTGGTGGAGTACCAGTCGTGGCACTGGATCTTCGCGATCAACATCCCCATCGGCATCGTGGGTCTCCTGGTGACGGGGCTCCTGCTGCGCGAGGAGAGACAGGAGAACCCCGGGCGCCTCGACATGCCAGGTTTCGTGCTCGCCTCCGCTGGCCTCGCCACCCTCATGTACGCCCTCGCCGAGGCAGGTACGCGCGGCCTGGACGACACCCGAGTGCTCCTGGTCGGTCTGGTCGGCGTCGCAATCCTCAGTGTCTTTGCCATCGTCGAACTGCGGATCGAGCAGCCCATGGTCGACCTCCGCTTGTTTCGGGACAAGCTGTTCAGAGCGGCGAATACCGTCTCGTACGTGAGCTTTGGCGGCTTCGCGGGCGCGCTGTTCCTGCTGCCGCTTCTTCTCCAGGCGGAGATGGGGCTCAGCCCGCTACAGTCGGGCCTCACCACCTTTCCGCAGGCCATCGGCGTCGCCATGATGGCACAGCCCGCCGGACGCCTCTACCCTTACGTCGGGCCGCGCCGCATGATGGTGGCCGGGTTGACTGGCGCCACTCTCGCTACGGTTGCCTTCCTGCTAATTGGCCTGGACACGAACCAGTGGTGGATCCGGCTCATCATGCTCTTTCGCGGCTGGTCGTTCGCTTTCACGATGATCCCGCTCCAGGTGGCGGTCTTCGCAACCATCCGTTCCGAAGACACCGGCCGGGCGACGGCCATTTTCAATGCAGGCCAGCAGGTCGCCGCCAGCTTTGGTGTCGCCATACTGGCCACAGCGCTGAGCAATCGCTTTCTGCACTATGGGGCCACGCTCGGCGATCCCGCCACACGGCATGGGGCCCTGCTAGCCTTCCACGACGCGTTCGTCCCTGCGATAGCGCTGTCGGCCCTCGGCGTTGTCGTCGCTGCACTCCTGATCGACGACAAGGAGGCGGCGGGCACGATGCGCGCGGCGGCGGTGCCGGCCGCCAGCGAGGAGCCTGCTGGCGCAGGCGTACAGGCAGCGGATGCAAAGATCAGGGGAGCGGCGCAGCCGTGGCCGGCTGATCCTCCAGAATGAAAGCGACTCTAACCGTTCACCCTCTATCGCCCTGCTTCGCGGGGTAGACGCGCGCGAGGGCTTCCCTGAGACGGGGGACGGTGCGGTAGCGGCCCAGAGCGCCCGGCCGCACCCACCGCGCCTCGGTGTGCTCCCAGTCGATGGCGATGGCCGCTCCCGGTCGCATCCTGAAGAGGAAAGGGTGCACCGTCCAGCGCGTGTCCAGATCCGGGTCTTCAAAGGTGAAGGGCTCGCCGGTGCGCACTAGCTCCGCGTCGGCGGGCGAGAGCCCTGTTTCCTCCTCGACCTCGCGGCGGGCCTGCTTTTCCGGCGAAGACGCCCTGAGCGGCATGCTTTCCAGGTAGCCGCTTACGCCCGCCCAGCGGCCTCGATAGGTGCGGACGCGGCCGCTGCGGCGGAGGATGAGCACCTCGTCGTGGCCATGCGGGCCGGTGCGGAGGAGGAAGCAGGTGACCACAGACGTTTCGCGCACGGGATCGAGATGCTCCTTCCGGGCAGGTGGTTCTGCCGGCAGGCCGGGCCGCAGTGTCGGCACGGGGCGCGCCAGCAGTGTAGACGACGTCGGGCGAAGAGGGAAACGTGTGGCTCGTGGGCGACCGGGTTGAGTGTTGACAGGGGCCCTCAGAGAACTTATACTCTCAAAGAATCATTCCTAAGAAGTATCTAGTTGCCATAAGATGCCCAGGACGCAGGATCGGGTGAGAGAGCTGGTAACAGCGCTGAGGGCGAAAGGGTATCGCCTCACCCCTCAGCGACTCGCCGTTCTTCGCGTCCTTGTCGAAAGCCCTGACCATCCCAGCGTGGAGCAGGTCTACGAAGAGGTGGGACGGCAGCACCCCATGATCAGCCGAGCCACTGTATACAAGACGGTGGAGACCCTCAAGGGGATGGGCCAGGTGCTGGAGCTGGAGTTCAGTGGGGCCGGCAACCGGTACGACGGTAGGAGGGTGGAGCCCCACCCTCACCTCGTCTGCAGGGGCTGCGGGCGTATCCAGGACCTGGAGCTCCCGGGCCTGATGCGGGAGGCCACGGAGGTGGCCCAGAAGAGGGGCTACCGGCTGCTCGGCCATCGCCTGGACTTCTACGGGCTCTGCCCTGAATGCCAAGGGGGATGAGCTGACTGGATGGCAGCTCGCAAGACAAAACCGAGTGAGGTGAGAGACCAATGACAGAGAACAAGAACAGCCTGACCACCAACTCTGGCGCCCCGGTCGACGACGATCAGAACACGCTGACCGCGGGAAGCCCCGGACCCTCACTGCTACAGGACGTACACCTTGTCGAGAAGCTGTCCCACTTCGACCGCGAACGCATCCCCGAGCGTGTGGTGCACGCCAAGGGGGCGGG
>CAZSSQ010000188.1:0-3522 GCA_964609465.1 uncultured Dehalococcoidia bacterium
CGACGAAGCCGATCCAGGCCAGCCGAAGGGCGAGAGCAGCGGCCAAAATGCCAGCCAGGAGCGCTCCCGGACCTACGCTCACCCTTCCAACGGAGAGTCGGCATGTCATTGCTTGTCACGATGCCCCAAAGCTCCCATGCGCTTCCCCATCAGGCTGGTCGCGCAGACCCCGGCAGGCGCAACGGCGGGCGGGGCAGCGAGAGCGCCCCGCCCGCTCCACTAGCTAAGACCCCTTAGGCGCTACTTGCACACCTTGACCCCCAGGGCAAACTTGACGATCGTGAGGACATCGCTTCCGAAGTCCAGCACACCGTTCTTGTCGATGTCGAAGTCGCCCCCCTTGCCGAAAGCGGAGGGCGGCAGAAGAATTGCCTTGGCTGTGCCAAGACCATCTCCACCGTAGTCCAGCACGCCGTTGCCATCCACGTCTGCCGCCTCTTTGCAGTCACCCATTCCATCGCCATCCGTGTCTATTAATGTGGAGTTGGTCCCCCAGCCGCAGGTCTCCCAGCCGTTCAGCAGGCCGTCGCCGTCGCCGTCGCCGGTGCCTCCACATTCCGCGACGCTGGGCTTGCTGGCGGGGCTGGTAGGGTCATAACCACGGACACACTCGGGGCCGTCCGGCATACTGTCGCCATCAGTGTCCCAGGAGGGCCCGTTGTCCGAGACATCGGTGCCCAGGAAGGGGACCGGGTTCCCATTTCCGTTGTCGTCGTAGGTATTGTCTAGGACGGGAAGCCCTGCCTTAGTAGGGACGTTAGGTCCACCCAGAATGAAGCAGGCATAGTTTCCGCTCGCGTCAGGGTTTACCTCTAGGCGGTCCGGGAGCCCATCGTTGTCAGTATCGGGGTTACATGCGTCGCCCAAAGTGTACCCGTTCGGCACCGTGCAGTCGTCCCCGGGCAGGCCTGGGCCGTTGTCGATGCACCCTATGGGGGTAATAGTCTGGTCGGAGTTGTAGACGCGAAGACAGTTGTCTGTGGCGTCAGGGATGCCGTCCGTGTCGAAGTCGCCGGGCGTCGGTGCTGGTGGGCTGGGACACCAACCCACAAGCAGGGCGACCCTGGCTACGAAGAGGGCGTCCCCGTAGTCGACGATCCCATTCTTGTCCATGTCCATGACGCCGCTCTTGGTGGGCGGCGAGGCGAAGAGTGCAGCCTTGGCCACTTCCAGCGCCTCGCCGTAATCGACCACGCCATTTCCGTCGATGTCGGCCGTCTCCCAGCAGTCGCTGACGCCATTACCATTCGAGTCCACCAGGTTCGGGTTGGTCCCCCAGCCGCAGGTCTCTGCGGCGTTCGAGAGATGGTCGCCGTCGGCGTCCCCGTTGCCACCGCATGCCGAAACGCTAGGTCTGCTGCTTGCGTCGTTGGGGTTGGTGGCGAGGCGGCATTCCGCGCCATCCAGAGCTGTGTCCCCGTCGGTGTCCCAGGAGGGCCCGTTGTCGGCCAGATCGGTGCCCATGGGCGGGGCGGGGTTACCGTTACCGTTATCGTCGTACGTCTTGTCGAGGACGGGCCAGCCAGGATCCGTCGGTCCGAACCCGCAGCCGACCGCCTCCTTCAGGTCGGGGAGACCATCGCTGTCGGAGTCGGGGTTGCACACGTCTCCAAAGTTGTTCTCGCCTGGGAAGGCAGCACCGGGTCCCGGCACGCCCGGACCGTTGTCGATGAGCCCTATGGGCGTTTTTTTCTGGTCGGGGTTGAACACGGTGGGACAGTTGTCCTGAAGGTTGAGCACCCCGTCACTGTCCCAGTCGTCAGCCGATGGTGGCGGGGTGGGAGTACGCGTAGCCGTGACGAGCGGCGTTTCTGTGGGAGTCGGGGTTATGCTAGGCGTAAGCGAGGGAGTAGGGGTGTGCGTGAAGGTTTGCGTTGGTGTCGGCGTTCGAGTAGGTGTGGGTGACGGGGTAAGTGTGGGTGACGGGGTAGGTGTAATCCCCTTGAAGATCGTTGCCCCGTTACATGGCACTTGGTCCGCCGGCACGGACGTACCGCAACGGGCCACGCCGCCCCCCGGGCGCGGACTCTGGACGTTGTTCGCGTTGGTGACGTCGTTGGGCCCGAAGTCAATGATGTCAATGCCCGTGCCAACCGCGGTGAACTCGATGGTCGCAATCAAGCCGGGGTTGGCGGCTAGGTCTTGGTCGGGACTGACAAGGTTGGCGAAGCAGACGATCTTCGCGTCGGCCACGTCCGGCGTGCTAGGGTCATCACCCACAGGCGGCGCGAGCCCGAAGCCGGTGCAGTCCCAGCCGCCGCCCAGCTTGAAGCCAGTGGGGTCATTGCCGTCGTTGGCGTCGGGGTTGCCGTCCAGATTCCCTCCGGGAATCTCGGTCGCTATGTTGAGCCGCGGCGGGACGTTGGTGCTCGGGTTGCCGGTGTAGCGGATGTGGAACTCGAAGTTGTTGATGGAGTTCGGCACGTAGTTCTCGATGCAGACGCCCACCTTGTGAACGGCGTCCGAGCTGACGACGGACACGTTGTCGATCGGGTCGCAGGCGCGACTACCGTTGGTGATGTTGGCGTCGATGCTAAGCTGGAGCGTACTCTGGGCGGCGACGTCGCCGCCTGAACGCTCCCCGTTGAAGATGAGAAGCATCAGGACGACAACCGCCGAGGCCAGCCCCTGGGCTAGGAGAAGCCACTTCCATCGTGTCATAGCTGATCCCGTCCTTTCCCGGCGATGCCTCCCTCGTCAAATGCCAGCCAGTCGCCTGACCTTGACCTTAGGGTTAGAGGCGTGCGCCAAGGGCCAACTCAACTGCTCAGTCTATCCCCTATATCCCCGGGCGGGCGGGTGTGCTGTCATTGTCGCTCAGGGTGAGCCTTCTTGACAAGTGTGCTAACATATAACGCCACAGGCACCCTTTTGGTACGGCCCCGGGACGACTCAGGCTAGCGCATTGTCCATGTGGCCCCGGACTCTCTTGAACCTCACTTTGCTGCGAAAGACGGGCCCGTCACGCAGGGAGAGAAGGCATGCCCTGCTCCGTTTTCCGTTGTCTTCACTGCTGCTGTCGGGAGTAGTGGCCGTTATCGTGGTGCTGGTATTCACGTTGAGGCCTGGGGGACCGGACGGAGCCTCTGGCCAGGCCACGGACACCCAGCAAGCTGGGTTCGAGCTGGCGATTGACGCCAACGTGGAGAACGGCAACGGCCCCTGTGATCCAATCGACAGTGAGGCCTTTGTGGCTGTGGGGACCGCCCACCGGGTAGCCGTCTGTGTCGTGAACCCGTCTGAGGCGCCCTTCGCTTTCCTCACCCGAGTCACCTACGACGGGCAACTAGACGTGGCGCCGGATGTGCCATGCACCTCTCCGGCGTTGGACTGCAATCCCGACGCTAATGCTGGTGCCACCACCTTTTCGAGTCCGGATCTGGGTGCCCGCTGGGATTGCACTGGGCTAACCGTGTTTCTGCCGCGAGGAGACGACCCGAACACGCAGGATGTGCATGATGCCACAATCGCCTGTAACGCCGACCTGAGGAACCCCGACACCACCCTGGTCGACGGCGGGCC
>CAZSSQ010000189.1:0-3498 GCA_964609465.1 uncultured Dehalococcoidia bacterium
TCCCAGAGGCGGTCGGCGGGGAGGCCCTGCCACTCCAGGCCGCGCATGGCCGCCTCGTCGAAGTTGAGGAGGAAGGGGGAGCCCTGGGCGCGGGCGATGAGCCCGGCGACGCGTCGCAGCAGCTCCTCCGGCGTCTTCTGGTGCAGGCGGATGTTGGGCTTGGGCTCCAGCAGGTTCATGTCCTCGATAACGTCCAGCATGAGCGAGGTGAGGTCGTTGCTGGCGTCCTCGCCGTCGGGCCCGATGCCGCCGAGGGTGATGAGCTGGCCGAAGCCGGAGTTGATGCCCTGGTTGGGGCCGACGCGGCCCTGGTAGTCGTAGGCGTAGTTGTGCTTGAGCCAGCAGCACTGGAGGAGCTCGCGGGCCTGCTCGCAGTCGAGCCGCCCTGCTGCCAGGTCAGCCTGGTAGTAGGGGTAGAGGTACTGGTCGATGCGCCCCGGCGAAAGCCCCGGGCCCGGGTACGATTCGGCAGCCATGACCAGCATGTGGGCGAACCAGAGGGACTGGAGGGCCTCGTGGAAGGTCTCGGCGGGCTCCCAGGGCACCTTGCGGCAGATGCGGGCGATCTCCCTGAGCTCGGCCTGGCGCTGGGCGTTGGACTCGTCCTCCGCGAGGCGCTCCGCCTCCTCAGCATAGCGCCCGGCGAAGGCCTGCGCCGCCTGGCAGCAGATGAGGAGGGCGCGCAGGAAGTCGCGCTTGCGGCGGTTTTTCTCCGCCCGCTGCATCTCCTCTAGCTCGGCGGCGATGCCCCGGAAGCCCAGGCGGAGCACCTTAGGGTAGTTGGGTATGAGGTGGCCGGGCACGGCGCCGCAGTTGCCCACGCCCAGCTCGTTCAGCATCTCAGCCTTCTGGCGCCAGCGATGTACCTGTCGACGCCACTTGCGCGCCTCGGCGCGGGTGTGCGTCTTGGAGAGGGCAGTGTTGAAGTAGGAGCCAACGATGAGCTCGCCGTTCAGGATCTTCACCGGCAAATGGTGCAGGAGGACCTGGCGGAAGAAGAGGGCGCGTCGCATCACCAGGGGCTCGTCCCAGAAGCCGGCCGGCAAAGGGACGGTCTCGGCGGCGGCCAGCAGGCTGTCCCGGAAGCTATCAAAGAAGACGTACACCTCCGGCACGACGCCCCAGTGGTAGGGGGACCAGACCTCGTCCCAGGACGTGCCGGAGGTGTAGGGCCGGACCTCGTTTCGGAAGTGGTCGCGGCTGTAGAAGGAGAAGAACTCGTCGCGCAGGCGCTGCACGCGGCGAGAGAGCGAACGGGATGGGGACCAGATGGCGGCGGTAGCAGGCCTGCCAGGGCTTTCGGCGCTCATACCTTACTCCTGCCGCTGAACGAAACGGATACCTGTAGAGGCGGAAAAGCGGACGTGACTCCACGTCCCCCCGCTGTGGCTATTATACACCGCGTCCTGCTGTCGCCGGCCCTGGCTCGCAACTGGTTCATGGCTGGTGGGTTCTGGGCTTCCAGGTTCACACACGACCCCAGCCTCAAGGCTGGGGCATGGGGGGGGTGAATCCGATGCCCCCGCCTTTAGGCGGGGGTCGAGAATCGACCCACGGATGGCGGATCACTTAGCTCGCCCTACTGCCCTTTCGCCCGCGTGCGCCCAGAGGCTAGAATAGCGCACAAGCCCTCGGTGGCCGTGGCCGGCTCTACTCCCACGCCGACTGCTCGCCTTTCATTCGCGGAGCGCAAGGACGGATGGACGAAGTCGAAGAGGAGACGGCCGGCCGTCCCGCCCTGGCTCGCCGCCTGGCGCGGGCGCCAGCGTTCTCCTCTCTGGCTCTGGGTCAGTTTCGTTTCCTCCTGGCAGGGACCTCGGCCAGCCAGCTAGGTAGCTGGATGGAGGAGGTGGCACGGGGCTGGCTGGTCTTCCAGCTCACCGATTCCGCCTTTCAACTGGGCCTGGTCGCCTTCCTGCGAGGCATAAGCACCCTCGTCTTCTCGCCCGCGGCAGGTGTGGTGGTGGACCGACTGGACCGGCGCCGGATGGCCGCCTTCTCCCAGGCGGTACCCGGAACGGTGGCGCTGCTGGTGGGAATTCTGGTGAGCGGCGGCTGGGTGCAGATGTGGCACCTCTACATCATGGCCGTCGTCGTGGGCGCGAGCGTGGCCGTCAACATCCCCGCCCGCCAGGTTCTCGTCTACGACGTGGTGGGGTCGGAGTACCTGCCCAGCGCTATCGGCCTTAACTCGGTGACGGCTAACGTTTCCCGCATCGTTGCGCCAAGCCTGGGAGGAATAATCATCCGTGTTGCCGGCACGGCGGTCGCCTTCTACGGCCAGGCCGCGTTCTTCGGGCTGGCCGTCGCCGCCACGCTGATGTTGCGCCCCTTGACTCACGTTGAGCCTGTCCGGGTACCGGTGCTGGCTGGCATCCGCGAGGGCTTTAGCTATGTCCGCCGTGACGAGACGCTTTCGCGGCTGGTGCTGATAAACGTCATTGCCAACGTCCTCATCTACCCCTACGTGGCCATGATGCCCGTCTTTGCCAAGGACATCCTTCATTCTGGCTCGGCGGGCTATGGGCTCCTGCTGACCGGTGTGGGGTTCGGGGCCATCCCCGGCGGCTTGATGGCGGCGAGCATGCAGGGGTGGGGCAGCAGGGGGAAGACCATGGCCCTGGCGGCGCTCCTCTACATGGGCATGGTGCTCGCCTTCTCCTTTTCGAGGCTTTTCGGCCTTTCGTTCGCCATACTCATCGTGGGCGGCATCGGCTGGGCCCTCTTCGTGACCCTCAACCAGACGCTCCTCCAGCTCAACCTGGACGACGCCTTCCAGGGACGGGGCATGGCGCTCTACGGCATGGCCGCCGGCCTCACGCCCTTCGGCAACCTGAGCCTGGGGGCAGCCTCTCAGCAGTTCGGGGTGCCCCACTCGGTGGCCGCCTTCGCCGCCACGGGGCTGATGCTGGCCGCTTTCGCCGGCATCGCCTCCCGGAAGATCCGGCGGCTGTAGGGTTCCGGAGGTCTCGTCACTCTGAGTCCGCCTCTGGCGGACTCAGAGTGACAGAAGAGGAGGAGAGCACCGCTCATGGTTCGACAGGCCTGCCTGCCGGCAGGCGGGCTCACCATTAGCGGGCAAGTTCCGCTCGTCCTGAGCCTGTCGAAGGACGAGACTTGTCGGATTAGAATGTCAATGGCCTTAAGCGGACCGCCTGGCGGCGTTGCTGTGACGGGGGCTGCTAGGCCTTCGCCCGGTTGGTGGCCTGGAAGTCTACCTTGCTGTGGGTGCCGTCGCAGAAGGGCTTGTTGGAGGAGTTGCCGCAGCGGCAGAGGGCGATGGCCTCCCCCTGGACCGTGAACTCGTTCCCCTCGACATCCACCAGCTTGACGGGCCCGCGCACCAGGTAGGGCCCGTTGTCACGAGGCGTGATAGTCACATCTGCCATTGAACCTACCTCTCGTCGTGGAGTTTGCGGGGTTCTGGCGCCAGTCGCTGGTTCCCGAATCGGACCGGCGGAACGGTTGTATCTCAGTATAGCATCTGTACTATCATGG
>CAZSSQ010000190.1:0-3462 GCA_964609465.1 uncultured Dehalococcoidia bacterium
GCTCCGGCGTCGGCGTGAAGGTGGCCGTCGGCTCCGGCGTCGGCGTGAAGGTGGCTGTCGGCTCCGGCGTCGGCGTGAAGGTGGCCGTGGGCTCCGGCGTCGGCGTGAAGGTGGCTGTCGGCTCCGGCGTCGGCGTGAAGGTGCCCGTCGGCTCCGGCGTCGGCGTGAAGGTGGCCGTCGGCTCCGGCGTCGGCGTGAAGGTGGCCGTGGGCTCCGGCGTCGGCGTGTTGGTGGGCGTCACCGGCGTGTTGGTGGGCGTCGGCGTGTTGGTGGGTGTCGGTGTGTTGGTCGGCGTCACCGGCGTGTTGGTGGGCGTCTTGGTGGGGGTCCGCGTCTTGGTGGGCGTGGGGGTGCGGCACGGACAGTTGTAGAACGTGCAGGAGACGATGTGCTCCGGCCCCAGAACGATGCCGTTGACGCCGTCAACGCTGTCGAACGTTCCGACGCTGCCGCCGCCGTTCTGGAACGAGCAGCCTGCGTCTAGCAGGGTATAGGCGCCCTGCAGCGTTTCAGTGACATCCACCGTAGCAGTTGTGCCACTGATGTCGATGTCGAACTGGGCGAAGCCGTCTCCGCCTGTCGTGCTGGACGTGGGAACAGAGCTGCCGCCGGTCACCGAGGGGGTGAACTCCCAGCCCTCACCGTTCGTTTGATCGCCGGTCGTCCCGGCGTCACAGTCTTCGTCGATGATCTTGTGGACGCTGATGGTTCCGCCGCAGAGCTGGCTGGCGAGAGTGGCGAGGTCCTGCGCCAGCGTGTCGAACCCAGAGGTGATCACGTCATCGGGACCGGTCCCGGACACAGCCTGGAGGTTGGCAACATCGAGATCGTTCCCTATGCCGATGGCGATGATGCGTATTCCGTCGGCCTTGATAGCGTTGGCCTCCGTAACCGCGGCCTGCACCGCAGTGCTCTCGCCCACCCAGATGCCGGGGTGGCCTTGGTAGTTGGGATTGCCGTCGGAAGCAAAGACGATCAGGTCGGGCTTGGTGGGCCGCGGATCAAACAGACCGTGAGCCACCGACAGAGCGTCCTGCCAGTTGGTATACCCACCACTGGTCGGTGTGTCGATGGCCGTATGGAGACTGGCTGCGTTATCCGTGAAGACCTGGACGGTAGAGGCAGTGTTGTCGAAGTCAACCACGGCTATTTGGGTGGGCGTGCCGGGCAGGAATGCGTCCACGAAATCGTGGTAGGCGGCCCGCATCTGGGCAAGCTCCGAAGTGCTGATGCTGCCGGAGCTGTCGATGACCAGCACCATGTCAATCCCGCATGACTGGGCGAGATCGGGATTCGCCTCCCTAACGTACAGCGTGACCGAGGCGGTGCGGGGGTCGCCGCAATGGCTGCCGCTGGCATCGACGGTTACAGTCCCGGTGTAGGTTCCCGGGGCAAGGCCGGTGATGTCCACACTGATCGTGAGGTCTATGTGCTTGTAGTAGTAGCCTGGTCCGGCTTTATAGTCGCCGCTCGTGAAGCTGGCCGGCACGACCGAGAGCCACGACTGGTTGTCCGTCACAGTCCCGGCACCGCAGGAGCCTGGTCCCTGGAACTGAGCCCCCTGCTCGGGTGGGTTGGACCCTCCGGCCTCCGCCACGAACGTCAGGGAACTCGGCTGAATGCGGTAGTTGTCATCGAACGTCGTCGACGCCACTACGTTCTGACCGTCGAGTACGTCAACCAGGTAGGTGCCAAGCTGATCGTCGATCTGGAAGTCATAGGCGAAGCCGCCGTCGACGATGGTCACCGCATCAGTGAAGAGCGAGAGGTCAGGACGGGTAATGCGGAGAGTCAGGGCCTGCCCTTCGTAGGACTCGAAGCCGCAGCCCTGTATGTGCACTGTCTCGAAGGGCAGGTACTCGGGCTCGTCGGTGATGATAGCGGGGCCGCCGCCGGGGTCGCAGGCGGCGTGACCGCGTTCCTGGGTAAGCGAAAGCGATACAAGAACAACGACCGCGGCAACACCTGCCGCCATCAACAGAAGACGTAGCGTTGTACGGATCAGGGGCGCGATCCACCGGGACCGACGCCGGAACGCTGAACCGTCGGTGCTGCCCAAAAGTGAGGCCCCTCGCCTTCTCGCCCGCGCTCCGCCCGGCACCGCGGGTGGGGTTCCCGGCTTACCAAAGACACAAACAAAGACAGGCCGCGTTTCCTCTCCGCGACCGTGACGCGATCCTGGCCTGCTCTATTCTCTTGTAACTCTCTAAAACCTTAAGGCGGGGAAAAAACCAGCCACCAGACCTTTTAATTACACCCTTATGCGAGATTTGTCAAGCCCCCAATGTGCGGGGACCAAGACATACCACACACCTGCTATTCGTCATGAGGCACAAGATGTTTCTGGACGAGCGCATTCGTCGAGCTAGCAGTCAGCCCACCGCTGCTAGCGCGGCAACAGGCGCAAACGCAACAGGTCCCAGAGCACCTGGACCGCCACCAGGGGTCGCAGGCCCACGTGGGAACCACCGATGTGGTCCCAACGAACCGGCACCTCCTCCACCCGCAGGCCCCAGCGCTTTGCCAGGTAGAGGAGTTCCACGTCGAAGGCCCAGCCCGAGAGGCGTTGAGCAGCGAAGAGGCGACCCGCCGCCTGGTGGCGGAAGCCCTTCAGGGGGCACTGCGTATCGTGGAACTCCGGCACGGCCAGCAGCCGCCTCACCAGCACAAAGAGACGGCCCGCCAGTCGCCGCGGGAGGGGCTGGCTGCTGCGCATGTCCTGCCCGCCCGGGTGGAGGCGCGTCCCCACCGCCACGTCGACGCCCGCCTCGAGGCGCTCTAGCACCCGTCCCACCTCCTCGACCGGAACCGCCAGGTCCATGTCCGTGAACACCACGTACTCGCCCTGCGCCGCCAGGCACCCCGTGCGCACGGCCGCCCCCTTACCGCGATTCCGCTCGTGGGCCAGCAGGCGCACCTGGACCCGCTCTGGTGCCGACGGAGCGAAGCCGCGCACCAGCTCGGCGGTGCGGTCCGTGCTGCCGTCGTCCACCACCACGAGCTCGCTGGCGTAGGGCCGGGTCGACAGGTACTGATCGACGCGTTGCAGCGAGGGCAGCAGGCGGCGCTCCTCGTTGTAGGCGGGGATCACCAGCGAGAGGTGAGGAATGGGGAGATCTGGTTTCTGGGAGGACACCGACTCTAGCGCCTGGAGAGCACGTCGTGCGACCCTCGCCGGTCCACTTCGATGACTCGCGGCGTCGCTCCTTGGGAAGGCGGCTCGGTGTGTGGCGTGCTCACGACTGCGCCACCATTATAGGAGCGGCCTACTACCCGCGTCCACGAGGGGGTAACGCTTGGACCTCTCGCGTGTCTTAGAACACTGCTGTCCGGTGGGCGGGCCGCCCATATCTGGCATCACCTACCTGGCCGAGAGCGAGCTCCCTGCTTTCCCTGCCCCCGCTCCCCCTTGGGCTGCCCTGTCAGCAACCACCACACGAAGAAGGCGGCGAAGAGGCAGAA
>CAZSSQ010000191.1:0-3456 GCA_964609465.1 uncultured Dehalococcoidia bacterium
ACACGGTCTGGTTGTGCCGCCCGGGGCTCGCCGATAATCCCTGCGAGAGCGATCTAACGACCACGGTGGTGTCTGCCGACGGCTCGAGCACCACTGAGGCGGCGGCTCCGGCAGAGGACCCGCCGATCGACTGCTTCTACGTGTACCCGACGGTGAGCCTCCAGACCACTACGAACGCCACCCTGGACATAGACCCGGATGAGAGGACGGTCGCCATCCAGCAGGCGTCCCGATTCTCGCAGGTATGCAAGGTACACGCCCCGATGTACCGCCAGCTCACTGTGCCGACAATCGGCAAACCGGGTGCGGCGACGACGGCAGACCGCGACCTGGCCTACGGCGACGTGCTGTCGGCGTGGCAGGACTATCTCGCCCACTACAACAACGGCCGGGGGGTTGTCCTCATCGGCCACTCCCAGGGAACGGGCATGTTGACCCGGCTCATCGCGTCTGAGATCGATCCCAACGCAGACGTGCGTAGCCGTCTTGTCTCGGCGCTGCTGATCGGCGGGAACGTGACGGTCCCCACGGGTCAGGATGTCGGCGGTGACTTCCAGAACATTCCCGCCTGTCGCTCCGCCGATCAAACGGGCTGTGTGGTGGCCTACTCGAGCTTCATCGAGCCGCCACCGCCCGACAGCGGGTTTGGCAGGGTGGGAGTCGGCCCGAGCTCGGGCCGGCAAGTCACTGGGAATCTAGAGGTGCTGTGCGTCAATCCGGCTTCGCTTTCAGGGGGAACAGGCCCGTTGGAGCCCTACTTCTCGGCCACTCGTCTCCCCGGAGTATTTGGCGCCGAGTTGATCGGAACACCCTCCGCACCCACGCCGTGGCTGGCCTACCCGGGGCTGTACACCGCCCACTGCGAGAGCTCCGGCGGCGCCAACTGGCTTCAAATTGACGCCACGAATGTTGCCGGTGACCAAAGGTGGGTAGCAAGGCAGACGCTCGGGCCCACGTGGGGGTTGCACCTCGTTGACGTGAACATCGCACTTGGCACCCTGGTGGACCTGGTTCGCCAGCAGGCGGCCGCCTTCTCGCACTGATCGGAGCGGCCGCGGTACGGGCGGCTGTGCTAGAATGTAGCGCGACGAGCGGGGGTAGCTCAGTGGCATGGTGAGCCTGCCGAACCATCTGGTAGAGCTCCTGCCTTCCAAACATACGACCCTCTACGCTGTGCCCCAAAGCTGGAAAACGAAGCTAAACGGCGTCAGTTATCGTCTCTTCCCATAGCCCTGAATAGTCGAATAGTGCTGGCCCCGTTCTCATATGGGGCCGCTGCTTTTGCCACGAGCGCAATCCCGACGCGGTGGCGAATTTGGCACCCGTCGCCAACTTTGCGACGTCGCATTATGCACAGATTCCCATTGGGGGTGCTGGCCAGTACCCCAGGCCGCCCCCACACCTGGCCGGTGGTGGGCGGACGTGCAGAGAAGCAGGCTACCCCTACCCCTCGTCTCTCTGTGGCACCCTTGATCTCCTGAGTTCAGGGTGAGCGCATAATAGATGGTAGGTGCTGACGGATCACCCTTGAGAGCCTTGACTTAGCTTCGGGACAGGGCGACTGGTACTAGGCAAGGAGCCGCACTTGTGTGCTCTACCGCCTGTGGTGGGGGATCAGTGGAGCCTGTGTGCCTGGATAGAGTGGCCCCGCCCCAGAGGAACGCAGCCGGCCGGGCGGGGCCGTTGGCGTTGGGGTTGGCGGCACAGGCCGCGCGGGTCTAACCTCACATGGTCTGTGGCACACCCGCTCTACCGGACGACATACTTGCTCTGCACGAACACCTGAGAGTAAAGATCGAACGGCTCCAGGTACTCGTAGCCGGCCAGGCGCAGTACCTCCATTGCCCGCATCTTCTGCACGTCGCTGAACCCCGCCGTCTCTAGGCAGAGAATGCTCGGGCGCCATCGAGTGAAATCGATCATCATGAGGATTTCGAAGTCGGACCGCTCGGCATCAATGTTGAGGAAGTCGATCTGCTGCACCTTGTGCTTGGCGAGCAGCTGCTCGAGCGTGAGACACGGTGCTTCGACCTGCCGGATCGAGCGTTCCAGACCTTCGGGCACCGGTCCTTGGAACTGGTGCTTCCGCATCAGGGAGATCGTTTTCTCGATGTGGTCACGGTGCAGCGAACCGACCATGCGGATGAAGCTGGCGTCGGTCGCGTCAGGCGCGATGAAGTAGAACGGCCGTGGCGTCGAGGTAATGGCCGCGTGCTCGATCACCACGCCCTCGAACTGGGCATAGTTGCGGCGCAACTCGTCGCACACGTAGCCGAGCGGTTCCACAGCAATCCCGCGCCACCCGTACCTGCGAAGGAACGGGTAAATGGGGTCGGATGCGATGCCGTCGTTGGCCCCGATGTTGACGAAGAAGAAATCGGGGTGATGCAGCCGCTCCACCACGAGGGGTAGCCGCCTGCGTTTGGTGCGGGGGTAGTCGAGAAGCTTACGCCAGGCGGCTCTTAGATACAGTGCGACCCATCGCATGATCCACTGCTTTCCCGCGTCAGCTTCGACCGTTCAAGCGGAGTGATCGTAGCACGGGCACAGGGGATTGTCATACCGCTGCCCCGTGCCTCCGAGAGCAGAGTAGACAAGAAGGCGGGCCGATCCCCAGCCCACCTCTCCCCTGCCACCACCAGCCTGCCCGCTTCATCCTGAAGCCTCGGCCACGGACGGGCTGAACAGCAGATAACTGCCCCCTTTTCATGCTGGCCTGTCGCCTGCTCGGTGAGGAAGGCAGCAGTCTCCCCACCTGGTGGTACGCGCTTGCGGCAGGTGGCTCCCTGCTACTCATGGGCGGCCTCGCTGGTCAATGGCGGGCACGCATGCCTCGAACTCGGAACGGCGAGCTGCGGCGATACGTTTGAGGAAGCGCTCGCCAACGTGAAGGAGGCAACAGTCGAATACCTCAACACGATTGAGCGTCTGGGCGGGCGCTCCCGGATCTTCCGAGAGAAGGGGATTGCCGTCAGGAAAACGCGCCCCAGCAGACTGAAGCGAGCGTACGAGCTCCACCCGGACGCCTTCGTCGGGCCGTACGTCGCCAAGATTCCTCTTTCCGCCTGAGTGAGCCCGCCGCGCCGCCAGCGACTGCCTCTCGTATCCAGCCAAAGGCTGATGAGCGCCCTGCTGCGATTGGGTTTCGTCCCTGACCCGAATCCCAGCGGCGGTAGTCACCTCTCTATGTACCGTTAGCGCCCCGACGGCACCAAGGACGTGACGGTCATCATCCTGGGGAGGAAAGAGATCCCGCGTGGCACGCTCAGGAGCATCCTGAAGCTCGGCAACGTCTCGGAATCTGAGCTTCTTCGTGCCCTTGGGAAGCGGCGTCGGTAGGCTCCCCGTCTACCTGGCCACTAGGCTTGAATAGCGGTGTGGGAAGTCCGTACAATGCCGGTGAGCGGGGGTAGCTCAGTCTGGTAGAGCTCCTGCCTTCCAAGCAGGTTGTCGCGG
>CAZSSQ010000192.1:0-1139 GCA_964609465.1 uncultured Dehalococcoidia bacterium
TCCAGCCGGAGGGCCGGCCCGAGGCGGCGGTCCTCCTGCTCATCTACGTGGTGCGCGGCGAGCCTCACATCCTCTTCACCCTCCGCACCCACCTGGTCGAGACGCACAAGGGCCAGATCTCCTTTCCCGGCGGCGCCGCCGACCCCGAGGACGACGACCTGCGCCTCACGGCCCTCCGCGAGACCTATGAGGAGCTGGGCGTACGGCCCGAGGACGTGGAGGTTGTGGGGCAACTGGACGATTCGCCGGCCATCAGCGGGTTCATGGTTACGCCCTACGTGGGCTTCATCCGCGGGCCGGTACCCTACCACTTTCGGCCCAACCGTTACGAAGTGGCGGAGCTCATCCAGGTGCCGCTCTCTCACCTGATGGATAAAGCCAACGTCACGGAGGAGGTGCGCCAAATAGACGGCCGCGACTTGGTCATGTACTCGTATCTGTTTAGAGGGCACATCATCTGGGGGCTGACGGCGCGCATCCTCAAGCAGTTCCTCGACCTGCTGGCGCCCGCCCTGGTGGAGCCTCCGCGCTAGCCCCATGAGACTATTGCTCATCCGTCATGGCGAGTCCGAGGGTAACGCCGAGCTGCGGCTCCAGGGCCAGGGCGAGTACCCCCTGACGGAGCGCGGCCTCGAGCAGAGCCGCCTCCTGGCCGAGCGGCTGCGGCCCCTGTCGCTGGCCGCCCTCTACAGCAGCCCGATCAGGCGCGCCCGTCTGACGGCGGGCGCTATCGCCGAGGCGACGGGCCTGGAGGTGACCGAGCTTCCCGGCGTCCAGGAGTACGACTTCGGCGAGCTCGCGGGCATCACCTATCGCGAGCTGGTGGAGAAGCACCCGGAGATCGTAGAGCAGTACCGGCGCGGGCCGGACTACCCCTCCTTCCCCGGCGCCGAGGACCGCGAGGCCTTCCGACAGCGCGTCTGCGAGGCCCTCTGGGGCGTGGTCGAGCGGCACCCCGGCGCCTCGGCGGCCGTCGTCGCCCACGCCGGGCCCATCGCCGTGTTCTGTCTGGAGGTGCTGGGGCTGCCCTACCGTCGCCCCCTGCCGCTCAGGATCCACAACGGCTCGATCACCGTCGTGGAGGTCCGCGACGGCCCCCCGGATGCGCGCGACCCACGGTCGCGTGCCATCGTGGCCGC
>CAZSSQ010000192.1:1239-3360 GCA_964609465.1 uncultured Dehalococcoidia bacterium
TCCGCGACGGCCCCCCGGATGCGCGCGACCCACGGTCGCGTGCCATCGTGGCCGCCCTCAACGACACCTGCCACCTCCAGGGGATAGAGACGTAAGGACGGAGCTTCAGCTCCGTCCTTACGTCCTTGCCTGCCACAGATTGACACAGACTGGCACTGATGGCGAATCAGATTCGGATGATGCTGAAATCTGTGTTGCATCTGTGAGAATCTGTGGCAAATCAAGACGGACGGTACGGGTGGGATATGGTGCTAGATGCGGTCGGCGCCCCAGAAGTGGAGGGGCTCTCGAGGCAGGAGCTGCTCCAGGGCTGAGAGCGCCCCCTCCGACGGCGGGTCGGCGGCAGGGGCCAGGACGTCTCGGGCGCTCTTCTGGCCCATGAGCAGCGTCACCGCTTCTCCCGGCGCCACCGACACCACCTCGCCGGCGGGCCGTCGGGCCACGCTCACGCCGTCTGGGCCAATGGACAGGTACGTCCGCTGGCCGTCCTCCTCGAAGGCCAGGGAGACAGGCGCCTTTGTCGCGGGTACCCGCTCACCGAGGACTGGCGCCAGGCGTCGAAGCAGGTCCGGCAGGTTCATCGCCCGCATCATGAAGGGGTAGCGCACCTCCGTCGTCATGCCCGCCGATGGCAGCCGGGCGAAGGCGTCGGCGAGGGGGTGCCCCTCGGGCAGGGACGCCTGGATGCCCTTCAGCCCCTGGCTCACGGCGTAGCGGCCCAGGGCGCCGAGCAGGGGCGCCAGGTGGGCCTCGGCCCCTTCGCGGCAGTGGGCGTCGAGCAGCATCAGCGTGCTGGCCCAGCGCTCGCTGCGGCTGCGCACGAAGGCGTCGATGCCGCCCCGGCCGCTGACTGTCAACAGGAAGCCACCGGCGTCTTCGTCCATCCAAGACATGTGGTCGGTCCAGTAGCGGAGGCTGCGGGCCACGGCGCCGGTGCGGCCGCGGGTGGCCCGGGCGTGGATGCGGGCCACCGCCGTCAGGTCCGAGGGGGCGAAGGGTCGGATGGTGAGCCGCGGCCTCTCGGGCCGCCCTGCCTGCCGGACAGGCAGGGCGGCGGCCTCCGCCGCCGGGGCGCCGTGCGACGGCTGGCGGACGATGCGCCAGCCCAGCCTCTCGTAGAAGGCCGCTGCCACCTCGGAGCCGAGGAACGACAGGTGGTAGCCGTCGCGGTGGAGGAGGGCGAGGGTGTCGCGCAGGAGGGCAGTGGCCAGGCCGCGACGCCGGTAGTCGGGGTGGGTGGACACGGAGCCGATGCCGGCGGCGCGCAGTCGGGCGCCGCGCAGCCACATCCGGCGGTCGAAGATGTGCAGGTAGCCCACCACCGCGCCGTCGACCTCGACGACGCGGCCGTAGCGCCAGCGGAAGGTGGAATCGTGCTCCGTCTGGCGGCGGAAGAGGTTAGGGCGGGCGTCGGGGAAGCAGAGCGACAGCAGCTCGTAGACGGCGGGCATGTCGGCGGGCCGCGCGGTGCGTATGAGGGAGGTCATGGGGGGATTGTGGCATGAAGCGGGGTCTGGGGCCACCCCTGTGCTGTCAAGCCGAGGTGGGTCGCTCGTGGTTCGACCCGCCTAAGGACGGGCAGGCAGGCTCACCACGAGCGGCCACCAACCACCGCTCACCCTGAGCTTGTCGAAGGGCGAGCGGCAACTACCCCCGGCTCATCTTGTTGCCGAGGGTGAAGATGACGAGGGCGAGGACGGCTATGCCCAGCAGCGCCTCCACCGACGACGCCACGTCGACGCCGCGACCGGTCGGCCCGGTATCGACGAGGTTGAACGTGGCGAAGGTGGCCAGGCTGTAGATAAGGGCGTCCCAGAGGTTGCCGATGGCGCGTGTGGCACAGAACCCGCCCCCGAACCCCAGTATGATGAGCACGCCCCCGATGACGGGGTTCCAGGGCCGCTCCCCGTAGCCTGTGGCCAACTCATAGGCCCAGTTGCGCAGCCAGCGCCAGCGGCTGATTTCACAGTAGGCGATCTCCCCACGAGCGGACTGAGATGGAATCTCCAAAATGCCCCGATAGCGATAGGGCTGTTGCACCACCCGCCCTATTGTGCCTTCGGGTTGCGTAAGGCCGACAAAGAGGCGCAAATGCAGCCAACAGAAGAGCAGCGAGCCGAG
>CAZSSQ010000193.1:0-3225 GCA_964609465.1 uncultured Dehalococcoidia bacterium
TCGTTGAGGGGCGCCAGCCCGAGATGAACCCTCGCGAGGGGCGGGAGGTGCTGCGGTTCTCCCTGGCGGCCCACCTGTCGTCCCGGGAGCGACGCGAGGTCGAACTGGACGAGCTGTCCTCGTACCACTCGTAGGGGCGGAGCTTCAGCTCCGCCCTTGGCCGATGCCCGAACTTCGCGGTTCGTCGGTCGGGGTCTTGAGACCCCGACGGGTTTGCGAGGGTCTGAAGACCCTCGCCTACGAAGCCGGCCCGGCGACCTGTGGCCGGTCACGGGAGGAACCGAGACGGTGACCGCCCGCCGAGAAGAGCCGCAACCCCCGCTCCAGGGCTTCGATGCCACCTACGCCCGGGCCCTCTACCGGCCCATGGGCTTCACCGAGGCCGACTTCCGCAAGCCCCTGGTAGCCATCGTCAACTCCTGGAGCGAGCTGACGGCGGGCCACGCCCACCTCCGCCGGCTATCGGCCGCCGTGCGGGACGGCATCGCCGCCGCCGGCGGCATGCCCGTCGAGTTCAACACCATCGCCGGCTGCGACGGCATCTGCCAGGGCCCCGGCATGCACTACATCCTCCCCTCCCGCGACGTCATCGCCTTCTCCGCCGAGCTCATGCTGAAGGCCCATCGCTTCCAGGGCGCCGTCATGATCTCCTCCTGCGACAAGATCACCCCAGGCTTCCTGATGGCGGCCGCCTGGTGCGACCTGCCCACCGTCTTCCTCACCGGGGGCTACATGCCCCAGGCGCGCCTGGCCGGCCAGACCATCGGCACCAGCGACGTCAAGGAGGCCATGGGGCGCTTCCAGGCCAGCCGCATCTCCGAGCAGGAGCTATCCGACATCGAAGCCCACGCCTGCTGGACGACGGGCATCTGCAACATGATGGGCACCGCCAACACCATGGCGGCCGTGGTGGAAGCCTTAGGGCTCTCCCTGCCCGGCAACGCTACCACCCCGGCCACCGGCCCGGCCATCGACGAGCTGGCGCGCTCCGCCGGCGAGCGGGCGGTCGCCCTGGTCCGCGAGGGCCGCCGCTTCCTAGACATCCTCACGCCTGCCAGCCTGGAGAATGCCATCCGCGCTGGCATCGCGGTCGGCGGCTCCACCAACATGGTCATCCACCTGCTGGCCCTGGCCGAGGCCGCCGGCCTGAAGCTCACCCTGGACGACTTCGACCGCCTCAGCCGCGAGACACCGCTGCTGGGCAAGTTCAAGCCCTCCTCTGACTACTTCATGGAGGACTTCGAGAGGGCAGGCGGCGTGCGCACCGTCCTCAAGGAGCTGGGCGACCTCATCCACGGCGACTGTCGCGGCGTGACCGGCCGCACCCTGGCCGAGGAGCTGTCGCGGGCAAGGAACGGGGACCCGCAGGTGATCCGGCCTCGTTCCAACCCCCTCTCGCCACAAGGGGGGCTGGCCGTCCTGCGGGGCAGCCTGGCCCCGGAGGGCAGCGTCGCCAAGAGCAGCGCCATCGACCCCAGCATGCTGGTTCACCGGGGCCCGGCGGTGATCTTCGACTCCGAGGAGGAGGTACGCGAACACCTCCTGAACCGGAAGGTAGAGCCGGGGTCAGTGCTGGTGATCCGCTACGAAGGCCCTCGTGGCGGACCGGGCATGCCCGAGCTGTCCATTCCCGCCGCTCTCCTGGTCGGCATGGGCCTGGGCAACTCCGTGGCCATGGTCAGCGACGGCCGCTACTCAGGCGCGACGCGCGGCCCCTGCATCGGTCACGTGGCGCCGGAGGCAGCCGAAGGCGGGCCCATCGCCCTGGTCGAGGACGGCGACCTCATCGACATCGACGTGCCGGCGGGCCGCCTGGACCTGCTGGTGCCCGAGGAGGAGCTGGCCCGGCGCCGGGCAGCCTGGTCCGCCAGGGGCGGACCGCCGCCCAAGGCGACAGGCGGCTACCTTGACCTCTACCGCCGCCTTGTCTCCAGCGCCTCCCTGGGCGCCTACCTGCGTTTGGATGCCTAGCCTGACTCTCGGAAGGGCCTAACGGCGTCCAGTTCGGTGGCGCCCGCTGGTCGGCTCACGCCACATTTCTTGAACGATACGCCCTCTGTCGCTAGCCTGCGTGCCGTCCTATACTGGGCACGCCCCACTGGAACGAACGGAGACCAGTAAGGAGGCACACTGTGTCAAGGTCCCTCGCCCTCCTGATAGCTGTCTTGCTCCTTTCCCTCTCGCTGGCCGCCTGCGGTGGAGGCGGCGAGCAGGCAACGCCTACCGGCGAGACCCCCGGCGCCGGGCCGTCAGGCGGCACCGTGAGCATTGACCTCTGGCACTCAGAGACGGGCTCCAACTCGGACACTCTGGAACACCTGATCTCCCGGTACAACTCGTCGCAGGACGAGGTCAAGGTGCAGGCCTACTTCCAGGGCACCGACCAGGAGATCATAGCCAAGTTGGTGACCTCTCTGGGCTCCGGCAGCGTCCCAGCCATCGCCGTCGTGGGGGAGGTGGACACCCAGAAGATGCTCGACAGCGGCACCGTCGCCCCTGCCCAGGACTTCGTCGACCGGGAGGGCTATGACCTGTCGGCCCTGGACGAGAAGTCCATCCAGATGTACACGGTACAGGGCAAGCTATGGGCTATGCCCTTCTGCGCCGGCATGCCCCTCCTCTACTACAACAAGGTGACCTTCCGAGAGGTCGGGCTGGACCCGGAAAGGCCGCCCCGCGACCTGGAGGAGGTGCGCCAGTACTCGGAGAAGTTTCTAAAGCGCGACTCCTCCGGGAACGTGGTGCGGAGCGGCATCGCCCTGGACATCCGAGCCTGGATGGAGAGCATCCAGGCCGAGCACGACGACCTCTTCGTAGATAACGAGAATGGACATGAAGGCCGCGCCACCAAAGTGCTATTCGACAATGACACCGGTCGCTACTTCTTCCAGTGGTGGCACGACATGGTCGATGAGGGTCTGGCCTTCAATGTCGGCCGGAACCCCACCTACGCGGACACCTTGCTGGCCTTGGCCAGCGGACGCGCCGCCATGACCTTCAGCTACTCTCCCGCCTTGGGCTCGGTGATGGATGCCTTGGAGACAGGGGTGGAGGGCGTGGAGATCGGTGTGGCTGCGGTGCCAGGCGTGCCCGGGGGCACGGGGGCACCTCTCCTCGGTCATCGTGTTCTCTGGACCATCAACCTGCGGCCGGAGCGCGAGCAGGAGGCAGCCTGGAAGTTCATCAAGTGGCTCATGGAGCCGGAGCAGCAGGCCGAGTGGTTCG
>CAZSSQ010000194.1:0-3176 GCA_964609465.1 uncultured Dehalococcoidia bacterium
AGCACGATGTCCTTCACCTCTTCGAGGGGCTGCGCGACGAGGGCAAGACGCTTCTCGTGGCTACCCACGACCTCTCCTGTGTGGCCGCCTGTTTCAACCTGGCCCTCCTTGTCAAACGGCGTGTGGTGGCCTTCGGGCCGCCTTCCCAGGTCTTCACCCGCGACAATCTCAATGCCACCTACGAGGCCCACCTGATCTTCCTGCCCTTCGAGGGGGCGGTGTACGCCCGCCACCACGGCCATGAGTGACCTCTGGCAGTTCCTGCGGGAGCCCTTTCAGTTCGCCTTCATGCAGCGGGCCCTCCTGGCCACTCTCATGGTCAGCGTCGTCAGCGCCTGTATCGGCACCTTCGTGGTGCTCAAGGGCCTCGCCTTCATCGGCGATGCCCTGGCCCACGCCTCCTTTGCGGGGGTGGCCATGGCCTTTGTGTTGGGGGGCAACATCTACCTGGGCGCGTTGGTGGCGGCCCTCGTCACGGCCCTCGCCATTGCCCTCGTGGGGGGCCGAGCCCGCGTCAGCTTCGACACCGCCATCGGCATCCTCTTCGTCGGCGCCTTCGCCCTCGGCATCCTCATTGTCAGCCGCCAGGCCAACTATACCGTGGACCTTTTCTCCTTCGTTTTCGGCAACGTCCTGGGAGTGGGCCGCGACGACTTGCTCCTCATCGCCCTCATGGGGCTCGTCGTCCTGGCCATGGTAGCTCTCTTCTACCGGCAACTCCTCTTCACAGCCTACGACCCCACGATGGCCGCCGCCTCGGGGGTGCCGGTGGGCCTTGTGCAGTACGGCCTGCTGGCGATGCTGGGGGTTTCGACGGTGGTGGCTCTCAAGGCCGTGGGTATCGTCCTGGTGGTGGCCATGCTGGTGACGCCGGCGGCCACCGCCAGCCTACTGGTGAGGAGGGTGCATTACATCATGGCCCTGGGGGCCGTCGTCGGTGCCGTCTCCTCTGTGGTGGGTTTGTACGTCTCCTACTATGCCGATGTGGCGTCTGGGGCGGCCATCGTGCTAACGGCTACCGTGCTCTTCCTGCTGGCCTTCCTCTTTTCGCCGCGCCGAGGTCTGGTGGCCGCCTTGCGAACGCCTATACCCGGTGGCTAGTCCTCCTGCTTGCCGCCCCTAGCGCCGTAAGTTAAGCTGGTATTGGCCCCTTCTGTCTCTTTCCACTGAGAGGAGGTTTCCGGTGCCCGAAGTCAGACCCGCCGTCGACCGCAAGGCGCGCCTCAAAATCCAGCCCCAGGTCATGCCCAAGCAGGACCCGGCCGTTCGCATCCATAACTGGGATGAGACCTATCTGCCGATCGGCCTGGAGACGGCTAGGCTCGAGGCCGAGCGCTGTATCCAGTGTCCTGCCGCCGCCTGTACCAAGGCCTGTCCCCTCAACAACGACATCCCTGGGGCCCTCTGGCTCCTGGGGCAGGGCGACATCGTCGGCGCCGCCAACAAGTTCCGAGAGACCAGCAATCTGCCAGAGATGTGCGGCCGTCTCTGCCCGCAGGAGCGCCTCTGCGAAGGGCACTGCGTGGTGGGCAAGAACGCCAAGCGCGTAGCCATTGGGCGCCTGGAGGTCTTTGTCACCGACTACCAGCGCGAGAAATTCGGCTTCCCTATGCCGGAGGTGGCGTCGCCCAGCGGCCGCCAGGTGGCCATCGTCGGCGCCGGACCCGCCGGCCTGGTGGTGGCGGAAGAAGTCACGATCCGTGGTCACCGCGCTACCATTTTCGATGCCTGGCCGGAGCCGGGGGGCGTTTTGCTATACGGCATCCCCAACTTCAAGATCGCGAAGCGCATCCTCTATCAGAAGGTCGACTTCCTGAAGAAGCTGGATGTCCGGTTCGTCATGAACACCCATATCGGGAAGGAGATCACGCTGGAGGACCTCTTTGCTGATGGGTATGACGCCGTCTTCCTGGGTCACGGCGCTGGCATCGGCAACCTGCTCGGCATCGAGAACGATGACCTGAAAGGCGTGCACATGGCCACGGACTTTCTGGTGCGGGGCAACCTGAAGCCGGAGCAACTGCCCGAGGGCCAGCGAGAGCCGGTGCACGTGGGAAAGCGAGCGCTGGTCATCGGCGGCGGCGATACCTCCATGGACTGCGTGCGCACCGCCGTCCGTCTCGGCGCCCAAGAGGTGCGCTGCATGTACCGCCGCACCGAGGCGGAGATGCCAGGCCGCGCCGAGGAGCGCGTCCACGCCCGTGATGAGGGAGTCATCATCGACTTCCTGGTCGCTCCTGTCCGCTTCTTCGGTGATGAGGAGGGACGCGTGAAGGCGGTGGAGTTCCGGCGCATGCAGCTCGGCGAGCCGGACGAGAGCGGCCGGCGGCGGCCGGTGCCCATCGAGGGCTCCGAGTTTCTCGTCGAGGCTGATACCGTCGTCCTGGCCCTGGGCTACGGCGTCGACCGCGTCTTCAGCGACACTGTGCCCGGCCTGGAGGCGGACCGCCGGGGCTGCATCGCCATCGACCCGGAGACAGGCCGCACCAGCGTGCCCGGCGTCTTCGCTGGCGGCGACAACGTCAACGGCGCCGACCTGGTGGTGACGGCCCTGAGGGACGGCCGCCGCGCCGCCAGGGGCATCGACGAGTACCTGCGGTCGCTGCCCAAGCCGGCGGCAGCAAAGTAGGACAACCTTGTAGCATCCACAGGAGGGAGATGTGGATCATGGCAGCCATTGAAGTGGGCAAGGAGGCACCCGATTTCACTCTGCCGGACGAGAACGGCCAGCCAGTGCGCCTGAAGGACCTGCGCGGCAGTCCCGTGGTCCTGGTGTTCTACGCCGCTGACTTCTCGCCCGTGTGCAGCGGCGAGATGTGCGGCTATCGCGACTCCGACTCTGAGTTCCAGGTCAGGGGCGCCCGCGTCCTCGGCATCAGCCGCGATAGCGTCTGGGCTCACAAGGCCTTCAAAGATGTCCTGGGGCTCACGCACAGCCTCCTCTCCGACGCGAAGGGGGAGGTGGCGCGCCTCTACGACACCTGGAACGAGGAGCTGGCTCTGGCCGACCGCCTGACGGTGGTGGTGGGCAAGGATGGAATCATCCGTTACGTGACCCGCAGCGAACTTCTCAAGCCCCGCGATCACCGGGAGCCGCTGGCAGCCCTGGGCTAGGCAAGCACCTGTGGGATTCATCCTGCCGTGTTCAACCAGGGGACGGTTGCCGTGACGCCAGC
>CAZSSQ010000195.1:0-3176 GCA_964609465.1 uncultured Dehalococcoidia bacterium
TGGGCTACCGCCTGGAGCTGGCAGCCACCCTGCTCGCCTACGCCAAGATGCGCCTGGCCACAGACGCCCCCGGCGACGCCGAGGCCGCTACCGCCATGCTCAACGAGGCCCTCCAGCTCTATCAGGAGATAGGCTTACCTCAGAGGGCTGAGAAGGTTCTCGCCGTGAAGATGCAGGCTCAGGAGAGAGTAGCCCCAGGCCTCACTCCCAGCCCACGCAGGGCGAGGAGAACCCTGCGCTCTACCATCGAGGAGATCCTGCCGTCGGCACTGGCGGATGCCCCCAGCCTGGCCCGCCACTCCGACGAGCGGGGCACCGTTACCATCCTGTTTACCGACATCCAGGGCTCCACGGCTCTGGCCCAGCGCCTGGGCGACGAGGCGTATCACGGGCTTCTGCGGGAGCACAACCGCAACCTCAGAGAGCAGGTGGCTCGCCACGGCGGCCATGAGGTCAAGCACACCGGTGACGGCTTCATGGTGGCGTTCTCCTCTGCCTCAAGGGCCCTCTCCTGCGCCGTGGACATCCAGAAGGTCTTCGCGGAGCACAACGAGACTGCCGATGAGCCGATCCGCGTCCGCATCGGCCTCAACGCGGGGGAGTCCATAAAGGAGGCTGGGGACTACTTCGGCACCGCCGTCACCCTGGCCGCCCGTGTGGCCGACAGGGCCCAGGGAGGGCAGATCCTGGTCTTAGAGCTGGTGCGCAACCTCGTCGGTTCGCTGGCGGGGGTGGAGTTCCGCGACGCCGGGCGCAAGCAGCTCAAGGGCATCGGCAGACGGCGGGTGTACGAGGTGGTGTGGTAGTCATGGAGCCATAGTTCGGAGCTTCCAGCAGAGCGCGAGCGTCCTTGGGTAGCTGGACCATTCTCATCACCTCCTCTTCTTTCACAACTGCCAGAGTGTCTTGACCGCCGCCGAGCGCAAGCCGCCCACAGCCGGCGAGGCCACGCGCATGCTCTCATCAGACGGCATACACAAGGGAGAGGTCTCGGCCACGCGTATTCTACACCGGCTGTCAACAGCCCGGCGCTGGCGATCGGTGGCCACTGAACCGGGGAGCAGCGTGCACGATTCACGGATAGTGTGGGGTCTCTCGGCCTCTGCGTCCCCTAGCCAAGCAAGAGGGGCGGCCTTCGCGACCGCCCCTTGGTGGTAAGTGTGCGGGCTGTCGGTGCCCGACTGGAGCAGCCAACGGAAGGAGCTACCGCTAGCGGCGGCACGGATTGTGCGGCGAACGGATCGGCTGGCTGGCTGCGCCCTGTGCCAATGCGGAAAAGAACAGGCTACACTAAGCCGGATCCTGCGTGGAGCGCGGGTATATAGGTCTCTGAGCGGCGTAGGCAAGGGGGTGTGTGACGATGCTACCAAGATTGCGACGCGGATTCCTTCTCGCAGCCATACTCCTAGCCGGTCTCCTTCTGTTGAGCTGCGGTGGGGAGGAGGAGGTCAGTAAGACGCCAGCAGCGACCCAGCCGGCGGGCGCTGAGACGCCAGGCGCCCAGAAAGTCCCGGGCGTGACGGACACGGAGATCTTACTTGGGGCCCATTTCCCATTAAGCCAGAGTCCGGCGGCGACGTACGGCGCCATCGCCGACGGCATGCGGGCCTACTTCGACTACATCAACTCTCAGGGAGGCGTCTACGGCCGCAAGATCACCTTCCTGGTGGGCGATGACCACTACAACCCGGCTGATGCGGTCGAGGTGGTGCGCAAGCTCGTCGAGCGGGACCATGTTTTCGCTATCGCCGGCGGCCTCGGCGACCCGACCCACGCCGCCGTGACAAGATACCTGGAAGAGGAAGGCGTGCCCAACCTCTTCCTGAGCAGCGGAATCGCAAGGTTCACCGATCCGGTGGTGAAGACCCGCTTCGCCACGACGCTTGACTACATGACAGAATCGAGAATGCTGGTGGACTACCTGATAGCGAGCTACAGCGGGAAGAGGCTGGGCATCCTCTATCAGAGCGACGAAGGCCTCACGTCCGAGATGGAGAGGACAACTGAGCTGCTCAAGGACAGCGACATCCAGATCGTCTCCAAGCAGCCGTACGACTTCGGCCAGTTCGACCTCACCGCGCAGATGCAGCGGATGAAGAACGACAATCCCGACGTTGTTGTTCTCATGGCTAACCCGGGCGCGGCTGGTAACGCGATCAAGGTCGCGCGAGAGGTTCTCGGTTGGAATGTGCCCTTTGTCGCCTGCGCTGTGTCCGCCGTTGAGATAACGATAGCCCTGGCAGGCGCTCAGAACGCTGAGGGTACTGTCAGCATCACCACCGGCAAGATGATATCGGAGAAGGACGACCCCGGCGTGCAGCGCCAAATCGAGATCATGAAGCAGTTCGCGCCCAACGTCACGCTGAGCAGCCTGATCGAGTACGGCATGACTGTCGCGCAACTCACGGTCGAGGCGTTGAAGAACGCTGGCCCGAACCTGACCCGCGAGAGCGTCGTGGAGGGCGCCGAAAGCATTCGTGACTTCTGCTGCCTCGGTTCCCTGGCGCCTGTGAACCTCAGCCCAACCGATCATCGAGTGTCAGAGACTATGTGGCTCGAAAGGGTCGAGAACGGCGAGTGGGTGCGGTTCGGCGACGCTCTGAGCTACGAATCGACGCCCGGTAAAGTTGTCGCCTGCAAGGGCCTGGGCGAGCCCGTTTACGGCGGCGGAGGGGGGTAACGCCGGCCCAGGCGCAGTGATTCTACGAGAGCTAGGACCGCCGCGACCGGCACAGGCCCTACCGAACATGCTAGTTGCACCTGGGCTGTTGCCCGTTGTTGCGTGTGCAGGGACTTGTCTCTCGACGACGGGGCAGCGGCCTCGCCCTTCTGAAGGGACGGCGCACCGGCGCTGTGCCTTACACCGCACACCATCGGCTCATAGTGTCCGCTGTCCCGGCGATTGGCACGAGGCAGCGAAGACCCTCTGCCTCGGAGTCAGATGCTCAATTGTATCCGCAGGGTTTCCGCGCCGAGCTGCCCGGGGCCACCAACGTGCCTCGGCAGTGCTTGGCCCGCTGGATTACTGCGCGGCCTCACCGAGCCCTCGGCCTTGAGACCGTGAGAGGGCTGCCTGCTCGGTCCCCCGCCCCGCGCGGGTTGGTCCTTGCTCGACCGGTGCTAGGTGTCTTGCACCACGACTACGAGTGGGCGGCAGCTTGACCCGCCATGAGACG
>CAZSSQ010000196.1:0-1902 GCA_964609465.1 uncultured Dehalococcoidia bacterium
TCTTCCGCTCCAGGGCGACGTGGCCAAGTGGTTAAGGCGGGGGTCTGCAAAACCCCTATCGGCGGTTCGAATCCGCCCGTCGCCTCCACCCGACCTCACCGGCTCAGGACCGCCTCCGGTTCTGAGCCCGTTCTTTGTGGGGGGGGAACTGCCAAGGCCAGAGTTGAGCGCCGGGGTGGCGGAACTGGCATACCTGCCCTCCGGCAGGCAGGCGCAGCGGACCACGATGTTCCAGGTCTATGTCCTCAGAAGCCTGCGAGATGGCGGCCTCTACATCGGCCTTACCTCCGACCTCCGGCGACGTCTAGCGCAGCACAACGCTGGCCAGACGCGTGCCACGCGCAGCCGTCGACCGTTCGAACTGCTACTCAGCGAGACGCTGCCCTCAAGGCAGGCAGCCAGGAGCCGAGAGAAGTATTATAAGAGCGGCGTCGGCCGAGAGTTCCTGACAAGCTGCTTCCCGCAGAGTTGAGCGCCGGGGTGGCGGAATGGGTATACGCAGCGGACTTAAAATCCGCCGTCCCGAGAGGGACATGCGGGTTCGAGCCCCGCCCCCGGCACCACCTGCCCCCCATCGCAACCCCACACCCAGGAACCTGGGACAGGGAACCCGGAACATGGCCCCCACCCCCGGACCTGGTTCCCGGTTCCTGGTTCCCTCTCGCCTCCGGCACTTGCCTTGCTGACGCTAACGCCCTGATAATTAACGAAGAGATGACTGAGCAAACGCCTGCGCACGCCGAATCCACCATGCGCCACTCCCAGGCGGCCGACCGCGGCACCACGCCCAAGCCGCCCGTCGCCGATGTCGACTTCGACCTCACTCCCTTCACCGTCGCCTGGGAGATAACGCGCGCCTGCGCCCTCCGGTGCGTCCACTGCCGCGCCGAGGCCCAGCCCAAGCGCGACCCGCGCGAGCTGACCACCGAGGAAGGCTTCCGCCTCATCGACCAGATCGCTGAGATCGGCGGGCCCATCCTGGTGCTCACCGGCGGCGACCCCATGATGCGGCGCGACATCTTCGACTTCATCGCCTACGCCGCCAACGACCGCGGGCTCCGGGTGGCCCTTGCGCCCAGCGCCACGGCCCTCGCCACCCGCGAGCGGCTGCGCAAGGCCCGCGACGCCGGCGTCACCCGCACTCACATCAGCCTGGACGGCGCCACCCAGGATAGCCACGACACCTTCCGCCAGAGCCCCGGCTCCTTCCAGCGCACCCTGGAGATCATGGACGACCTGCGCGACCTGGGCATGTCCCTCCAGATTGGCTCCACGGTCAGCCGCTACAGCCTCCATGAGCTGGACGCCATCGCCGAGATCGCCGCACGCTACAGCGCCGTGATGCTCAACTTCTTCTTCCTGGTACCCACCGGCCGCGGCACCGCCGAAGACATGATCTCGCCCGAGGAGCACGAGCGCGTCTTCAACTGGATGTACGACCTGGCGAAGACGGCCCCCTTCGACGTGCGCACCACCGCCGCCCAGCACTACCGACGGGTGGTCATCCAGCGCCGGCGCCAGGAGATGACCGAGACGGCGGCCCGCAGCGAGAAGGTGGCGACCGGCCCCGGCGGCAGCATGCACCTCACCGGCGCCGGCTACAGTTTCGCCGGAGGCCTGGGCCAGTCCACCATGAAGGGCGTCAACGACGGCAACGGCTTCGCCTTCGTCAGCCACATCGGCGAGGTCTGTCCCAGCGGCTTCCTCCAGATCCCGGCCGGCAGCGTCCGACGCCAGAGCTTCGTCGAGATCTACCGCCACTCGCCGCTCTTCCGGGAGCTGCGCGACTACACGAAGCTCAAGGGCCGCTGCGGCGTCTGCGACTTCCGGGAGGTGTGCGGGGGCTCCCGCGCCCGCGCCTTCGCCGTCACCGGCGACTACATGGAGACGGAGCCCTACTGC
>CAZSSQ010000196.1:2002-3156 GCA_964609465.1 uncultured Dehalococcoidia bacterium
GCCGACCTCGCCCTGCGACCGGCGCTCCCGTCCAGCTCGACCGCCGCGACCGCATCCTCCTCAACCACGTGCAGGGCGGATTCCCCGTCGTCTCGCGGCCCTTCGCCGCCCTGGGCGAGGCCCTGGGCATGAGCGAGGAGGAGGTGCTGTTCCGGCTGCGACATCTGCTGAAGGCGGGCGCCCTCAGCCGCTTCGGGCCCATCCTCAACGCCCGCCAGATGGGCGGCGAACGCACCCTGGCCGCCCTCCACGTGCCGCCGGAGCGCTTCGAGGAGGTGGCGGCCATTGTGAATCGCCTGCCCACCATCTCCCACAACTACGCGCGCGACCACCACTACAACATGTGGTTCGTCGTCTCCTCCGACGATGAGACCGAGGTGGAGCGCACCCTCCAGACCATCGAGCGGCAGACGGGGCTGCGGCCCCTGAACCTGCCCGCCCTGGAGGAGTACTTCGTGGAGGTCAACTTTCAGTTGCCGGTGGAATGACGGTGCTGACGGAAGAGGAACGACAGGTCCTTCTCGCCATCCAGGACGGCCTGCCCCTGGTGCCCGAGCCCTACCGTGAGGTGGGGGACCGCGTCGGCATGAGCGAGGAGCGGGTCATGGAGCTGGTGCGCTCTATGCTGGCGGAGGGGAAGATCAAGCGCCTGGGCGCCGTCCCCAACCACTACGCCCTGGGCATCCGCGCCAACGGCATGGCCGTCTGGGACGTCCCCGACGAGCGCGTGTCGGAGCTAGGGCCACGCCTGGGCCAGATGCCGGAGGTCAGCCACTGTTACCGGCGCCCCCGATACCCGCCCGACTGGCCCTACAACCTCTTAGCCATGGTCCACGGCTACACCAGGGAAGAGGTGCTGGCCGCCGTCGAGCGCATCGCCCGCGAGCTGGGCATCGACGGCCTGCCGCACGAGGTCCTCTTCAGCACTCGTGTCCTGAAGAAGCAGGGCACGCGTGTGCAGGCGCGGGCCGGGCGGCAGGATGGCCTTGGCGACTAGCCCCTTGCCAGATCGACGGGATGGCTCTGCGGGGGTCGCGTCTGCCGCCGCCCTCGCGCCGCGGGCGGCGAAAGTGCCTTTCGAAGGAGGCGTCAAGTGGAGGTCGAGTGGCTGATCCTGGCTGACCATGCCGAAATCGTCGGCGGCAAACTGTACC
>CAZSSQ010000197.1:0-3142 GCA_964609465.1 uncultured Dehalococcoidia bacterium
GACGGCGGGGTCGTCGAAGTCGATGCGGCTGAGGTCGATGCGCACGCCACGTCGCGCCTCGATCTCGTCCAGGCAGTAGTCCACCAGCGAGAGCATGCCCAGGGCCAGGAAGTCCACCTTGACCATGCGGGCGTCGTCGATGCTGTCCTTGTCCCACTGGCAGACGACGCGGCCGGGCATGCGGGCCTTCTCCAGCGGCACCAGCTCCACCAGCGGCTTCGACGAGATGACCATGCCGCCCACGTGCTGGCTGACGTGGCGGGGGAAGCCGCGGACCTCCTCCGCCAGGTCCACCAGGTCGCGCCAGAGGGGCGCGCCCAGGCGGGCCCGGAACTCCGGGTAGCGCGACATCTCCTCCCGCAGGTGGTCGGCGGAGCGGTGCTCCGACAGCTTGGCCAGCCGGTCCAGCTCCGCCTCCGGCAGCCCCAGGGCCTTGCCCACGTCGCGCACGGCCGAGCGCAGGCGGTAGGTGGGGAAGCTGCACACCAGCCCGACGTGCTCCTGGCCGTAGCGCTCGTAGACCCGCAGGATGAGCTTCTCCCGCACCTCGCGGCTGAAGTCCAGGTCCACGTCGGGCACCGAGGCCATCTCCTCGTTGAGGAAGCGCCCGGCGAAGAGGTTGTTCTTGAGGGGGTCGATGTGCGACAGCCCGATGAGGTAGCAAACCAGCGACCCCACGCTGCTGCCGCGCCCCCGGCCCGGCGGCCGTTCGGCGTGGTCGGGGCCGTAGATGTCGCCGGCCACCTCCTTCCCCAGCTCCAGCAGGTCGCGGTAGATGAGGAAGAAGCCGGCCAGCCCGTGTTTGGCGATGAGCCGCAGCTCCTCCTCCAGCCGCGCCTCCACCTGCGAGGGCAGCCGGCCGCTCACCAGCCCGTAGCGCTGCCGCGCCTCCTCGAAGCACAGGCGGCGGAGGACGCCGTCCGGCGTCTCGCCCGGCGGGCAGGGGTAGCCTGGGAAGCAGTAGTCCAGGTCGCGGGTGAGGTCAAAGGTGCAGCGCTCGGCGATGCGGACGCTGCTGGCCAGGGCCTCCGGTCCGCCTTCGGCGGAAGCGAAGAGGCGGGCCATCTCCTGGGGCGACTTCAGGTAGAACTCGCTGTTGGGCCGCCGCAGGGTGTGGGAGGCCTCCAGGGTGGTGCAGTGCTTGATGGCGACCAGCACGTCCTGGAGTCGGTGGCGCTCCCGCACGTGGTAGTGGACGTTGTTGGTGGCGACTGTTCCCAGCCTCAGGCGACGGGCCAGGGCGATCAGCTCCCGGTTGCGGGCCGTGTCGCCGTGGACCAGGTTCTGCTGGAGCTCGACGAAGAAGTTGTGGCGGCCGAAGATGTCGGCGTAGCGGCGGGCGGCGGCCTCTGCCTCGTCGAGGCGGCCCTCGGCGACCAGCGACGGCACCTCGCCCCGCCGGCAGCCGGAGAGGGCGATGATCCCCTCGGCGATGGCGGCTTGCCCTGAGCCTGTCGAAGGGACCAGGGTATCCATATCGATGGCAGGCTGGCCCTTCTCGTGGGTCAGGTGTGAGTGCGAGAGGAGGCGGCAGAGGTTGGCGTAGCCCCGCTGCGTCTCGCAGAGGAGGGTGAGGTGATGCCCCGACTCCAGGGTCAGCTCTGCGCCGGTGATGGGTCGCAGGCCCCAGGCCTTGGCGCACTGGGCGAACTCCATGGCCCCGTAGAGGCCGTCGTGGTCGGTGAGGGCCAGGGCCTCATAGCCCAGCTCCCGCGCCCGCAGCACCAGCTCGAGAGGCGAGGACGCCCCCTCAAGGAGCGACCAGTGGGAGTGAAGGTGGAGTTCAGTGTAGGTGCTCAGTTGGCTCAAGGCTACTTCGCTAGCGAAGTGCTTATCCTATGTCAGGCGTTCATCTGCGATCGTCCCACTGGAGTGAAGCTATGCCTGACTTGCAGGGTCATCGAAGTTGCGAGCGGCACAGCAATCACCCCCGCGAACTCGCGAACCCCGTGCTAGGTGCTGCCCAGGAGACGCTAGGTATCACGCTCCGTAGGTTCAGTCACTCCAGTCCTGAAGCTCGACTATGTAATCAGGCTCGTCTATGCGCAACGGAAAAGGTGCGGCCATGCTAGATAGACGTGTTCCGCCGTCGGGTGTACGTGTTTCGAACGCCTCCAATTGCACTCTCTCTTGCGGCCAACGTGGATCGGGCAGAGTGCGCGGTATGCCCGCAGTATCCACCTCCATAGGGGCCGTTTTCAGGACCTGCATGAGGAAGTCATGACGCATGGGGATGGTTCGGTCAGCGATGTGCAGTGAGCCGCGCACCGGCACGCGCGTGTCTTTGCTGACCCAAACGTCGGCAGACTTATGTTCAGCCCTGCTCGGCCGGTCCGGGTACGTGACCCGGATGTGGTAGCATGGTATATCCTCGACCGCTTCCTCGGCCATGACCTCGAAAAGCATGTGCCAAGGGAGTGTCCAACCTGGGTCAGGGACTCTCGCGGCCATTGCCCTCTGCCGAACCCGGATCTGCCACCAGGCACCGGGTCTCCATTCCGGGAAACGCGCATCTGGGTTGTTTGCGCCCACGTCTCTCGCTCTCCTGATCATCGGCCGCCGTAGGCGCCTCAGTGGCCCAGCGAACGCTGGTCCTTCGGCCTCGACGTCCAAATCCCAATCGTGTGCATTCCCTGCCCCGTCAAATTCGTTCGGAATCCGCCCTAGAACCCGCGTGCTTTGGAACTCTAACGTGCTGGGCCTGTTTGCGGGTATGGCGAAGGCACGTATGTGGGGCAGTTCTTGGCCCCTGTGCTCGAGCTCAAGGGTGTAGTCGAAAACGGCAAAGTCGACGCTCCCCTGGCTGAGGAGGTTAAGCCGCTGATCGGCATCGGGAACCTCAAGGAAGCGGATCTCATCCAGCCGGGGCCTACCCAGGTAGTAGTTGGAGAACGCAGTCAGGGCCACATAATGGCCCGGCTCGCGGCTCTCGAAGGCGAACGGGCCGCTGCCAACGGGATGGAATGAAAACCGCTCGAGGCCTCCCTCCTCTACCAGATGCTGCGGGAGAATCCAGTGCCACCCGTGCATAGCCGGAAAACCGGCCAACGGTCGCTTAAGCCGAAAAACGATGGTCTGCCTTTCCACTACTTCAAGTTCGGCAACGATTTCGGTCAACTCGTCGCAGTGGGGGGACCCAAGG
>CAZSSQ010000198.1:0-3005 GCA_964609465.1 uncultured Dehalococcoidia bacterium
CGGCGGTCTATCGCTGCCCCGCTCTCAATGAGCTCCTTCTCACTGCTCGGAGCGTGCACCAGCAGCACGTCGGCGTCGCCGCGCTCCCCCATTGCCAGCGCCTGACCGGTGCCGACGGCGACCGGCTTCAAATTGTAGCCAGTGTCCTTCTCGAACTCTGAAGACAGAACATCGAGCAAGCCGGTGTCCTGCACACTGGTGGTCGTGGCCAGGATGACGTCCTTTGGGCCGCGCTCCACCGGCGTCTCCGCCGCCGTCGCCTCCGCCTGCGGTGTCTGCACCGCCGTCGCCTGAGCTTGCGGCGTCTGAGGGGCTGCCTCTTCCTCTTCACCGCAGGCTACTGTCACCAGCACCGCGAGGACCGCTAGGGCCCCTATCCATGCCCATCGTCTCACAGCCTCTGACCTCCTTTCGGGCTGGGTGTTATGCTACCGACAGCATAACGCCACTGCAAAAAATTAGCGCTCTCCGCCGAACGCCTCCACGAACTCCCGGCCCACGTCCGATTCCACCGCCATCCGGAACCGCCGGTACTGAGCTAGCAGCCGCTCTCCCCTGGGCGTGAGGCGTGTCCGACCGCCGCCGACGCCGCCCACCTCGCTCTGCACCAGGCGAAGCCCCAGATTTCGCTCGGCCTCCTTGATCTTGCCCCAGGCCCGCCGGTAGGAGAGTCCCATGCGCTCCGCCGCCTGCGCCAGCGAGCCGGTATCGGCCACGTGCTGGAGCAACTGCGCCCGGTAGTCGCTGAGGACCAGCAGTCCTGCCCTCTCTATCCAGAGCTTGACCTTCGGTTCCACCGCAATGTCACCGCCCCGATGGGAGATAGGGCCGGCGGCCATCACCGGGCCTGGCGCCATTCTCGGACAGTCTTGTGTCTACGGTCAACGTCCTTGGGCTGTGACGGGCCTAAGTGAGGCGCTGTTCTGCGGACATCGCCGCGTCCGGCGCCGTACGCACCTCGAAACGCACCGAAGGAGCTCCACCGCTGGTCGCCGGCAGGAGCCGGCCAGCCAGCCCTACGACGCGCAAGCCGGACACGTCGGCGAAAGAGGAGAGGACGCGCTGAAGAATGGTGCTGACCTGGGGGCCGAGCAGGTTCGCCACCACCACGGCCAGCGCCACGTTGAGCAGCGAGAGGCGTCCCAGGCCCAGGAGGACGCCCAGGAAGAGCACAGCGCAGAGGAAGGCGCCGCTGGCCAGAGCGGGGCCGCAGCGGCGGTACACGGCCAGGTGTTGCTCGCCCGCTTTGAGGCGGCTCAGGCCCTCCCGCGCTGCCGAGAGCACCAGGTCAGGAGGCGCCGCCCCCTCCAGGGTGAAGCCGTCCTCTGAGGCCTGGCCGCCCAGGGCCCGTCGGCCCAGGCGCTCCTCGATGACGTTCATGGTGGCGTTCTTGAGGGCGTGGTTGCGGCGCACCGACTCTTTTCCGACGATATCAGCAAACTCGCCGGGGACAAGGAGGAGGCTGCTCAGGGCGCGCAGGGTGAATCCAAAGACGAGCAGCATAAGCAGCAGCACGATGGCCAAGATGAGCATCGCAAAGAAGATCAGTACCATCGCCCTCCCCCGGCGACTGGCTTCGCCTACAGCCCGCTGCAGTACATAATATTGTCGTCCGGCGCTCACGGGCCGTCAACTGCCAAACGGCCTGATCACTGACCGGCCAGGCCACCCAGCAGGGTGCTGAAAAACCCAAGTGGGCCATTCGTGGTTCGACAGGCCTGCCTGGCGGCAGGCAGGCTAACCACGAGCGGAATGTAGGAACCGCCCATCCTGAGCCTGTCGAAGGACGGGCGGCGACGTTTTCAGCACCCTGCCAGGGCAGTGTCCGTGGGGAGCGAGCACCTTAGACGGTCATCGGCTGCGAGAAGCGCAGGCTGCGCCATGGCCTCCGACAGCGGATCGGCGGACGCAGGGGCTGCGGCTGCTGCGGGCTGTGTCCGGGGATTGCGGACAAGGGGACGCCGCTGTCGGCCGTCTAGGGCGCCGGCGGGCCCGCCTCCACAGGGCCGCCCAGCTCGTCGGCGGCGGCCACCAGGCCTTCGAGGGAGTCCACCAGACGCGAGAGTCGCCCGGCGCTGAGGCGTTCGAACAGCTCGGTCAGAAAGGCCCGCCCCTCCCTCTCTACCTCTCCCAGTATCTCCTGACCCCGTTCCGTCAGGACGTTGCGCACCAGCCGGCGGTCCTTGGGGTCCTCCTCACGTCTTACCACGCCCATGCGGACCAGCCGGTCCACCAGCCCCGTCACGGTAGGAGGCGTGACACGCAGGTCCTCCGCCAGAGCACCGGCGGGCATTCCGGGCGTTTCGCGGAGGAGGAAGAGGACGAGGAGCTGCGTCACCGTCAGCTCCAGCTCCTTCCACGTCCGGACGCGAATGGGATCGATGAGGCTGGCGGCGCGTAGGTAGAGGCCCATCGCCTTTTCCAGGATCTCGGGGTCATGCATCGCTGTCACCGTCGCAAAGCTTAGGTTAGGAACTCACTAAATGTTACATCGCTGACTGACGCTCGGCAAGACGGCGTACTCGTTTCCGTGTGGTGCCTGTGCCCTAGACTGGCCGCCGACAAATGATCTGGCTAGACTACACCCTTCTCGCGGAGGTAGGCGATGGCGGCGGCCACCGCGTCGTCGGGCTGGCGCTGGTCGATCTCGAAGACGCGCAGGGCGGCCGGCGGCAGGTCGCGGGCTATGTAGCCCCACTGCACGTCGCCCCGACCGGGCGCCCGGTGGTCGCCGATGCCCTCCACGTCGTGGAGATGGCTGCCTGTGGTGCGCGGTCCCAGCTCGCGCAGCCAGCGCTCGCGGTCGACGAGGCCCAGGCGGTGGAGGACCTCAGCGTGGCCAACGTCGTGCCAGTAGCCCACCAGGTCCAGCGGGTAGGGCGCGAGCAAGGCCAGGGCCTCCTCTACCTGAGGGATCTCGTGGTAGTGGTAGCGGTTCTCCAGGCCCAGTGTGACGCCCCACCGCGAGGCCTCCTCAGCCAGCTCGGCCAGGGAGCGGCGGGCCG
>CAZSSQ010000199.1:0-2990 GCA_964609465.1 uncultured Dehalococcoidia bacterium
GGCACCTGGCGGTCAGCCGCTCGAGCACTGCCCTCAGCGCCCTGTGCTATCATTGGCTGGCCCCTAACCATCCTTCGGGAGGTCTCTCCATGCTCAAGGCTGAGGTGCGCATCGACCCGCGGCGACGTCTCGGCGCCATTGACCCCAACATCTACGGCGGCTTCATCGAGCACCTGGGCCGCTGCATCTACGGCGGCATCTATGAGCCGGGCTCGCCCCTCTCCGATGGACAGGGCTTCCGCCGCGACGTGCTGGAGGCGATGCGACGGCTGCGCGTGCCCAACCTGCGCTGGCCAGGCGGCAACTTCGTCTCCGGCTACCACTGGCTGGACGGCGTCGGCCCGCCCGAGGAGCGTCCCCGCCGCTTCGACCTGGCCTGGCGCAAGGAGGAGAGCAACCGCTTCGGCACCGGCGAGTTCATCGCCTACTGCCGGGCGCTGGGCACCGAGCCCTACCTCTGCGCCAACCTGGGCTCCGGCACCCTGGATGAGGCCGCAGGCTGGGTCGAGTACTGCAACGCCACCACCGATACCCACTACGCCAGCCTGCGGCGTCGCCACGGCTCGCCGGAGCCCTTCGGCGTGCGCTACTGGGGCCTGGGCAACGAGGTCTTCGGCTTCTGGCAGGTGGGCTACAAGACAGCCGCCCAGTACGCCGAGCAGGCGCGGGAGTTCGGCAAGGCCATGAAGTGGGTGGACCCGAGCATCCGGCTGGTGGCCTGCGGTGCCGGCGAGCCCGAGTGGGACTGGCAGGTGCTGAAGACTCTGGCGCCCCTCATCGACTACATCTCGGTGCACGCCTACTTCCGGCCCGACGCGCAGGAGCCCTATTACTCGCTGCTGGCGCGGCCCCGACAGCACGAGCGCTATATCCGCACCCTGTGGGAGCTGATCTGCGCCGCCCGCCGTCAGCACTGGATGGACCGGCCCATCTACATCGCCTTCGACGAGTGGAACGTCTGGTACCGGGCCATGGACCTCGGCTCCGGCGCCCTCCTGGAGGAGATCTATGACCTGACGGACGCCCTCTGCGTGGCCTGCTTCCTCAACATGCTCCAGCGCAACTGCTCCGCCATCGGCATGGCCAACATCGCCCAGATGGTGAACGTCGTCGCCCCCATCTTCACCAGCCCCGAGGGCCTCTTCCTCCAGACCATCTACTTCCCCTTGCTCCTCCAGGCCGGGCACAGCGGCCCCATCGCCCTCGACGCCTGGGCCGAGAGCGAGGACGTGGAGGTGCCGGGCTTTCCGCCGCAGCGTCTGCCCCTGCTGGACGTCTCGGTCACGCTGGACGAGGAGAAGGGGCTGCTTTACGTCTCGGCGGTGAACCTATCGCGCGACGACGACATGACCGTGGACCTGCGTCTGGTCGATGCCAAGGTGGCGCCAGAAGGGGCTCACCACCTGTGCATGGGCCGGGATCCCTCTGTCACCAACTCCTTCGCCGAGCCCGAGAACGTGACGGTGCGCCGCCAGGGGCTGAAGGGGCTTTCGGGCCGCTGCCGCGTGACGCTGCCCCGGCACTCGGCCAGCGTCCTGGAGCTGTCGCTGGGCTAGATGCTCCGCCGCGGTTTGTGAACCGGACTCCAGCAGCCGTCTAGCTTGACCCGCCTTAGTGGCTGTCCTATCCTGCTGCTGAGGGCCCTCGAGCAGGGCCCAGGAGCTATGCATGCGCCTCTCACGTCTCTTCGGCAAGACGATGCGCCAGGCCCCGGCGGAGGCCGACACCGACAACCACCGCCTCCTCCTGCGGGCTGGCCTCATCCAGCAGTTGGCGGCCGGCGTCTACAGCTACCTGCCCCTGGGCTGGCGCGCCCTCCGCAAGATCGAGCAGATCATCCGCGAGGAGATGGACGCCGCCGGCGGCCAGGAGCTCATGATGCCGGCCCTCCAGCCCATTGAGGTGTGGGAGGCCTCAGGGAGGCGAGAGGCCTTCGGCGACAACCTCTTCGTCCTCAAGGACCGCCGCGACCGCTACCTGGCGCTGGGCCCCACCCACGAGGAGGTCACCGTGGACCTCTTCAAGCGCCACGTCCAGAGCTACCGCGACCTGCCCGTCCTGGTGTACCAGATCCAGACCAAGTTCCGGGACGAGCCGCGGCCCCGAGGCGGCATCATCCGCCTGCGCGAGTTCAGCATGAAGGACCTCTACAGCTTCGACGCCGACTGGGAGGGCCTGGACGTGAGCTACCAGAAGATGCTCCAGGCCTACAAGAACATCTTCAGCCGCTGCGGCGTGCCCACCGTCGTCGTCCAGGCCCACTCGGGGGCCATCGGCGGGCGCGACAACCAGGAGTTCATGTACCTCTGCGACGTCGGCGAGGACGAGGTGGTGCTCTGCGAGAACTGCGGCTACGCCGCCAACACGGAGAAGGCGGAGATCCGCAAGCGCCAGCCCGAGCCCGAAGAGCCCCTGCCCGTCGAGGAGGTCTCCACGCCGGGCATCAAGACCATCGAGGAACTGACCCGCTTCCTGAACATACCGCCCTGGAAGACCCTCAAGGCTGTCTTCTACTCCGCCGGCGGCCAGCCGGTGTTCGTGGCCATCCGCGGCGACCTGGAAGTCAACGAAACGAAGCTGTGCCACGTCCTGGGCGTCGACGAGCTGCGCCTCATGGACGACCGCGAGGTGGAGGCGGCCGGCCTCGTGGCTGGCTCCGCCTCGCCGCGGGGCCTCAAGGGCGTGCGCGTGGTGGCCGACGACTCGGCGCCGGAGTCCCCTAACCTGGTGGCCGGCGCCAACAAGCCGGACGCCCACCTTCGCAACGTCAACTACGGCCGCGACTGGTCGGCCGACGTGGTAACGGACATCGCCCTCGCCCGCGACGGTGACCCTTGCCCATCCTGCGGTTCGAGGCTGCGCCGCGACCGGGGCATCGAGATGGGCCACATCTTCAAGCTGGGCACCGTCTACAGCGAGAAGCTCGGCGCTACCTACCTGGACCGCCAGGGCGTAGCCCGCCCCGCCGTCATGGGCTCCTACGGCATCGG
>CAZSSQ010000200.1:0-2985 GCA_964609465.1 uncultured Dehalococcoidia bacterium
GAAGGCGGCGCCGCAGACGGCGAGGCTGGCAACCAGCACCTGCCACTCGCCCCGTAGCCGGTGCCCGGCATCTTCCAGCAGACCGCTCCATGTCGTTCTGTAGTCCAGGGTGTAGGCGGCGGTTCCCGTCAGCGGCGAGCCGTTCAGCTCAGCCGAGGAGAGGGTCAGCGTCGACGGAACGTCCACCATCCGCACTTGGAGGGCACGGGCAGGGGTCAGCGACACGCGGAAGGCCCTGCCGCGCGCTTCCTCGATATGGCCCAGGTCCACTCGATTGGAGCCGGGCACCAGTTGCTGCGCGGCCTGGAAGTAGAGGGGTCTGCCATCGGCGTCCGTCGCTATGACCCGGGCGGGCGCCTGGCCCGCCTCCACCCAGAACGTAACGGCCCTCAGGTCGTCCTGTGCCGAGACGAAGGTGAAGCTGAAGGCGTCACCGGCGGCCACCGTCTGCGGAGGCGCCGCTGTGGTGTACGGGGTTGCCTTCACGCCGTCGGGAAGCAGCCACGTTGAGACGGCCAGGAAGGCCACCAAGGAAGTCGCCAGCAGGGTCGAGATCACCGGCAGCCCAAGGGGGGACGCCGGTCTGGGCGCCTTCGCGATCCAGAGGCTGGCGAGGGCCGCCAGCCATGCCAGCCCGCCTGCCGCGAGGAGCGTGGAGTGGAGCGGCTCGATGCGATCCGTATTGAACAGCGGCGGGATGAGGAGCACTCGCGCCGTGAGCGGCTCGAACAGGCCGCTTGCCAGCTCGTTGCCATGTTCAAGCGCCAGGACGAGGGCCAGGGCGGTCACCAGAGTGTAGGGAGCCAGGAACAACCGCCGCACGGGCACAACCACGCAGAGAGCGGCGACAAAGAGCACTGCCCGCTGGGGGTTCCATCCCGGTAGCAGAAAGAGCAGGGCGTGGAGGGCCACGAAGGAGAGCAGCAGCACGCGAAGCTGCTGAGTGTCCCTCTGGGCAGCCAGCATCACCATGCCTAGATAGCCGAGGTAGAGAAGGGCCATGACCTGCATCGGAAGGTCGGGGACCTGTCCCACCTGTCTTCCTAAGAGGCCGTGGTCCCAGAAGTACTGAGTGCCCAGGAAGGGCGATATCAGCACCACGAACGCGCCCAGCCCGACGGCCGCCAGGAGTCCCTTCTCGCGGTAGTCGCGGCCCAGGACCCAGGCCAGCGGTGGCACCAGGAGGACGGGCGACAGCTTGATCGCCGCCCCTATTGCCAGAGAGAGCATGGCCAGCAGGCGTAGCGGCAACTGGCGGCCAGCAAGAGCCAGGGGCCGGTCCTCAACAGCGCGCAGGGCGAAGAACAGAGCGGTGATCGAGGCCAGGGCCGTCCAACCGTCGTTCTGGCCCATCATCAGTGAGAACAGGATCACCGCTGGGTTGACAAGCCACAGGGCTGCTGCCGTCTTCCCCCGCTTCCCTCCCCAGGTTCTCATGAGCACCAAGGCGGTGAGGACGTACGCCGCCAGGTTCGGGAGCTTCAGCAAGAAAATGTTGCTGACTGAACGCAGTGTCTCGTCGCCAGGTCCTGTCCAGGCGGCAGTGTCCGTTAGATGCACCTTGTCCAGGGTCAGGAGCCAGGCGGCGGTCGGATAGTAGAAGGCCGGGCCGTATGGGCCGCCTGACAGGCCGGTGGGGAAGACGGCGGTCGGTTCGTCGGCCACGGCTTGGTAGAAGTTGGGATGGTCGGTAAGTACTAGAGTGCTATTGTATGCGCTGATGAAGAAATCGCCGTGGCCCGTCGTCGGAAGTACGAAGGCTATCAAGAGGGTGAGCGCGAGCGGAAGGAGAACGCGCGGGCAGGTCACGGGCCTCATCATACGACATATGATGTGATGCGGCGTCCCTGCGCTTCCGCCGCCTCGTCGAGAAGCTGAGCTGAGGATGCCGCTGGACAGCCGCCGCATGATCGTGCTGGCGGAGAAGGGACAGCGGGTGGGGAACGGATAGGCCGATGGTAGTACGGCCCCCTCTTCAGAATGGGTGATGACCTGCCGAAAACTAGTCAGAGAATCCAGGCGCAAGAGGAGGGGACTCGTGTTCAAGCGACTGATGGTTCCTCTGGACGGTACGCGGCGGTCGGCATCGATCGTGCCGCTGGCGGTTCAGATAGCGTTAGGTTTCGGCTGCAACGTGAGGCTCCTAAGCGTGATCGATACGCGGGGTGGAGAGACGGGCGCCATCGTTCCCAAGGGCGGCGTCGGGAAGCTCGTGGAAGGCGAGGTGTACCAGGCGGATGAGTACCTGAGGACCATCGCGCCCCGGTTCGAGGACCATGGGGTATCCACCTCCGTAGAGGTGCGCATCGGCGATCCTGTGACAGAGATCATGAACGCGGCTGACGAGTTTGGCTGCGACATCATCACGATGGCTACGCGCTCCCGTCGCAATCTGGGCAGGCTGGTCTTCGGGAGCGTCGCCGACGCCGTGGTCAGGGACGCGCGGGTGCCGGTGCTTCTGTACCGCGTGGCCGCCTAGCCCGAAACACACTCAGTAGGGATACAAAGGTGGGCCCCGTCTCGGGGCCCTTCTTCTTGCTCCACGTCATCGCTGGGGGGCGGACCTGAAGGTTCGCCCCTACAGCTCTTCGTCCCGGTCCTGGCGGTCCAGATAGACCTCGCGGGAGCCAGCGCCTTCGGCCGGGCCGATGGCGCCCTCCTCCTCAAGCATGTCCATGAGCCGGGCCGCCCTTGGGTAGCCGATGCGCAGCCGGCGCTGGAGTAGGGAGGTGGAGACGCGGTTGTGCTCAGCCGCCAGCTCGCGGGCCCGGTCCAGCAGGGGGTCTTCAGCGCCCGTCAGCTCGTCAACGGCTGGCTTCGCCTCTTCGAGGAGGTGGTCGTAGATCGGACGCTCCATCTCCCGGAAGCGCTCCTGGGTCCAGAAGCTCACCAGCCGGTCGATCTCCTGGTCGGAGACGAAGCATCCCTGGAGTCGCTTGGGCTTGGCGGCATCGGTGGGCATGTAGAGCATGTCGCCGCGCCCCA
>CAZSSQ010000201.1:0-2955 GCA_964609465.1 uncultured Dehalococcoidia bacterium
CTTCCAGGCCGCCTCCTGCTCCGCCTTGGGGCGCACGTTGATGATCCAGAGGCCGTAGGAAGTCATGCAGGTCGTGTCGTCAGGGCTTCCTGGGGCACCGGGCAGCCGGCTGATGCCGATCTCCACGCCCTCTACCCCCTGCTCCAGGACATCGATCACGGAGCGCAACGCACCTGTGTTGGCGAAGTTCATCGGGGCGCGACCGGAGGCGATGGCCAGCAAGCCCTCCGCCATGGTGGGGTTGCGGCCCACATTGAACGCCAGCCCGCTATCCACCATGTCGTGCCACCACTGGAAGAACCAGCGACCGGTCTCGTTGTCGAAGAGGACCTTGGTCGCGCGGCCCTCGCGCCCGTTCTCGTTGTCTACCCAGAGGTCACCGTGCTCGGCCAGGACACGCTCCGGCCAGCGCGCGACATCGATGGCGAGGCCGCTGCGCACCACGTTCCCGGCGCTGTCGCGCTTCAGGAACTTCTCGGAATACTGGCGCAGTTCCTCCAAGTCCTTGGGCGGCTTCTCGGGGTCCAGCCCCACCTCCCGGAACGTCACCTTGTTGTAGTAGAGGAGAGGGATCTCCATGGTGAAGGGCATGGCCCACAGCCTGTCCTGAAAGGTGTAGAACTGGACTCCCTTCTCGTCCAGGTCCGAGAGGTCGTAGTCTTCCCGGTCGATGAAGTCCTGGATGGGGGTGGCGGCGCCGCTGTCGATCATCATCTGCATGTAGGTGTCCCCCGGGAACATGATGGCCGGGACGTTACCTGTGGAAAGCGATGCTACCAGTTTCGCCATTGCGTCGTCGTAGGTGCCCTGGAAGGAGGAACGCACCCTCACCTCGTTCTGGGAGGCGTTGAAGCGATCCGCCAGGCGGTCCAGGGTCTCCTGGTTAGCGGCAACCTCCGAATGCCAGAGGTCAATGGTGACGGGCCCGGCTCGTGGGCTGGCGCCGGGGGTCTCGGCGGTCGGGGTGCCCTCTTCGCCACCTCCGCAAGCCCCCAGGGTCACGGAGAGGAGCAGGACCGCGGCTAGAGAGAGAAGTGACTTTCGCATCTCGTGTCTCCTTTCTGGGCCTCTTGCCAGCTTGATCCACCGCACCTTCGGCTACCGGGACGGCCCGGCCACACTCATTGCCCCTGTCGCGCCGCCGACTACTAACGTGGCCGCGCCGGTTTCCAGGAAGAGCAAGAGTGGTGTTGGCCGAGCCAATTGTACATCAGGTGTCAAGGGGACGAAGGCATGAGCCGGCTCAGGGCAAACGCCGATGCCCAGAAAGCCCGAAACGGGCCCTCAAGATACGCCTTCGAGGTAGGGCGACTGAGTTCTAAGCCGCCCTTGACGCCCTTCCACGCCTCGAATATGCTTGCCGCCACAAGGAATCTGGGAATGTTAGGCGTCCGCATCCTGAGGGCCGAGGAGCAGGCATATGTCCACACGCAGAAAATGGAGGCCAGTTTTCGTTCTGTTCGCCGCATCCCTCCTCCTTCTGATGAGCTGCGGCGGTGGAAGCGAGAGCAAAGCCCCCAGCGAAGAGCAACCCGCGCAGCAGGCCCAGGCCGCCGTCTGGCCGGGCGACGACTGGGAGGTGTCGACGCCCGAGGCCGAGGGCATGGACGCGACGCGCCTGGAAGACGTGGCTTCCTACTGCGAGGAGCACAATTGTGGGGCGGTCGTGGTTACCCGGCACGGGCGCATTGCCTGGGAGCGTTACTGGGGCGGCTGGGACGAGAACTCGACCGACAATAGCTGGTCGATGGCAAAGAGCATGACAGACGCCCTCGTCGGCATCGCTATCAGCGAGGGGAAGATCAAGGGCGTCGATGAGAGCGCGGCCGATTTCATCCCCGAGTGGCGTGGGACCCGCAGGGAAGAGATAACCCTGCGCCACCTGCTATCGATGGACTCGGGGCTGCTGTGGAACGAGGACTACTACGAAGAGAGCGACGTGATCGCAATGATCACATCTTATGACCAGACAGGCTACGCCATCAGTCGGCCTCGCCTCCACGACCCGGGGGATGACTGGTACTACTCCAGCGGCGACACGCAACTGTTCTCCGCCATCATCAAAGCGGCAACCGGCATGGAGGCCGGCCAGTACGCCCAGGAGAAGCTCTTCGGACCGATCGGCATGAAGGGGGCCCGGTGGGTCACCGACGAAGCAGGCCATACGTTGACCTTCTGCTGCGTCATCACGACAGCCCGCAACTTCGCTCGCTTCGGCTACCTCTTTCTCAGAAACGGTCGTTGGAATGACAAGCAGGTGGTGCCGGAGAACTGGGTCGAGGAATCGACCGAACCATCGCAGTGGGAGAACCCGTCGTACGGCTACTACTGGTGGCTGCTGCCCTTCCCGGACGTACCCAAGGACATGTTCTTTGCGGACGGCTTCCAGACGAAGCGCATCTACGTCATTCCCAGCCTGGATATCGTTGCCGTTCGCATCGGTGAGGGAGACGATGCGTGGGACGACAACGCCTTCCTCAAGCCGATCGTTGAGGCGGTGATAGACAAGTAGCCGCACCGGTTGGGGGGGCCAGGTTTCCGTCGTGTACGGCCTGACCGTCGTCATCAGGTCGAGGCGATCATGAGCCCCAGTGAGCTCCAATTGACGGACTGCTCGTGGGCCGAGCTCTCCGGCGGCCCTTCACACCGGCCAGCTCCTCCCGGACTCGAATCGCGAGCGCTGCCATGGAGGTAAGGAAGAATGCCGTACACCTACGCTGTTCTTGGAGCGGGTCGGCAAGGCATTGCGGCTGCCTACGACATGGCCCGCTGGGGCGACGCACGCCGCGTCATCCTTGCCGACCGCGATCTGGAGATTGCCCGACGAGCCGCAGAGCGTGTCGACAGGCTGGCTGGCAAGGGCATAGCGGAGCCAGCGCATCTGGATGTGACCGACCCGAAGGCCGTCGAGCAGTTGCTGACTGGAGTCGACGCTTGCCTCAGCGCCGTCCCCTA
>CAZSSQ010000202.1:0-2247 GCA_964609465.1 uncultured Dehalococcoidia bacterium
TCGCCGCCATCAACGGCATCGCGACCGGCGGCGGCTGCGAGCTGGCCCTGGCCTGCGACTTCCGATTCATGGCCCGCGCCGGCTTCATCGGCCTGCCCGAGGTGCTGGTCGGCATCCTGCCCGGCGCCGGCGGCACCCAGCGCATGGCCCGGCTCCTGGGGACGGCCAAGGCCCTGGAGATGATCCTCCTGGGCAAGTTGGTGACGGCCGACGAGGCGGAGGCCATCGGGCTCATCCACAAGGCGTTCGACCCCCAGGACCTGATGCCGGGCGTCATGGCCTTCGCCCGCGCCCTGGCCGAACGGCCCCCGGTTAGCGTTGCCCAGGTCAAGAAGTGCATCCACGAGGGCGTCCAGCTCCCGCTGCTCCAGGGCCTCAAGCTGGAGCAGGACTGCTTCTGGGAGACCATGCGCTCCCCGGACGGCCTCCGCCTCATGACCGACTACGTGGAGGGACGCCTCCAGATGCTTCAGCAAGCGGGAGGAATGCCATGACATCGGCCGGAGAGCCACTGCAGCGGCTTGTGGGCTTGCCCGCCGTCAGCGGGGAGCCTCAGGAGGTCACGAGCGGCATCTGGATGGTGCCGGGCTTCGGGAACGCCACCCTGGTGCTCACCGACGACGGCGCGGCGGTGGTGGACCCAGCGTTGTTACAAAACGGGCCCCGCGTTCTCAGGGAGTTGCGCGCGCGCAGCCAGGCGCCCCTGCGCTTCGTCATCTACACGCACGGCCACGCCGACCACGCCTTCGGGACGGGTCCCCTGCTGGAGGACGCCGCCCAGCGCGGCGACGCCCCGCCTCAGATCGTGGGGCACGAGCGCGTCCTCGACCGCCTGGCGCGCTACCGGCGCCTCCACGGCCAGCACGACCACATCAACCGTATCCAGTTCGCCGTGCCGCCGGACCGCGAAGCCTTCCCCAGCGTCCAGTACCCGCCTACCCTCACCTACCACCATCGCCTCTCCCTCCGCCTGGGCGACCTCACCCTCCAATGCCGCCACGGCATCGGTGAGACCGACGACGCCACCTGGGTCTGGGTGCCCGAGCGCCGAACGGTCATCGCCGGCGACTTCGTCGTTTGGTCATGCCCGAACGTGGGCAACCCCTTCAAGGTGCAGCGCTACGCCCTGGAGTGGGCCGAGGCTCTGGAAGAGATGGCCGCCCTGGAGCCGGAGCACGTCGTCCCCGGCCACGGCGCCCTGCTGGACCGCCAGGGGGCCCAGGACCTGCTCCTGGGGACCGCCCGCGCCCTGCGATACCTGGAGGACGAGGTGGTCCGCCGCCTGAACGCCGGCCAGTGGCACGAGCAGATCCTGGAGGAGGTGGACCTGCCCGCAGACCTGAAGGAGAAGCCCTACCTGGTGCCCATCTACGGCTGCCCCCGCTTCGTGGTGCACGGCATCCTGCGCCGCTACAGCGGCTGGTTCGATGGCAACCCCGGCAACCTCTTCCCCAGCACCCGCGCCGAGACCGGCCAGGACGTGATCGCGGTGGCGGGCGGCGCCGGCCCCCTGCTGGAGCGCGCACGGGCGCTACAGGCCGCGGGCGGCCCGCGAAACGTGCAGCGTGCCGTCCACCTGGTCGACTTCGTCCTCTTTGGAGAGGGCGAGGATGGCCCCAGCGCCCGCGAGGCCCACGCCCTGAAGGCCGACCTCCTCCAGGCGCGCGCCGACGCCGAGCCCTCGTTCATCGCCCGCAACATCTTCCGCCACGGCGCCAGCCGGGAGCAGGAGGCAACGGGGTAGCGCTGCAGCGGTTAGTCACTCTGAGCAAAGCGAAGGGTCTCTGCGGGCCAGCTTCTTCCGGGACAGTATGCTTCATGCGAAATCCATGATAGGGTAGCCGCGTGGCGAGCGATGACGCCGGATGGTGGCACGGTCCACCGTAGGCACGGTGGTTCGGTAGGTAGGTGGTCGGGATGGGATGGCGCAGCTACTGGAAAGACCGAATTCGCGAAGCGTGGCATGCAAGTATCGACTATGCCCGCGAACAGGCTCCATGGGACATGGTCGTGATTCCCAGCGGCGCGACAATCGGGGTGATCCTCGGCCTGCTGCTACCGGGCGGATCATGGGAAAAGGTACTGATAGGATTCGGGGCTGCAGCCGTCTCATTGGCTGGAGCTGTCTTGCTGCTGTTTGCGTGGAACGTCATGTGGGCCCCCGTCAACCACGCTCGCCGATTGGGGATTGCCCGCGAACGAGAAGACACCCGCCGCGAACAGATTCTTGGGCAGTTCGATCACCTG
>CAZSSQ010000202.1:2257-2937 GCA_964609465.1 uncultured Dehalococcoidia bacterium
CTCAAAGACATGCTGAAGATACCGGTCGTGCAAAGCGATGAGTTGCAGCTATCGAGGTGGCGGATTCTGGCCCTGAAATGGGAACGATTCCTACGAGACCATGCAAGTTGTAGTCTGTCGGCGTTCGAGGCCCAACGCCTTTGGAGCGACGCAGGCCTCACAGTTCAAGGGCTGGCTGGTGCGAGCGATGAAGTGAACAAATACCACCGCCGCATGGACGCTGTCCTGCAGCACCTAGAGCACCTTATCGAGCGGAAGCCTTGGATGGCCGATCACGGATGAGTTGCTGATGCGGCGTCGTCTGGGCTCCAACCAGCGCCGTGGGCGTGTCCCGGAACAGGTACGGGCTCCCGCACTTGTTGAAGAGCAAGCCGACTTCATCGAGGTACGCTGCAAGGTGCTTCGCAGAAGCCGGGTGGTAAGAGGCGCTGATCGCGCCCCGGCCCGCCCAGGGCCGACCTGAAGGTCGGCCCCTACGAGGTTTGGGCACCACCCGGGAGCAGCAGGCGGCAGGGTAGACGCTCGACCTGTAGGGTCGGACCCGTAGGGGCGCAGCATGCTGCGCCCCTACGGGTGGGATCCAAAGCTATTCTTTCATGACCACTAGCTCTCTCCTGGGCCGAGTTCTTCCAGGTACGCCAGCCACCGGCTGAGGGCCCAGGCCGCCCTCTCGATGGTGG
>CAZSSQ010000203.1:0-2862 GCA_964609465.1 uncultured Dehalococcoidia bacterium
TGAACGGCATGGACTGGGGCCCTGACGGGTTCCTCTACGGTCCGATCTGGACCAAGGGCGAGGTGGTGCGCATCGACGTCGACACGGGCGCGGTGACGGTGGTGGCCGACGGATTTGGCGTTCCGGCGGCAGTCAAGTTCGATTCTCAGGGGTGCCTGCACGTTGGCGACCAGATGAGGGGTGAGATCTTACGCGTGGACATGGAGACCGGCAGCAAGGAGGTGATAGCCACAGGGCTACCTGGGCTGGACAACATTGCATTCGACTCCCATGATCGCCTCTTCGTCGCAAATGCCCAGGACGGTTCGATCTTGGAGGTCCTACCCGATGGCACGACGCGGACGGTGAGCGCGGGCGGCATGATCGCGCCTGTAGGCGTTGCCGTTCTACCCCGCGCTGGTGGCGAGTCCGTATTCGTGGCCGACCTCTGGAACCTTCGTGAGTTCGACGGGTCCACCGGCGAGCAAAGGAGCGTCGAACGGAACTACATTGCGATTCCTGGAGGCATCACAAGTCCACAGACGGTGTTTGCGGATGGCGGCGACTTGGTGTTGTCGTCGTGGTTTGGCAGTGCGGTGCAGGTTTGGAATCCGGACACGCGCGAGGTAGCACAGCACCTGGACTTCACCTTCCCGCTGAACGCAATTCGATTCAATGGCGATCTCGTCGTCGCCGGTCTCACTAGTGTCGTCCGCGTGAGCGCCGCAGACCCTGAAGTACGGGAGACGCTGGCCGAGGGCCTTGACACGCCTGCAGGCCTGGCGGCCACCGACGATGACCTGTGGGTGAGCGAGTGGGGTGCCGGAAGGGTCTTGCAGATCGTGGCGGACCGGGAGGCGCTGTCGGAGCCGGTGCCGGTGGCGACGGGTCTCTCCTCTCCCGAAGGCCTCGCGCTGACGCCGGGCGGGAGCCTGCTGGTCGTGGAGGCCGGGGCCGGGCGCCTCTCGCGCATCGACCCTGCAACGGGCGAAGTAAGCACGATAGCAGAAGGGCTCCAGCTCGGCGCTGAGGGCACACCGGGCTTCCCGGGAATCTGGGGCTTCAACGGCGTGGCGGTCGGCCAATCGGGAGGGATCTACGTCACGGGCGACATTGGGAGTGTCCTCTATCGTATCGAAGCGGTAGAGGAACCGCCAGTCATAGCGCCTGCTCGGCAGCTACCAGCAACCGGCAGCGGCGGCCTGCTGACCGAGCAAGGCAGCGGTGGGCCGAGCTGGTGGTACGCGCTGGCCGCAGGAGGCGCCCTGCTAGCGGCAGGCGGCTTGGCTGGCCTTGCGAAGGCCCGCAGCCGGAGGTAGACCGGCCACTCGGCAAGCAGAAGGCGGCGGCCATCGTGCCGCCGCTCTCTTTGTGCAGGTAGCAGCCCAGTGCGCTCACCCAAGCGAATTGTGGGCGGCCAATGGGTCTGACTGATATAGTGAAGAGTCCTGTAGGACCACCGTGGATTGCTGGCTCAGGGTGTCGCGGGTCAGGGGATGCGGACAGTCATAGTTGCCGACGTTCACTCCAACCTCGAGGCCTTTGAGGCGGTGCTGGCCCACGCCGCCAGCGGCGGCCCCATCGACCGCCTCTGGTGCCTGGGGGACGTGGTGGGCTACGCGGCGGACCCCGCGGCCTGCATCGCCCTCCTGCGGCGCTACCCGCACACGGCGGTGGTCGGCAACCACGACCTGGCGGCCGTCGGCGAGCTGGGCACGGGTGATTTCAACCCCGTGGCCGCTCAAGCGGCGGCCTGGACAGGCGAGCACCTCTCGGCGGAGGACCACCGCTACCTCTCGTCGCTGCCCTTTGTGGTGGTGGAGGAGGACTTCACTATGGTGCACGGCAGCCTGCGCTGGCCCGAGTGGGAGTATCTGCTCTCGGCTGACGCCGCCGCGGAGCACCTCCGGCTCCAAGAGACGCCCTATGGCCTGGTGGGTCACTCGCACGTCCCCTTTGTGGCGGCGGAGGAGGAGGGATCGCTGCCGACGATGGTCCCGCTGCTGGATGGCGATGCCCTTGAGCTGGGCGAAGACCGGCTCATCATCAACCCGGGCGGCGTGGGACAGCCGCGGGACGGCGACCCCCGCGCCTCCTACGTTGTCTTCGACAGCGACGCCCGTACCCTCACCCTGCACAGGGTGGAGTACGACCTTGAGAAGGCCCAGCGCAAGATCCGGGAGGCCGGCCTGCCCCCCTACCTGGCCGAGCGCCTGGCCTACGGCCGGTAGGCGTCTGCCGGGCGACGGTCGGTTGTCGGGGGCGCCGCTAGATCCTATAATCCCTGCTCGATGACCGGCACGGTTTTCCGTCTTGCCTACCTTACGCGCGGGCTCTGGAACCTGGCTTCGCTGGGGCTGGCCCTGGCGCTGAAGGCGCTCGCTGGCTCGTCGGTGCCGCCGTGGGCCTACGGCTTGCTGGGAGCGGTGGTGCTGGCCACCCAGGGCTGGCGCGTCTGGGCGGCCGGCTTCGTGGGCCGGCCGGCCCGTGGCGGCGAGCCCGCCGGCGAGGCTCTGGTCACGGCCGGCCCCTACGCCCGCGTCCGCAACCCCATGTACCTGGGCACGGTCCTCGGCGTCCTGGCCTTCGCCGGCATGTCCGGCCTCTGGTACGCCGTCCTCGCCGTGGCGGTCATGCTGGGTCTGGTCTACGCCGGGGCGATTGTCTACGAGGAAGGCTTCCTCTTGACCCGCTTCGGCGAGGAGTACCGGCGCTACCGCGAGGCTGTCCCGCGCCTCATGCCGGCGCTCCGTGCGCGTGGCGACCGTGAGGGGCGTTTCCGCCTGGCCGACGGGCTGGCCAACGAGGGCGGCTCGCTGGTGTTTCTACCGCTCTTCTTTGCCCTCTTCTGGTTCGTGGGCTGAAGTGGGGCGGCTCCGTAGG
>CAZSSQ010000204.1:0-2778 GCA_964609465.1 uncultured Dehalococcoidia bacterium
GGACCCGCCGCCTCTCCCTGTCTCGCGGAGCTAGCTTATTGGCTGCTGCGCCGCCAGCTCCTGGCGAACCGGATGCAGAGCACACCCGCTGCCGCTGCCCCAGCGCTGCCCACCAGCAGCCAGGCCACCGGCGTCCACCCGAAGCCGCCGTCCCCCGGCCCACTGCCCGTGCGCGGCAGCGCCACCACCCCCGCCGGGGCTGACGGCGCCGGAGCTATCTGCGCCACCGCGCCGATGATCGGCAGCTCTATGTAGGAGGCGTGGGCGCTGTCCCTGTACATGCTGAGGGTCGGCGGTGGGTCGAACTGTGGCCCACCGAAGTTCTCCTCGTCCCAGCCGGCTATGGACACGCGCAGCCGGTGCCCCTTCAGGAACGCGTTGGAGGTGGGCTCCAGGTCGATCACTATCTCCTCCACCTGACCCGGCGTCAGAGGAGTCGCGTCCTCCGCGTTTGAGCGGTGCCAGGGCAGGTCCGGTTTCCACGGCCTGGGGTCAAGCTTTCGCAGCGAGGCCTTCAGCTCTCCCTCGCTGATGTAGTTGACCACGCCGTTCTCGTCGATGTCCTCCAGGTAGACGAAGAAGGCGCCGTCGGTGGCCGTGGAGGAGACGAAGAGGTGGACGACGGGGTATCCGGTGACCTCCAGGTCCTGCTGGAGCGGGGGAGTGGTGTAGGTGAGGTTGCGCTTGTCGGCTTCAGCCCGATCGCCGTACTCGCACTCGCTTACACTGCCGGCCGCGCACAGCCAGCGCGTGCCCAGACCCGACCGGCTGGTGTAGTCCGTGAGGTACTCGTCGAAGGCGCTGGCCTCCGTGGGCTTGGTCGTCGTGATGGAATTGGCCGTGCCGAAGTAGTAGGGCGTCAACTGCTGCTCGGGCAGGGGCCACTGGTCGGCGAAGCGCCACTCGTCGCTGCCCATGGTGTAGATGTAGTAGGGAGGCTCTTTGTCAATCCCGTTCTCGACGCCTTTGAGGCACCAGTCGAACCAGCGCAGGTACTCGATGGGGGCGCCCTCGAAACCCTGGAGGTGATTGTAAGGACCGGCGAGCAGTTTGCTCGAGTTGCTCAAGCTGGTCATCATCGTGAGGGTGTCGCGGGTGAAGCTGTCGAACCACCCGGCCATGTGGTAGATGGGCACGCCTGAATCCTCGATCTCGCTCGCACGGCCGGCGGGGTCCAAGTCGCTATAGCCGAGTACCCCATCGCCCTCCAGCGAGTACGTGCTGTCACGGAAGGGCAGCAGCGGCGCCAGCGCGGTCATGTCAAAGCTACGCTCGTGTTCCTTCGTAGCCTCCGCGAGCAGGCTGCCATCGGTATCCTCATCCACGGGTTTGCTGGGCCAGATGCCAAGGTCCGGTAACGCCAGGTTGCCGTCCAGAAACTGGACGGACAGCTTGTACCTGGAGATGAAGAAGTTGTTGGGAAGCCCACCCGGATACACCGTGTCGTAAAGATCGAACAGGGCGTGACGGGGCACGATGCACTTCAGGGCGGGATTCCCGTTGCCTGCGTAGAGAAGTTGTGTGATCGCCCTGTAAGACGCCCCGATCATACCCACGTTGCCGTCCGACCAGGGCTGGGCCGCGATCCAGTCGAGCAGGTCATTGCCATCCGCCTGCTCCTCTGGCGAGAAGACAGTGGAGCGAAACCCGAAGGAGGCGCCCGTGCCTCTCACGTCGGCCACCACGATGACGTATCCGTAGGACAGGAGCTGAGGAAGTCCTTCGGGGCGCTCCGCCGGCTCCGAGTTGAGCGGGGTCAGGATCTCCCCCGTGTCCGTCACGCTGGCCCGGTGGTAGGGGGTCATGATCAGGATGGCGGGGAACTTGTCCCGCGCCGGCCCCTCCGCCGGCATGTAGACGTCCACGGCGAGGCGGACGCCATCGCGCATCGCGACGTACTGGGAGGTGGTGGTCCAGCTTTCGTACTCAGGGGAGGTGTAGCCGGAGTACTGGCCGGGGGCACTCACCTTCTGCTCGGTCTGGGGCTGGGCATGGCCCACGGACACGCTCATGACCAGCAGGAGCAGTGCTAGGCCAGAGAACCGGAAGATCGACCAGGTATGTCTGTTCATGAGCTCCTCCCTTTCCTCGGCGGGTCGCCGTAGGGCCAGCGGCGCCTCAACTGCGCCGCCCGCCCCTGGCGAACCGGATGCAGAGCACACCCGCTGCCGCTGCCCCGCCGCTGCCGATCAGCAGCCAGGCCACCGGCGTCCACTGCAAACCGCCGTCCTCCGGGCCGCTGCCTGTGCTCGGCAGCGCCACGACCCCCGGCGCTGAGGGCGGCGGAGCTATCTGCGCCACCGGGCCGATAATTGGCAGCTCTATGTAGGAGGCGTGTAGGCTGTCCCTGTACATGCTGATGGTGGGCGGCGGGTCGAACTGCGGCGCAGGGAAGTGCCCCTCGTCCCAGCCCGCGATGGAGACCCGGAGGCGGTGGCCCTTCAGGAACACGTTGGACGTGGGCTGTAGGTCGAAGACTATCTCCTCCACCTGGCCGGGCGTCAGTGGAGTCGCGTCCTCCGCGTAGGAGCGGTGCCAGGGGAGGTCCGGTTTCCATGGTCTGGGCTCAAGCTTTCGCAGCGAGGCCTTGAGATCGCCCTCGCTGATGTAATTGACCACCCCGTTCTCGTCGATGTCCTCCAGGTAGACGAAGAAGGCGCCGTCGGTGGCCGTCGAGGAGACGAAGAGGTGGACGACGGGGTGGCCGGTGACCTCCAGGTCCTGCTGGAGCGGGGGAGTGGTGTAGGTGAGGTTCTTCTTGTCCAGCTCCGCCCGGTC
>CAZSSQ010000205.1:0-1457 GCA_964609465.1 uncultured Dehalococcoidia bacterium
GCAGGATGAGCTCCTTGATGCCGGTGAACCCATGGCAGAGGACGATGCCGGGCAGCCCTGCCTGGCCGGCAGGCAGGCGCCGGTCGTGCCCGGCCTTGTCCGGAGAATAGAGGACGGCGCTGATCCTGGCGCCCTGCGAGTAGTAGCTGACCGGTCGCTCCATAGAAGATTCCCTCCTCAGCCCTCAGCTAGCCCCCTCCAGCGGCCCCGGACGACGGTGCAGGCTGCCCCGGGGTACACGTGAAGTCGCGGCCGGGAGGCGATGGCCTCGCTGCTCCCCGAAATTCTACTGCGCCCCCGTGCGCCGAGAAAGAGCCGCCGTTCAGCAAGACAAGGCCACCGTCGCTATCGACTTCTGGACCCCGCCAGAGCTATCCGGCCGGCTCACCGTCTCCGGCCTCGTGCGAGGGCCAAGAGCCCTCTCCAGCCCCTTCGGCGACGAACCCGATCGGCCGGTCATCGAGGCGTACGACATCTGCGGCGACGACGGCCGCTGCTGGTCGCCCTAGGCGCCAGAACGCACCTCACAACCCCAACACCCGGCTTGACAACCACCGCGGCCGCTGCCAACCTATTCACCTGTCCGCGTCGAAAGAGCGCGGACCGTTGGCTGGCAGGAACCTCCGTCCTTCGGAGGGGTTCGCTAAGGCAGGCAGGAGATGTTGCTCGGGCGGCGCATCAGCAGACGACGGTTGCTGGGCATGGGGGCGGCCCTCGCCGCGGCCGCCGGCCTCGGCTTCACCTGCACTCCCCCTCCCCCCTGGCCGCCTGCCCCCCAACGCGGCCGCGCCAGTGGGAACCGGAACCTGGCCTGGGCCTGGCAATTCTCCCGCGACGGCCCGCCAGAGCAGATCGCCTCCGTGCTGGCCCACTACAACCTGGGGCTCCTACTGAAGACGCACGACGGCACCGACTGGATGTCGCGCTACGACGCGTCCCTTTACGGCGTCTGGGGGGCGGACCAGGTGGGCGTCCTGGCCAGCTACTACGAGACGTACGGCGTTCCGTTCCACGCCTGGTGCGTGGTCAAGGGGCTGGAGCCGCAGCGGGAGGCCGAGATGTGCGCGCAGGTCATCGCCGCCGGCGCGCGAAGCGTCACCGTCGATCTGGAGCCGCACGCGGGCTTCTGGCAGGGCACGCCCCAGGCCGCGCTGGCCTTCGGGCGCGAGTTTCGAAAACGGCAGCCTGGGGCTGCCCTCTACGTGTCCCTCGACCCACGGCCCTGGGCGCTCAGCAGGGTCCCGCTGGCGGAGTTCGCCTCCTTCACCCAGGGCTTCGCCCCCCAGATCTACTGGGAGACGTTCAACTCCTCGGACAATGTGCGCCGCTTCGAGTCGAGCGGATTCCCGCCGGGCAGGGAAGGTATCACGCCGGAGTTCTTGCTCAATGTCAGCCGCAGCCTGCTAGGTCGCTACGGCCATCCGATCCAGCCCGTCGCCCAGGGCGCCTCCCGCAAC
>CAZSSQ010000205.1:1557-2698 GCA_964609465.1 uncultured Dehalococcoidia bacterium
TACCGCTGGTGGCTCATCGAGACCCAGGTGATCTCCGGATGGTCGGCGGAAGCGGGGCCGGACGGCGTCCGGTGGCTCGTCCCGTGGCCGTAGCCAGCAGTTGGGGACTCGGTCCCTAGAGAGGAAGAGCACTTATGGAATGCCCGAAGTGTCACAAGCCCCTTGAGACTGTCGCCATCGGCGGTGTCCGGGTGCAGAGCTGCGCCCATTGTGGCGGCACCTGGTATGACAAAGACCAGCTACGGGTGCTCAAGGACAAGGAGTCCCAGGGCGACTACTGCTGGATCGACTTCGATCTGTGGAAGGACATTGGCAAGTTCCGGGCGCGGAGACAGCAGCGCTACTCGTGTCCCAGGGACGCCCTGCCGATGACGACGGTCCATTACGGCGACACGTCTATTGCCGTCGACATATGCTCCAAGTGCAGAGGTATCTGGCTGGACAAAGGGGAGTATGAAGAGATCGTCAGGTACCTGGAGAAGCTAGTGGATAGCAGCTCGGTTGGGGATTATGTCAACGACTTGCGCGAGGAGGCGGTCCAGTTGCTCGAAGCTCGCGAGGGACCATTGAGTGCAATCAAGGACCTCGCCAAGATCCTATACCTGCTAGAGCTCCGCTTCGTGGTCGACCACCCCAACCTGGCTAGGGCTGTCTCAGCGTTGCCCAAGTTCTAGCGGCGCGCCAAAAGAAGTCGGCGCTCGCGACAGGGAACGCGGAGGCAATTCGATGGGCGACGTGAAACCCAAGGTTGTGCTGATCACCGGGGCCTCGTCGGGGATTGGGCAGGCATGTGCCCGGCACCTGGCCCGGCGGGGGTACCAGGTATTCGGTACGAGCCGCCGGCCCCAACCCGGGGCAGAAGAACCGTTCGAGATGATCCCGATGGACGTGACCGACGAGGACTCGGTCCGCCAAGGGGTGGCGACGGTCTTGGCGCGGGCCGGCCGGCTGGATGCGGTGGTGAACAACGCCGGCTTTGGCTTCGGCGGGGCCGTGGAAGACACTTCGATTGACGAGGCCCAGGAGCTATTCGAGACAAACTTCTTCGGCATGCTGCGCGTCTGCCGGGCGGTGCTGCCGCATCTGCGCGAGCGACGCGCGGGGACCATCGTCAACGTCAGTTCCCTCGCTGGGCTGATCG
>CAZSSQ010000206.1:0-2653 GCA_964609465.1 uncultured Dehalococcoidia bacterium
CGCTGCTTCGGACGCGGGAAGTAGACGTTGAGGCGGCTGCCGTCCATGCGGGCGCTGGCGGCGCGGAGGCCGGAGAGGACGCGGGGGAGAAGGATACTGCGCCGGTGGGCCCCCACCTGCACCGACAGCTCGTCGCCCCGCTGGGCCAGGGACACCTCGTCCTTGGTGGCGAAGGGGGCGCCCAGGCTGAGGACAAAGCCGCCGTCCTCCACCCGCACCTCGTGGGCCACGGTGGGGTAGTAGATGCGTGTGGGGTCGTCAGCGCCGAAGAGGTGCCCGGCCATCTCGCGCAGGGCCTCCAGGCCCGTCACCTCGTCCCGGAGGAGGGGGATGCTGAGGACGGGCAGCGGCGCGAAGGCCTCGTCGATGAGGTGCAGATAGCCCGCCTGAGCCTCCTTCCAGCAGGCGAAGAAGCCATCACCGACGCTGGCCGGGAGGACGCGGTTGCACACGATGGCATCGGTCACGTAGCCGTACAGGTTCAGGTAGGTGAAGGTGCGCTGGGTCTCCCGGATCACCATCTTCTCCGGGTTGACCACCAGGCGCACGGAGGACAGCCCCCGGTCCGACAGCACGGCGTGTAGCCGGCCCAGTTGCCGCACCAGGTCCTCGACGGCGTCAAAGACCTCCTGCTCCGGGACGGGCATGCTCGTGAGGGGGCGCATCATGGGCCGCAGCACCCGTGAGAGGCGACGCTGGATGGGCAGTAGCTTGTCGATCCACCAGCGGGCCGAATCGGGGAAGCTGAGGAGGCGCAGGGTCTCGCCGGTCGGGGCGCAGTCCACCACCACGACGTCGTAGTCGCCGCTCTCGTGGTGGTGGTTAACCCAGAGGAGGTTGGCCAGCTCCTCCATGCCGGGGACGGCCGCCACCTCGTCCGCCTCCATCTCGTCCACCCCCTGCCAGAGCAGGAGGGCCCGCAGCCAGTTGTGCACGGTGCCCCACCAGCGCCTCAGGTTGTAATAGACGTCAGTCTCCTGGCCCCAGAGGTTGGACGCCACCGGGACAGGCTCCGGCCCCAGCGGCGTGCCGAAGGCGTCGGCCAGGCTGTGAGCGGGGTCAGTGCTGAGGACGACGGTGCGGTAGCCGAGCTCGGCGGCGCGAAGGGCGGTCGCAGCAGCGACCGTGGTCTTCCCGACGCCGCCCTTGCCCGAATAGAGGATTATGCGTCGCGCCAATACTCGTCCTGCCTAGATACGACGATGGGAGGCCCGACCGTAGTCTCAAGAAGGCCTCCCTTCCATGATAGCGTGGGCAGCTACCCAGAGGCCAGTCGAAACATCCCTCAGGCGGGCGAGCCGGGGGAGGCCCGGGCGGCGCGGTAGAGCTCCTCAAGCTCCCGGCCTTTCTCGGGGGTGACGCGGAGGAAGGCGCCCTCGCCCTCGGCCAGCAGGGTGCCACCCTCGTCACGCAGCTCGGCGCACGCTTGAACGAGGCGCTGGCGCTGGTTTGTGACGCGGGCGCTGACCCGCAAACGCCGGTCCAGGGGCACGGGCTGGCGGAATCGCACCTGCATACGAGCCGTCATGGCCCAGATGCCCTTACCGTAGACTGCCCAGCCCATGGCCTCGTCCAGGATGGTGGCTACCAGGCCGCCGTGCATGTGGCCGGGGAAGCCCTGATGGTACGGGGCAGGGTCGAACTCGGCCACGGCGACGCCGTCCTCCAGGCGGAAGGCCAGCTTTAGACCTTTCGGGTTCAGGTCGCCGCAGCCGAAGCACCCGCGGGCAACGCGGCGCCGCTCTTCTTCCTCCATGGCCCTCACCGGGAGCGCGCCACGACGACCCCGGCCGTGCCCGAGACCAGGGTCTCGCCCCTCTGATTGCAGCACTCGATGCCGTACTCGAAAACGCGCTCTCCGGACGCCTGGCGGGCCTGCCGGGACTCGGCCCGGGCGGTCAGTGTGTCGCCGGGGCGGGCCGGCGCCCGAAAGCGCACCTTCAGGCGTCCGCCGGCCAGCCAGTCGTGGCCGAAGGCGCCAGCCATCATCTCCGAGAGGTAGGCCAGCACCAGCATGCCGTGGGCGATGGTGCCGCCAAAGGGAGTCGCGCGGGCGTACTCCTCGTCGACGTGGACAGGGTTGTAGTCGCCGGAGGCCTCGGCGTAGCCCCGGATTCCCTCCTGGGTGATTCGGCGCGACAGCGGCGGCACCTCAGGGACGCCTTCGGCGCTCACGAGGGCGCCTCCCCAGGGGGCGCTATGACGGTGGCCCGCCCTACCACGGCGGGGCCGGGCGATCCCTCCTCTTCGACCTCGAACTCGATGACGGACACGACGGCGCCCCGCATCTCGGACCGCTGCGCCACCCGGGCCCGCGAGCACAGGGATGCGCCAGCAGAGACGGGGCGCCGGAACTCCACCTCCTGGCTGGCGTGAAGGGCGCCCGGCGGCAGCCCCACCTGCTCCAGGGTGACGCGCAGGGCCAGCGCAGCCACGGCCAGCGGAGGCACCCAGGCCGGGCCCTCGGGCCCCTGCCCGTAGGCGCTGGAGCGGTCCTCGACGGCGTTCAGGTAGCGCCGGACGTCATCGGCGCCCAGCCGGAAGTGGGCCGCCGGGAAATCGTGGCCGCGAGGCAGGTCGGCCACGCTCGGCAGGTTAGCTGGCGTCACGGCAACCGTCCCCTGGTTGAACACGGCAGGATGAATCCCACAGG
>CAZSSQ010000207.1:0-2605 GCA_964609465.1 uncultured Dehalococcoidia bacterium
GGCCCTGTAACCCCAACGGGGCGCCTGTTCCGGCCTCTCCATCGCCGGCGGGCTGCGTCACTGCTCCTGCACCACGGGCATGAGTTGGCAGCACCCTGGCCCGCAGTGAAGACGCCTTGCGACCCTGCCGATAATGTGGTAGGGTATGTAACAAGAAGCGAGTTTCCTCGTCCTCAGTTCGCCGCGAACAAACCCTCGATTCGCTCCGCACTCGACGACAAGGAAGTTCCCCCAAGAGGAGGTCGTCGAGTGTCCTACACCGACAAGATGCTAACCTGCGTCGACTGCGGCGCCCAGTTCACGTTCTCCGTCGAGGACCAAGAGTACCACGCCAGCCGCGGGTTCACCAACGAGCCCAAGCGCTGCTCATCCTGCCGCCAGGCCCGCAAGGCCGAGCGTGGCGAGGGGGGCTACAGCTCCTCGTCACGGCCGATGTACCCGGCCGTCTGTGCCGAGTGCGGCCAGCGGACAGAAGTCCCCTTCGAACCGCGCGGTGACCGGCCTGTGTACTGCCGTACCTGCTACGCGGCGCGGGAGCCAGCGCGCAGTCGCTACTAAGCGGCGGTGTCGCTGGTTGCCAGTAGCAAGGCTGCCAGCCCTTCCTTGCCCAGTGATCGTGCCAGGGAGATGCGGCCTTTGGCCGGGACCAGCACTGGGGCATTCCTGTCGCGCTTCGAGAGGAGCACCGTATGCAGGTCTCTGAACAAGCCAAGGCCGCGCTCGCCGCGTTCCTAGAAGGACGGGCGGAGAAGCAGATCCTGCGCCTGGGCGTCGCCAATCACCAGCATACGCTGGCCCTCGACGAAGTAAGGGCCGGCGACCTGACCTTCCAACACAGGGGTCGCCCTGTGCTCGTCGTCGCCGCAGGAGTCGCACCTGACCTCTGGGGCCTGACCATCGACGTGGAGCAAGGCGAGGCCGGCCTTCGCATCGTGTTGCGGCGCATCGCCAACGCGGAACGTGGGGATACGGGCACAGATGCTTTCTCCGCCCCAGCCGTCGACCAACGGAGCGATGAGCATCGCCGCCTGCTGCAGGAGGTGAACGCGATCACGGCACAGATCGCTAACCTGCGGCTATCACGTTTCGCTGACAAGGTCCCCCGCATTCGAGAACTAGAAGCGGCCAAGCAGGCCAAGTGGCACGAGATCCGCGTCCTGTTCGTAGCGGCTCACGGCGCATCGGAACCTCGGGCTGTCGCGGCGGTCCTTACAGCGGGGCCCTAGCGGGCTCGCCGCAAAGAACGACCCATTCATGCTTGCCATCACAGACGATGCCAAAGAGCTGCTGAGAGACGTACTGGGGCAACGCGGCCAGCCCGGTCAGGCGCTGCGCCCTCCGAGACAGCCGAGGGCCTCGAAGTGGCTCTCGACCAGGCGGCAGAGGACGACGTCATCTATGATGTCGACGGCCGCGACGTGCTCATCGTCCAGCGGGACCTTGCGGATAGGATGGACGGCACCACCATCCAACGGGAGGAGTCTCGGGACGGCCCCAGGCTGGCGATCTGCGAGTGAACCGGCCGATGCTCGACATCCGCAGTGGGGCGGAGATGTCACAACGAAACTCGGAGGGTTCGAATGATGTTCTTGAGACGCCTGTTCAGCCGCAGAGAGAGGCCAGCCGCCGAGCAACCGCAGGGCTTCTCCACGCAGCAAACGCAGGCAGAGCAAGACGCAACGCGCAAGCACATGGAGGCGGAATTGGCCGCCGACCGAGAGCGGCGAGGCGCGACCGACGTACGCCCGGGCAGCGAACAACCTCCCGCACAAGACTCCGGACGGGCCCCAACGGATGATGCCTAAGTCCGATGTGCCCACTGTGGCGCTCGGATCTCGTTGTGGAAGTGGCCGTCCTCTCTCCCCCGCTTCATCTCGTCCACGTCGAACGGCAACTGTCTGGCCCTCTTGCCTGGCAGTGGAATCAGATGTCGCCAAGTATCAGACCGCCCGCGCACTAATGAAAGGGATAGCCCTTGACAACATTTCGTAATTTCGCGCTTCGCGTCTCCTCCTTGAAGGCGCTGGAAGCAACGCATATCGTGCATCCGACAGCGATTCAGGCAGCCGCCATACCGCCGCTGCTGCAGGGGAGGGACGTCATCGGGCAAGCGTGCTCGGGGTCGGGCAAGACGCTCGCATTCGGACTTCCGCTCGTCGAGAGCATCGACGAGCGCAGCAGGGCTCTGCAGGCGCTCGTTCTGGCGCCGACCCGCGAGCTCGCGCAGCAGGTCGGCGGCGTGCTGATGCAGATCACGGCTGGCACTGCGATCCGTGTCGCTGTTCTCTGCGGCGGGCACGCCATTGGGCCGGAGCAAGAGGCCCTTCGACTGGGCTGTCAGATCGTCGTCGGTACGCCTGGCCGCATCCTCGACCACCTGGCTCGGAGGTCGCTCCGGCCCGATACCGTAAGGTACCTGGTCCTCGACGAGGCCGACGAGATGCTCGACCGCGGGTTTGCGCCTGACGTCGAGCGCATAATTGCCGCCACCGCGACTGAGCGGCAGACTACTCTCTTCTCCGCTACAACACCTGAATGGGTGCAGAAGGTAGCAGCGCGACACCTGAAGAACCCTCTAGTGATCCAGATAGGCTTGGATGTCGCT
>CAZSSQ010000208.1:0-2523 GCA_964609465.1 uncultured Dehalococcoidia bacterium
ACCCTTCGACGAGGCGACGGTGCTGCGGGCCGCCTATGCCCTCCAGGAGGCCACCGAGTGGCACAAGGCCCGCCCGCCGCTGTAAACCGCTATAATCAAACGCGGATGAGGCGGCCTGACCTCCCCAGGGCCACATGTTAGGGGACGAATCATGAAAAGGTATCTCCTTAAAGTCGAGGTCGAACCCCTAGAGGAGGGAGGCTATCTGGCAAGCTGCCCCGATCTCCAGGGCTGCCATGCCGAAGGCGAGACCATCGCAGAAGCACTGGAAAACGTTGAGGACGTGGCTCGGATCATCATTGAGCTTTGTCTCGAGAAAGGGCTGCCCCTGCCACCGGAGTTCGAGGCCGGGGAAGAACCGCCCGTCGTACGCGCCGAGCTCATGGTGAAGGTCACGGCTTGAGGTACACCGAGCTCGTACGCAAGCTGCGCCGTGTGGGCGTGGAGTTCTACAGGCAAGGCAAGGGGAGCCACGAAGTTTGGTGGGATCCTGCGACAGGCAGAAGGGCGATGATCCCCAATCATCCTGGCCAGGAGATCAAGAAGAAGACGTTGGCCGCTATCTTGAGGGATCTGCGTCTGACGGAGGACGACCTTACAGGCATTTGAGGGTGGCTCACGCCGTGCTGCAGGAGGTCACCGCGTCACACAAGGCCCGCCCGCCGCTGTAGGAGGTGAGGGATAGTGCCTTCTTCCTACCGTCGCAGGCTCTCGCGCGAGGACGTGGAGACCGGCTCCATGCTCATCGACAAGCGCGCCTGGCGCCTGTTCCCGCCGCCCATGGACGAGTTCACCGTCGTGGTGGGTGGGCAGCAGTTCCGCACCTGCATCGTCGCCGAGGACTGCAACTGCGTGCCGCCGCCGCACCAGCACTATCACCTGGAGGCCGGCCACTTCCGGCACCTGCTGGACTTCAGCCCTGGCCGCACCCTGCTTGTGCAGCGCGACCCCGCCGGCCTGTACCGTCTGGAGATGGCTGGCGGCGAGTGACGCGAGGACCGTAGCTCGGGCGTCTCGCCCCACCGAGCCGCAGGCGAGTCGGAGAGGCAGCGTTGATGTTTGCGGGCTGTCCTCCGGACGTCAAGGAGGGAACATGGACCTGAACCCAGCCCAACAGCTCTTGGCTCGGCGCTACCACTGATCGGAGGCTGTGCTAATGGCCGTGTGCCAGGAACTGGGAATAGAGAACGAGCTTGTCCCCCGAATCGCCACCGTGTTCGGCGGCGGCATGGCCCGCACCGGCGAGGTCTGCGGCGCTGTGATCGGCGCCCTCATGTGCATCGGCATCAAGCACGGCCGCGAGGAGCCGACGCAGTCCGACGCCGAGGGCTACACCCTTACGCAGCAGTTCCTCCGTCGTTTTCGCGACGAGATGGGCAGCATCCAGTGCCGCGAGCTGACGGGCATGGACCTGAGCACGCCCGACGGGTTGCAGCGGTACCGCTCCTCCGATGTGCCGCTGAGAGTCTGTCTGCCCGCCGCCGGCCTGGCCTATCGCCTCGTTCTGGAGCTTGTCGAGGAGCGGCGCCCGGAGGCGTAGGGTGGCTGGCGGGCAGATCCGCGTGGGCTGCTACTCCGGCGGTCGCTACGGCGAGCGGCCGCAGTGGGTGGAGCGCGAGGGCCGCCGCGTCGCCGTCGCCAGCATCGACGCCCAGTGGCGCCAGCAAGAAAGGCTGGTCTTCGAAGTCACCCTGGAAGACAAGGAGCGCCTTGTCCTGTACTATTATCCGCATCGAGACGTATGGCTGGGGGTCAAGAAGTGATGGCAGATAGCGTTCGTCAACCGGACAGCACCCTGCGCGGCCAAACATCGCGGCGGGTGGCGTCCATTCCGGCCTCGGGCATTCGCCGCTTCTTCGACCTGCTGGCCAGCATGGAAGACGTCATCTCCCTGGGCGTCGGCGAGCCCGACTTCGTCACGCCCCTCAAGATCCGCAACGCCGGCATCCGCGCCATCGAGGAGGGTCGGACTCGCTACACATCGAACTTCGGCATCCTGGAGCTGCGCGAGGCGGTGTCCGCCCATCTGGACCGCCGCTACGGCGTCTCCTACGACCCGGCCACCGAGATCATCATCACCACCGGGGTCAGCGAAGGCCTCGCCATCGCGTTCGAGGCCATCCTCGACGACGGCGACGAGGTCCTCTGCTCGGACCCCTGCTTCGTGGCCTACCTGCCGGCCGTCGTCCTGGCCGGGGGCGTCTTCGTGCCGGTGCCCACCTCCGTGGAGAACGGCTTCCGGGTGCGGGCTGAAGACCTGGAGAGCCGTGTCACGCCCCGGACCAAGGCCATCCTTTTCGGCTACCCGGCCAACCCCACGGGCGCGGTCATGGAGCGCCAGGACCTGCTGGCCGTGGCCGAGGTGGCTGCGCGTCACGACCTCTTCGTCGTCTCAGACGAGATCTATGACCGGCTGGTGTACGGCGTCGAGCACACCTGTTTCGCCTCCCTGCCCGGCATGCGCGACCGCACCATCCTCCTCGGCGGCTTCTCCAAGGCCTACGCCATGACCGGCTGGCGCCT